>NZ_LJBR01000549.1 GCF_001282115.1 Streptomyces sp. NRRL B-24085 | reverse complement strand
GCCCCTCCCCCACCGCTCCCCAGCGGCGTAAAGCCAGGTTAAGGACGGCCCCGGGACCTTCTCGTCCTCCGGCGGTACGAACCCTCCCCCAGCCGTAGTACGGAGGTACCCCTAGGGGCACTCCACCGACAGGTGGAGGCGATCTAGGGGTCGGCTCCACCCTCCGCCCCGGCGAGACTGCACCCTGCCGCCACGTGAGGGGCAAGTGGGAGAGTGGTCGCCGGCAGATGGATGCAGGGGGAAAGGAATCCGCGTGGACGACACGAAGCCGTCGACACGGGAGTCCGCGCGGCAGGTCTCCACGGACCGGCGCGGGGCGGTCGTGGCGGCCCTGATGCTGGCGATGGCGCTCGCGGCCCTGGACTCCACCATCGTCTCCACCGCGGTCCCGCAGATCGTCGGCGACCTGGGCGGCTTCTCGGTCTTCTCCTGGCTGTTCTCCGGCTATCTGCTGGCCGTGACGGTCACGCTGCCGGTCTACGGCAAGCTGTCCGACACCTTCGGACGCAAGCCGGTGCTGATCGCGGGTTCGGTGGTGTTCCTGCTCGGCTCGCTGCTGTGCGCGGTGGCGTGGAACATGGGCGCGCTGATCGCGTTCCGGATCGTGCAGGGCCTGGGCGGCGGCGCCCTGCAGGGCACGGTCCAGACGCTCGCCGCCGACCTGTACCCGCTGGAGGAACGCCCGAAGATCCAGGCCAAGCTGTCCACGGTGTGGGCGGTGGCGGCGGTCGCGGGCCCGGGGATCGGCGGAGTGCTCGCCGCCTACGCGGACTGGCGGTGGATCTTCCTGGTCAACCTGCCGATCGGCGCCGTGGCGCTGTGGCTGGTCGTCCGGTACCTCCACGAGCCGCAGCGCTCCCTGCGCGTCGCGACGGCCACGCGCGCGCGTGTCGACTGGGCGGGCGCGCTCGCGGTGTTCGCGTGCGGCGGCGTGCTGCTGACGGCGCTGGTGCAGGGCGGGGTGGCCTGGCCGTGGCTGTCGGCGCCGTCACTGGTCCTGTTCGGCACCGGACTGGCCCTGGTGGCCGCCGTGGTCCTGATCGAACGCCGGGCGGCCGAGCCGATCATCCCCGGCTGGGTGTGGCGCCGCCGCACGATCGCCGCGGTGAACCTGGCGCTCGGCGCCCTGGGCCTGCTCATGGTCGCCCCCACGGTCTTCCTGCCGACGTACGCCCAGTCGGTGCTCGGACTCGCCCCGGTCGCCGCCGGATTCGTGCTGTCCGTGTGGACGCTGAGCTGGCCGGTGTCGGCGGCGCTGAGCCAGCACGTCTACCGGCGCATCGGCTTCCGCAACACGGCGATGCTCGGCATCGGAACGGCGGCCGTGATCCTGTTCGCCTTCCCGTTCCTGCCCTATCCGGGCGCGGCCTGGCAGCCCACCCTGCTGATGCTGCTCCTGGGCGCCGCGCTGGGCCTGTTCCAGCTCCCCCTGATCGTCGGCGTCCAGTCGACGGTCGGCTGGGCGGAACGCGGCACGGCGACGGCCTCCGTCCTGTTCTGCCGCCAGACCGGCCAGACGATCGGCGCGGCGGTCTTCGGCGCGGTCGCCAACGGCGTCCTGGCCGACCGCCTGGGCGGCGCGAGCGACCTCGACTCCGTCACACGCGCGCTGGACGCAGGCACGGCCCCCGAGACGACCCGCGCGGCCATCGCGGACGCGGTGCACGCGGTGTACGTGGGCGCGGGCTGCGCGGCGGCCCTGGCGTTCGGGGTGCTGCTCGTGCTGGCGCCCCGGCGCTTCCCGGTCCTCAAGGAGCAGTGAGCCCCGCGGCCGGCCACGCCCCGCTCACTCAGGCGCTCCCTGCCCGGTGAGCGCCGTCAGACTGCTGCGGACGAGATCCATCTGGGTCTGCACCTCGTCCCAGCGCTCGGCGTGCTCGCGCAGCACCCGTTCGGTCTCCCCGACGATCCGCTCCTCCTCGGCCCGCGCCTCCGCGAGGATCTCCGCCGCACGCGCGCGTGCGTCCTCCTCGCACCGCACCACCGCGGCCTTCGCCTGCCCGAACTCGCGCCTCGCCACGGCCAGCGCCGCCTTCGCCCGCGCCACCCGTTCGGCGCCCCGCAGGTCCACCTCGGCCGCCCGCTCCTCATGGGCCCGCTCCACCTCGGCCCACCGCTCCGCGTGCTCCCTGGCCTGCTCGGCGAGCATCGCGCTGGTGCGCTGACGCACTTCGCGCAAGGCGGCGAGCGCCTTCCCGCGCCCCTGCTTCACCTCGCGGCGGGCGGCGACCCGGATCTCGTCGGCCTCGGCGCGCGCGGCGAGCAGCCGCTGACGAGCGCGTTCCTCCGCCTCGGCGCGTACGGCGTCGGCGTGCGCCTGTGCGGCAGCGTGTACGCCGTCGGCGTGCGCCTGCGCCTCGTCCGCGAGACCCTGCGCCTCCTGCCGCGCCCGCTCCACGACGGCGGCGGCCTCTTCCCGCCCCACCTCGAAGAGCCGTTGCGCCCCCTCGCCCAGGGCCTCGTACGCCTGCGGGACCAGCCCCGCCACGACCTCCCGCATCCGTACCGCCTCGGCCTCCATGTCCCGGGCGAGCACGGTGAGCCGGGCGGCCCGTTCCCAGGCGGCGTCCCGGTCCCGGGACAGGGCGCCCGCGTACGCGTCGACCTGGTCGGGGCGGTAGCCGCGCCCCCGTACGGCCACGAACCCCGGGGACGACACCGGTGCGCTGCTCATCCTGGAACCCCTCTCCGCGACGACACAAACGAACGCGAAATGATGATTTCGCGCACATCTTGATGTATCGGACGGAAATGTTCATAACGCGACACTCCGCGCACGGGCTGCGGGGACGGGCCGAAAAACGGAGGGCCGGACCCGGTCTCACCACCGGGTCCGGCCCTCCACGCGCGCGCGGCTCAGCGGCGGCGGGGCGTCACAGCAGCCCGTCCCACATCTGCTCCAGCAGCACCGACCACCAGCTCTCCGGCGAGCTCAGCGCCGCCGGGTCGAGCGAGGCGAGCTGCGCCTGGAAGTCGACGGTCCAGCGGCCCGCCTGCTCCTGGTTCAGGCCGAAGCGCAGCCGCCACATCCGGCCGAGCAGGGCCAGACAGCGCTGGAACTCGGGCAGGCCCGTGTTCACGAACTGCGGCGGTACGGGCGCACCGCCCGGCCCGGCCTCCACGGGCACGGCGACGATGTTCGCCGTGCCGTACTGCACACAGACCGCCTTGCCGAAGTCACTACCCATGACGAGGTACGAGCCCGCGTCGGAGGCGGGCTGCACCCCGCGCTCGGCGGCCAGCTCGGCCAAGGTCGGCACGGGCCGCCCCAGTTGGGCCTGCGCCCAGAAGAACGGGCCCATGTCGACCGGCAGCCCCGCCACGACCAACGAGTGCGCGACGACCGGCGGCACGCCCTGGCGGTCCACCGCGGCCTGCTCGAACCGGAAGATCCCCGGCCCGAACGCCCCCGCCAGCTCCTGCGCCACACCCTCCGGCGGGATCGGCGGCGCGGCCTGCACCGGCGGCAGCGGCGCACGCACCGGTGCCGGGCGGGCGGGCCCGTCGGCCACCTGGTGCAACTCGCCCTGGTGCGCCAGCAGTTGCTGCATGCCCTGCTGCCGGCTCGCGTGATCCGTGCCGTACGGGGCGATGCTCGCGATCCGCGCCTGCGGCCACTGCTCCCGGATCATCCGCGCGCAGTACGCGCCCGGCAGCTCGCAGGACTCCAGCTCGGTGTGGAGCTCCAGGACCTGATCCGGGGGCACGTTCATGCCGCGCAGCTCGTGGAAGATCTGCCACTCCGGGTGCGGTGTCCCCGGCGCCGACCGCCGGATCAACTGCTGCTCCGACCCGTCCTGCGCGCGGTACCTGAGGACCGCCTGGTAGCCGGGACCGACGGTCGGCTGCGACTGCTGGGGGTAGCCGTAGGCGGGGGGCGGGGTCGGTGCCTGGTGCCCCGGCACCGGCTGTCCGGGCGTCGGCTGTCCCGGCATCGTCGGCGCAGGCGCCGGGCCGGGAGACGGTACGGCACCCGGAGGCGGGGGCGGCATGGCGCCGAGCGGCATCGGCCGGGGAGCGCCTGAAGCGGCTGCGGGCATACCGGGGGCGCCGGGCATGCCGGGAGCACCCGGGCCGGGCGGGGAGCCGGGGCCACCGGTAGAGCCGGGACCCGCAGGGCCGGTGCCGACCGGAGAGCCCGGAGCCTGGGGCGGCGGAGGCATGCCGGGGCCGGCCACAGGGGGCCTGGACAGCACGGTCTCCGCGTGATGCACGGCGCCACCCGCGCTCCCCGGAACACCGGGAGGCTGCGGCGCACCGGGCAGCCCGGGGGGACTCGGCGGCTGAGGAGCGTTCGGCGCACCGGACGGCTGCGGAGCACCCGGCGCACCCGGCGCACCCGGCGGGTTCGGGAACTGGGACGCACCCGGAACGCCGGGCGGCTGCGGAGCGCCCGGGAACCGCGGGGCATCCCGCCCATCGGCAGGCTGTACCGAGACGGCAGGCGCTGCCGGAGGCGGAGGCGGGGTCGGGGTCGGGG
>NZ_LJBR01000548.1 GCF_001282115.1 Streptomyces sp. NRRL B-24085 | reverse complement strand
CCTTCCGGACAGCGCAGGCCACGGCGCCCGTACGGGGGCGGGGGCTGGGCGGGAGAGCGGACAACCGGTCGCGGCGGGCTGTGTCGGGCTGCGGGGGCCGCGTACGGATGCGCTTCGGGTGACGGACGTCGGGGGCGGCGGAAGGGTGAGCCGGACCGCCGGTGTCCGGGCCGCGCAAGTGTGAGCCGGGTCGGGGTCATCGGGGCGAGGACGGCTGGGCAGGGCGCAGGTGTCCGGGCGGCGGAAGACTGTGCCGGACCGCCGGTGTCCGGGCCGCGCAAGTGTGAGCCGGGTCGGGGGCATCGGGGCGAGGACGGCTGGGTCGAGTGGAGGACGCCCGGGTGGCGGAAGGGTGAGCCGGACCGCGGGCGTCGGGCGCGGCCGATTGAACGGGACTGCGGGCGTCCGGACTGCGTACGGCTCGGTCGGACCACGTCCGTCCGGGCGGTGGAAGGGAGTCAGCTCGTGGCATCCGGGCGTGGACGATTGACCGGGGACCGAGGGCGTCCGGACCGCGGCCGTCCGGGTGCGGCCGCCTGAGCCGGACCGGAGATCAGCCGCCCAGCCGGGCCCCTCAGCCCTCCTCGCCCCCTTCTCCCCGTGCCTTGACGTACTCCTCCAGCGCCTTCACGAGGGCTGCCTCCACCGGCTCCTTCTCGATGCCCAGTCCCGACAGCACCCCCGTGCCGTGCTCGAACTCCAGCAGGGCCAGCAGGATGTGCTCGGTGCCGATGTAGTTGTGGCCCAGCCGGAGCGCCTCGCGGAAGGTGAGCTCCAGGACCTTCTTGGCGTCGGAGCCGTAGGGGACGAGTTCGGGGACCTCCTCGGCGGCCGGCGGGAGCGCGTCGGTCGCGGCCCGGCGGACGGCGTCGAGGGTGACCCCCTGGGCGACGAGTGCCTTGGCCGCGAGGCCCTCCGGTTCGGCCAGCAGGCCGAGGACGAGGTGCTCGGGACGTCCCTCGGGGTTGCGGGCGGTGAGGGCCGCGTTGTGGGCGGCCATCACCACGTTGCGGGCCCGGGGGGTGTACCGGCTGAAGCCCTGGTCGGCGTTGAGGTCCGCCGACTCCCTCGGCACGAACCGCTTCTGCGCCGCCTGCCGGGTGACCCCCATGCTCCGGCCGATGTCCGTCCAGGAGGCGCCCGAACGCCGGGCCTGGTCCACGAAGTGGCCGATCAGGTGGTCGGCCACCTCCCCGAGGTGATCGGCGGCGATCACCGCGTCCTGGAGCTGGTCGAGGGGCTCGTCATGGACCTTCTTGATGGCCGTGATGAGGTCGTCGAGGCGTACGGATGACGTGATGTTGGGGTTCGTCGTCATGGTGTCAACCTTAGGTTGACAGTAGAGAGGTGTCAACCAGAGGTTGCCTCTCCTTCGCTCCTCCTTCCCCCTTCTTCGCTCCTCCTTCGCGCCTACTTCGGTGAGGCCGCCAGCCGCACCGCGAGCCCCGTGAACACCGTCCCCGAGACGATGTTCATCCACCGGTTCACGCGCGCACTGCGCCTAAGGACGTCCCCCAGCCGTCCCGCGAGCAGCCCCACACCGCCGTCCCACAGGAACCCCATCACCACGAGCGTGGTCCCGAGCAGCAGCAACTGCCCCGGCACGTGCCCGAGCGACGGGTTCACGAACTGGGGCAGGAACGCCACGTTGAAGAGGATCACCTTGGGGTTGAGCAGATTGGTGACGGCACCCTGCCAGAAGGCCCGCCGCATCCCCGCCCCGCCGCCGGTGTCC
Source organism: Streptomyces sp. NRRL B-24085 (assembly GCF_001282115.1). Classification (GTDB taxonomy): domain Bacteria; phylum Actinomycetota; class Actinomycetes; order Streptomycetales; family Streptomycetaceae; genus Streptomyces. Next base: position 2,245 of record NZ_LJBR01000548.1, on the reverse strand, counting down.
CCGCTCTCACCCGGAACCGACCGGTCCCGGAACGCCCTCACCGCCAGCCAGAGCAGATAGGCCGCGCCCACCCAGCGCAGTACGTGGTACAGCGTCGGCAGGGTGTTGAACAGCGCAGACAGCCCGAGCGCCGCCGCCACCGTGTGCACGAGCATGGCGCAGGCCACGCCGAACGCCGCCATCACCCCGGCAGCGGGGCCGCCCCGCCCGCCCATCGCCACGATGAACATCATGTCGGGGCCGGGGGTGACACAGAGCGCGAAGGCGGCGACGAGAAACGCCGCGTACAGAGACATGTCCACCATGCCGCCATGCTCGAAGCGGCACGCGCGCGTGGGCGACCGGTTTTCGCGGAGTGAGACGATCGCCCCGTGAGCAGGAGCAAGAGCAGCCGCACGAACGACGGCAAGGGCAGCCGCAGGAACGAGGGCAAGGGCAGCGGCACGAACGACGGCAAGGGCAGCGGCCAGAGCGGCGACAAGGGCAGCGGCACGAACGGCGACCCCACCGCCACCGTCGACCGCGCCCTCCGCACCGCCCTCTACGCCGACGATGACACCGCCCTGGACACCGGCGCCTCCCTCCTCGCCGCCGACCCCGCCACGGACACCGAACTGGATCGGCGCGGCGCCGAGTTCGTCGCGCAGGCCTGGCGGCGCGGCTGGCAGCCCGCCGACGTCGTACGGATCGTGCGCCGCGAGCTCGACGACACCCACGTGCGCCTCGCCGCCGCGCTGATCCGCGCGCAGGCCCCCGACGACGGCCCGCGCGGCCCCCGCTGGACCGCCCAGCTCGCCCAGTTGGAGGAGCCCGGCGACGACACCCCCCGCCCCGACCGCTTCACGCACGCCACCGCCGTACTGGAGCTGTACCGCCTGCTGCTGCGCCTGCCCGCGCTGGAGCCGCTGGAGGACCCCCGGCGGGAGCACGGGGGGCACAAGGGCGACGCCCGCATGCTCGGCCGTATCCGCGCCCTGCTCGCCAAGGCGGAGGCGACCGGCTTTCCCGAGGAGGCGGAGGCGCTCACCGCGAAGGCGCAGGAGCTGATGGCCCGCCACAGTGTCGACGAGGCGCTGCTCGACGCCCGGGCGCCCGCGAAGGACACCCCCGGTGCCTGCCGGATCGGGGTCGAGCCGCCGTACGAGCAGGCGAAGGCGGTGCTCCTCGACGCGGTCGCCACGGCCAACCACTGCCGGGCGGTGTGGAACGAACCGTTCGCCTTCTCCACGGTCGTCGGCTTCGAGGGCGACCTGGCGTCCGTCGAACTCCTCTACACCTCGCTGCTCGTGCAGGCGCAGTCCGCGATGGCGAAGGCGGAGGCGGCGCAGCGGTCGGGCGGCCGCAAGCGCACCAAGACCTTCCGGCAGTCCTTCCTCGCGGCCTACGCCCACCGCGTCGGCGACCGCCTGCGCGCCGCCGCCGAGGCCCCGGTGACCGACGACCTGCTGCCGGTACTGGCCTCCCGCGAGGTCGCCGTCACCGACCGGGTGGAGCGGATGTTCCCGCGGACCACGACGACCCGGCTGCGCGGTGTCAGCGACGAGGCGGGCTGGACCGAGGGCACCCGGGCGGCCGACCGGGCGCAGGTCGGCAACCGGCCCCGGCTCAGTCGCCGGCCTGAGTGAAGGCGCCGACGGAGGCGGTCGGGTCGGCGGCCTTGCCGCCCTTGCCCTGAACCGGCCCGTACGACCACTTGAAGCTCTTACGGGTGTCCGCTCCAGGCAGGCCGATCTCCAGCGTCGTCACGTCGAGGCTCGCCCCGGCGTCGGCCTCGCCGCGCGTGTACGTGAGGGTGAAGGTGGCGGCCGTGCCCTTGGCCAGGGTCAGCTTCGTGGCGGTGGCGCCCTGCGCGGGCGCGAGGCTCGCCGACGAGTCCGCGGCCTTCAGGTCGACGCCGGGGAAGCCGTCCAGCGTGCAGTCGGCGCTCTGGTTGGTGAGCGTGACGGGGATGTTGCCGGTGTCCCCGGCGGCGGGGGCCACGTTGGCGGGGCCGACCTCCACGTCCATGGCGCCGATCCGGCACGTGGTGCCGTTGTCAGGGCTCGCTGTGGCCTTGTCACCACCGGAGCTGTCGTTGTCGCCGGAGCAGCCGGTCAGGAGCAGGGCCGCGGCGAGGGCGGTGACGGCGAGGGGGGCGGCGCGCATGTGAAGTCCTCTGCTGTGAGCGATCCGGTGCATGGATCATCACGCATACCGGAACACCACGGTTGCCCACCCCCCACCGACGCCCGCCACTGTGCCCCCG
>NZ_LJBR01000547.1 GCF_001282115.1 Streptomyces sp. NRRL B-24085 | reverse complement strand
CCCCCACCACCACGGCACCGAGCCCGACCCCGACCCCGACGGAGTGCGACCGCTTCCTGTGGTGGTGCACGTAAGACTTCGCCGGTGCGAAGACAGGGCGGGTCACTGTCGACCGCCCGGGGGCGGAGCCGTTACGGCCCGCTGTGGATCAGCGACGCCCACAGGTGCGGTCGACCGGGATGCTCGGTGCGCAGGTGCCGGACGACGCGGTGGAGCGCGGTGGCCGCCTCGTCGGCGGACGGGGTGTCCGGCATCAGCCGGTAGAAGTGATCGGCCGCGTCGGCCGCGACACGGTCGTCCAGCGGCCACAGACTCGCGACGACATGCCGGAACCCGGCCAGGTGGAACGCGGAGGCGAGGTGGATCGACTCGTCCGCGTGCCGCCGGCCGACGTGACCGGTGGAGCACGCGGACAGGTAGGCCAGTTCGGCCTCGTGGAGGTCGCGGCGGCCGATCTCCGCGATGGACAGCACCCCGTCGTGGAGATGGAGGCCGCCCTCGGAGGGGGCATCCGGGTCGGTGCCGGCGTGGCAGGCGAAGTGCGCCCAACTCGCCTCGGACAGCGCTCCGGTCACCCGGGCGGCGGTGGCCTGCTCGTTGGTGAGCAACGGCATGTCCGGACGGGCCGCGTGCAGGCTCGCCGCCTCGGCGGCGGTCGCCGGCAGGTCCGGCAGGCCCGGGGTCCGGTCGAGGGCGACGGTGAGCCGGCGCAGGGCCGTCGCGGCCGGACGTCCCTGCGCACGGGCCAGGGCCCGCAGCGTGGGCGTGTAGGACGAGACCACCCGGTCGAGCGCGCCGGGCCCGCCGGGGTGCCCGGCCGCGTGCAGCGGCAGCAGCGCGAGCGGCCCGGTCGGCATCCACCACACGCGGGGGAGCACGCCGTCCTCGGTACCGAGCCGGTGTCCGACCGCGTCGAGGACCGGCTCCACGGCCCTGTCCCACAGCCTGCCGAGCAGCTCCGTCAGCACCCGCTGCCGGCGCAGCTCGCCGGTGAACGTCCCGGCGTCGTGCGTCGCCTCCGTCAGCTCCACGGCCCAGGCCTCGACGTCGGCCAGTCGCAGGTCGGGCAGCGGTACCAGCAGCGGCGGACCCTCGGCGGTGACGACGATGCCGTCGCACCTCTGCAGCCCCGCGTTGAGCAGTACGACCGCCCCGCCGGTGGCGGCCGGACGCAGCTCGTCCCACGTCGGCGGGAGCAGGAACCGCTCCAGGCCCGGCAACCGGCGGATCTCCGTCAGGACGGCGTCGTGCTCGGACCACAGCCTTCTGCGCCGGTCCACGTGGTCGATGTCCTGGCCGTCGTCGGCCGTGGCCATGGCCGGGGGGTCCGGCGCGTTGAGGGCGTCGCGGACACGGCTCAACCGGCGGGCCAGGGCGGGGTGTTCGGCCTCCAGGTCCGCGAGGGGCGTCCGCAGCGCCAGCCGGGACGCCAGCAGGATCGACCGGCCCAGCTCACCGGCCTGGACCGCGCCGCCCGGATCGTCGAGGGCACAGTGCACGGCGATCGTCTCGCCGACCAGTCCGTGGTTGGCGCCGAGGCGGTACTCGTGGTCCGCCGCCGAGGTCTCCCGCGCCGCGACCGACGGCAGCAGCTCCACCGCCGTGTCGTACAGCAGCCTGGCGGTGCGCGGTTCGTCCAGCAGGTAGGCGAGCCGTCCTACCGCCCAGCAGGCGCGGACCCGGTCCAGCGGGGGTGACGTCGTGGCCGCGAGCGCGTCCTGGGCGAGCCGGGCGATCCGCGACCGGTCGAGGGTGCCGGCGCTGTTCCACCGCCGTTGGTAGCAGGTCGCGAGGAGGTAGACGCGTGCGGCCCGGTTGGGCTGGTCGCCGGGGGTGGCCGTGAGCGCCTCCTCCACGGTGTCGACCGCCCGGTCGAGGTCGGCTGTGTTGCCGGTCCGCTGGAACCGCAGCCGGTAGGCGTGGCCGAGGCCGACCAGGTATCGCGTGCGGTCCGGATGGCCGGCCGGGACCGCGGCGGTCGTCTCCCGCGCCAGCTCGACGAAGCGGTCCAGGTCGACCGGGTCGCCCGCGTGCTCGTACCGCTTCTGGTGGGCCCGCGCGAGGTTGAACAGGCGCAGCGCGCGGTCGGGATGGTCCGCGGGCGTGGCCGCGACCGCCAGGAGTGCGAGGTCGACGGCGCGGTCGAAGTCGGCCGCCGCGCGGCTGCGCTGGGACCGGTCCTGGTAGGCGATCCCGAGGCCGTTCAGGTACATGGCGCGGGCCGGGTGGTCGGCCGGTGTCGCGGCCAGGGCCTGTTCGTGGTGGGCGAGGGCCCGGTCCAGATCGTGCAGGCTGCCGTTGTGCCAGAACCGTTGGCTGAGGGTGCTGCCGAGGTTGTTCAGGTGCATCGCCCGGTCCGGATGGTCGTCCGGAGTGGCGGTCACCGCGCGTCTGCCGGCGTCGATGGCGGCGTCCATGTCGGCCGGCTCCCCGGTGCGGGCGAACCGGGACCAGTGGGCGAGACCGAGGTTCGACAGGCGGTACGCGAGATCCGGGTGGTCGGTGGGTGTGTCGGCCACGGCCTGTTCCTGGTGCGCGACGGCCAGGTCCAGATCGGCCACGTCCCCCAGAAGTGCGAACCGGCTCCGCAGGGCCGCCGCGAGGTTGTTCAGGGCGGTCGCGCGGAGCGGGTGGTCGGCCGGTGTCGCGGTGACGGCCCTGTGCAGGTACTCGACGGCCCGGTGCACGTCGGCCGGGTTCGCGGTCCGGTCGAAGCGCGCGTCGTACGCGGTACCGAGGTTGGACAGGCGCAGGCCGCGCTCCGGGTGGTCGGTGGGTGTGGCGGCGACGGCCCGTTCGTAGTGGTCGACGGCCCGGTCCAGGTCGGCCACGTCCCCCAGTCGTTCGAACCGTGTGTGGTACGCGACACCGAGGTTGGACAGGAACGTCGTGGCCTGGCGGTACCCCTCGGGTGCCGTGGCGACGGCACGCCCCAGGTGGCGGATGGCCCGGTCCAGGTCGGCCGGGTCGCCGAGCCGTTCGAACCGCGCGTGGTACGCCATGCCGAGGTTGGACAGGTAGGCCGCCCCGTCGGGGGCGTCGTCCGGGGCGGCGGCCACGGCCTGTTCGTGGTGGTCGATGGCGCGGTCCAGGTCCGTCAGGTTCCCGGTCCGCTGGAAGCGGGCGTGGTGGGCGACGGCGAGGTTGGACAGGGCGGTCACCCGGAACGGGTTGCCGGCGTCGGAGACGGCTCGTTCCCCGAACGCGATGGCACGGTCCAGGTCCGCCTGCCGCCCCGCCCGGTCGAACCGTGCCCAGGAGGCGGTGCCGAGGTTGGTCAGGACGGTCGACCGGTGCGGGGAGTCGGCGGGCAGGGCGGTGAGGGCCTGTTCGCCGGTGTGGAGGGAGCGGTCGAGGTCCGCGAGGTGCCCGGTCGCCTCGAAGCGCCGCAGGTGACCCGTGGCGAGGTTGGTCAGGACGGTCGACCGGTGCGGGGAGTCGGCGGGCAGGGCGGTGAGCGCCTGTTCGCCGGTGTCGAGGGAGCGGTCGAGATCCGTGCGGTGCCCGGTCGCCTCGAAGCGCCGCAGATGGCCTGTGGCGAGGTTGGTCAGGACGGTCGACCGGTCGAGGGAGCCGTCGAGGGTGACGGCCAGCGCGCGCTCGCCGATATCGAGGGAGCGGTCCAGGTCCGTGCGGTGCCCGGTCCTCTCGAAACGCAGGACATAGCCCGAGGCGAGGTCGGTCAGGATGACCGGCAGGTGCGGGGACCCGGCGGGGGCGACGACCGTGGCGCGCTCGTCCGCGCTCACCGCCCGGTCCAGGTCGGCGGGGTGCCCGGTCCGCAGGAACCGCATCAGGAGGCCCGTGCCGAGCGTGGCCAGATGGAACGCCAGGTTCGGATCGCCGGCGTTCGCGAGGACGGCCCGCTCCGCGAACTCGACCACCCCGTACAGGTCGTCGGGGTGCCCGGCCCGCCGGAACCGCAGCAGATGGGTGACGGCGAGGTTGCCCAGGATCAGCGCGGCGTTCGGGTCGCCGGCCCGGAGGGCGGCCACGGCCTGTCGCCCGACGTCGATCGACTGCTCGGCGTCCTCCTCCCGTCCCGTCAGCGCGTACAGCGCCCGGTGGGTCTCGGCGAGGTTGTACAGACGGGTGGCACGGTACGGATGGTGCGGCGGGGTCAGGGCGAGGATGCTCCGGAACAACGGGACACAACGGGCCAGCAGGGTCGTGTCACCGGCTCGGGTGGCCCGGTCCAGAAGGTCGACCGCCTGCTGGTTCAACTGCTCCGGATCAAGCCGGTGGTCGGAGCTCATCGACCATGAGACTATCGGCCGACTGACGGAAGGGGGAGCCGTGGTGGACGCCGAACGAGCGGCCCTGACCACGCTGTGCAAGGAGTTCGACGCGCTGATCGGCGAGACGAGGCTCCACACCGCGGCACGTCAGGAACTGCTGGAACGGATCGCGGCCGAGGCGCGGGCCCGGCGCCCGGTGCTCGCCCTGCTGGGCGAACTGCTGCACACCGACCGCGAGACCACCCTGCGCACGCTCGCCACGGGACTGCCGGGAGCCGGGCCGGGGACCGCCCGAGCGGAGAACTTCCGCTGCCCTGACGGCGCCTGCGACCGGACGGCGGTGCCGCCGCCCGCGGGTGCCCTCCCGCGCTGCGCGGTCATGGGCCGGCCCATGGCGCGGGGGTAGCTCAAGTGGGCGGATTCCTCCAGCAGTTGGCCAAGACCTTGGCCGACCGGTGGATCAGCCTGCTCGTGCTGCCCGGCGCGTTCTTCCTCGGCGCGGTGTGGCTGTCCGTCAACCTCGGCCAGGCCGACGCGTGGAACGCCGCGCTGCTGACCCGACGGGCCGAGCACACCATGACCGAGATCGCCGGCCAGCCGAGCGGCGCACAGGCACTGCTCGTCGTGGCCGTGCTGGCGGCCGCCTCCGGCACGGGCTTCGTCGTGCAGACACTGGCCGCGGTCACCCGACGGATCTGGCTGGGACCGTGGCCCCGCCCCTTCGCCCCGGTCGCGGCGGCGCGCACGGCACGCCGGCGGGCACGGTGGTACCGGCTCGTCGAGGAACGCCGGGCGCTCGAAGCCGTGAACCCGGCCGTGCGCACCCGTGAGCGGCAGGACCGGATCGACGCCGTGGCCCAGCGCATCACCCGACTGTCCATGGCCGAGCCGGGCAGGCCGACCTGGATGGGCGACCGGATCCACGCCGTGGAGTCCATCGCCCACCACCGCTACGGACTCGACCTGGCCTACGGCTGGTCCCGCCTCTGGCTGGTGCTCCCCGACACCGCGCGGGCCGATCTCACTGCCGCGCACTCGGCGTTCGCCGCCGCGGTCGCCACCGGCACCTGGGCCGTGCCCTACCTGCTGCTCACCGCGGTGTGGTGGCCCGCCGTGCTGATCGCCGCGGGCATCGGCCTGACCGGGTGGGCCCGCGCCCGCGCCGCGGTGGCCGAACTCAGCACGCTGACCGAGGCCACCCTCGACCTGCACGGCCGGACCCTGGCGGCCGCGCTGGGCGTCGGTGACACCACCGAGGGGGCCGGTCCGCTCACGATCGGCGAGGGTGAGCGCATCACCGACCTGGTGCGCAAGGGCCGCTAGGGCCTGTCTGACAATTCCCGTCGTCGCCCGGAGGGCGTGCATGGCGTCGCGAGGCAGACGGAATTGTCAGACAGGCCCTAGCCGCCCGCCCCCGCAGCGGCGTCCGGCGGGTACGACCCGGGGCCGCGGTGGGTGCCCCGGTCACGCGTCCCGCATCCGCCGCAGCAGGTCCCGCAGTGACTCCCGCTCGCCCTGGGACAGCCCCGCCAGTGGCTCGCGGGCGAACCGGAGGCCCTCGCGGAGTTCCCGGGCCACCTGGAGTCCCGCCTCCGTCGCCGCCGCCACCTTGACCCGGCGGTCCGCGGGGTCGGGTCGCCGTTCCACCAGTCCGCGCGTCTCCAGCCGGTCCACTATCCCCGTGACGTTCGACGGCTCGCACTTCAGTTTCTGGGCCAGTCTGCGCATGGGCAGCGGCTCCAGGGAGAGCAGACTCAGCAGCCGCGCCTGCGCCCCCGTGAGGGCGTGCTCCGCGGCCGCGTCCTCGTAGTCCGAGTAGAAGCGGGCCACCACGTCCCCGATGAGCTCCACCACTTCCATGGTGAGCGCGTCGGGCCGGGTCTTGTGAGGAGTGGGCATGGGCTCCAGGATACCCCTTTACTTGACAACCTGAAATATTCAGGAGCATGGTTGTTTAAGGCACTGAAGTAAATGGAAAGGTCGCAGGCATCATGATCAACCGCGAATGGCACCTCGTCTCCCGCCCGGTCGGCTGGCCGAAGCCCGAGGACTTCGCCCTGGTCGAGACGGAGGTGCCGACCCCCGGCGAGGGCCAGGTGCTGGTCCGCAACAAGTACCTCTCGGTCGACCCGTACATGCGCGGCCGGATGAGCGCCGCGAAGTCCTACACCGCGCCCTTCGAGCTCGGCAAGGTCATGCAGGGCGGGGCGGTCGGCGAGGTCGTCGAGTCCAACGCCGAGGGCATCGCCGTCGGCGACCACGTCCTGCACTTCTTCGGCTGGCGCGAGCACGCGGTCATGGACGCCAAGCACGCCGTCAAGGTGGACGCCGACGCGGCCCCCCTGTCGACGTACCTCGGTGTCCTCGGCATGACCGGTCTCACCGCCTACGCCGGTCTCCTGCGCACCGCCTCCTTCAAGGAGGGCGACTCGGTCTTCGTCTCCGGTGCCGCCGGTGCCGTCGGCAGCCAGGTCGGGCAGATCGCCAAGCTCAAGGGCGCCTCCCGGGTCATCGGCTCGGCCGGCTCGGACGAGAAGGTCAAGCTGCTGGTCGAGGAGTACGGCTTCGACGCGGCCTTCAACTACAAGAACGGCAAGGTCAGCGACCAGCTCCGCGAGGCCGCCCCGGACGGTGTCGACGTCTACTTCGACAACGTCGGCGGCGACCACCTGGAGGCCGCCATCGGCTCCCTCAACCAGGGCGGCCGGATCGCGGTCTGCGGCATGATCTCCGTGTACAACAACACCGAGGCGGCCCCCGGCCCGCGCAACCTCGCCCGGCTGATCCAGACCCGCGGCCGCATCGAGGGCTTCCTGGTCGGCGACCACTATGACCTCCAGCCGGAGTTCGTCGCCGAGGTCGGCCCGTGGGTGGCGTCGGGGCGGCTCAAGTACCGCGAGACGGTCGTCGAGGGCATCGAGAACAACCTGGAGGCGTTCCTCGGGGTCCTGCGCGGCGACAACACCGGAAAGATGATCGTCAAGCTCTGACCCCTGTGCTGGATTTCCGGCATGCGGTAACTTCTTTCCGAATCCCGCCGTCGATCGTGGGCGCGAGTCGCGGTGGACCGAGGAGGAAGACAACCGCATGTCCATCCAGCAGACCGATGTCCTCTACACGGCCGTCGCCACCGCCGAGAACGGCCGCGACGGCCGTGTCGCCACCGACGACGGCAGGCTCGACCTGGTCGTCAACCCGCCCGAGGAGATGGGCGGCAGCGGCAAGGGCACCAACCCCGAGCAGCTCTTCGCGGCCGGTTACAGCGCCTGCTTCCAGGGCGCCCTGGGCGTCGTCGCCCGCCAGGAGAAGGCCGACATCTCCGGCTCGACGGTCACCGCGAAGGTCGGCCTGGGCAGGAACGCCGACGGTTTCGGCCTGATCGTCGAGATCTCGGCGGCCATCCCGAACGTCGACACCGGGACCGCCCGGGCCCTCCTTGAGAAGGCCCACCAGGTCTGCCCGTACTCGAAGGCGACCCGCGGGAACATCTCCGTGACGCTCGTCTGACGGAGCCCGTGGGTCGCACGAGGCGGAGGCGGCACCCCTGGACGTGGGGTGCCGCCTCCGTTCCCGTCACACCGCCAGGGCGGCCCGGTGCACGGCCCGCACGAACCGCTCGTTCTCCGGCGCCGCCCCTCCCGGGAACGCCATCCGGCGCCGGGTGTAGCCGTAGGCCAGTCCGCTGCGCGGGTCGGCGAAGGCCTGGGAGCCGCCGGCGCCGCTGTGGCCGAAGGAACCGGCGCCCAGGTAGGGGTGCCACATGTCGGCCGTGGCCTGGAAGCCCAGGCCGTACGACCTGTGGGCACGGGCCACCAGGTCGTAGCCGGCGGAGTGGATCTGCCCCACCTCCGCGATCGTGTCCGGCTTCAGCAGGGGCGGCCGGTCGGCCACTTCGCTGATCGCCGCCGCGTACATCCCGGCCAGCCCGCGTGCGGCGGCCACTCCGCCCGCCGACGCCGGCCCCTTCGCGCGCACGGCACGGGAGTTGGCGTAGCCGGCCAGGTCGCCCGGGTCCGGCGCCTGCTGGTTGAAGGCGATCGCGGCCAGGGTGTGCGGACCCGTCGGCAGGGCGTCCAGCAGGGCCTGCTGCGTGGCCGTCGGCGCCATCGGCTGCACGGAGCGGTAACGGGGTTCCAGGGCCTCGGGCAGCCCCAGGTGGAAGTCCAGCCCGTACGGCGTCCGGATCCGCTCCTCGTACACCTCCTGGAGCGTGCGGCCCGTGGCCCGCCGTACGATCTCGCCGGTCAGCGCGCCGATCACGAGCGCGTGGTAGCCGAAGGCCGTGCCGGGGCGCCAGAACGGCTTCTGGTCCGCGAGCCGTTCCGCCATCGCCCGGTCGTCCGCCAGCTCCTGCGCGCTGAACCCGGCGTCCAGCCCCACCACCCCGGCCCGGTGCGCCAGCAGGTCCCGCAGGGTGAGCTGACCCTTGCCCTCCGCGCCGAACTCCGGCCAGTAGTAGGTGACTTTGCGGTCAAGCTCCAGCGTGCCCTCCTGGACGAGGAGCGCGACCACCAGATGGGCGGCCCCCTTGGTCGACGAGAACACGCCGTACAGGGAGTCCGGTCCCGCGCCCTCGCCGGCCCACAGGTCGACCACCCGCCTGCCGTGCACGTACGCGCTCAACTGCCCCTCGTAGTCTGGTCGTTCGCCCGACACGAAAGCGGCGAACTCCTCGCGCACCGCCTCGAAGCCGTCGGCGACGGTGCCGTGGATCTCCTGCGTCATCCGCTCTCCTCAACCTCAGCCGCTGCTCGCGTGCGCCATGGTGAACAACGCCCGTCCGACCTGGGCGAACTCCCCCTTGGGGTGATCCCGGAAGAGTGGCTCGGTGCCGAACAGGACGGCTTGCGGGCCACTGACGACCGAGGCCCGTCCGGCCGCGGCGGCGGGACCGCCCGAGCCGTCCGGCAGGGGCCGCCAGTGCCCGGAGACCAGCGGGTTCCCGGTGGCGTACCGCTGCTCGACACGCACCCCCGGCCCGAGGTCGGTGAACCAGACCGGCGCGTAGACGAAGCCGTGCGCCGGGGCCCCGGCCGTCACCGGACCCGAACTCACCACGCGCACCACGCCGTTGGCGTCGCCGTTGCCCTCCACCGGCTTCGCCGCCAGCAGCCCGGTGTCCGCGCTCAGCGCGGCCCCGATGGTCCCGCGTCCGACGAGCCCGTGCCCGGCGCCCAGGAAGGCGTCCAGGGCCGTCCGGGCGCCGCTGGTGAGGTCGTCGCGGTCAAGACCCGCCGACACGAACAGCACGTCCACCGACGACCAGTCGAAACCGGCGTTCAGGACGGCCGTCGAGACCGGCGTGACCTCGAAGTTCATCTCCCGCAGCGCGAACAGCTCGCCGGAGGTCACGGCCGCGGCCACCCGGGTGCGCCGCAGCGCGGCCGTGCCCTTCTGCCGCGTCGCGCCGAACACCACGTCGTAGGTGCGGGCGGCCTCGGCGGCGAGGGTCCGCGCCGACGCGGGCACGATTACACTCCCGTCGGCGGCCCGCCGTACCGCAACCCCCTGCTGGAGCAGCGAGTTGAGGGCCGCGATCTCCCGCGGGTCGGTCAGCCGCAGCCGCAGGTCGCCGCGCGGGGCGACGGACCCGACGGGCGCGGCGGCCGTGACGGGCCGCAGGGCCGCACCGGCCAGGCTCCCGGACGGCACCGGCGTGACGGTGGCCCCCCACAGCCGGCCCAGGCTCCAGCCCGAGATGTCGTACATCACCGAGACCTTGTCGCTGATGTCCCGGCCGTCGGCGAGCAGCGCGTTCGCCAGGCCCCGCTTCGGCTGGCGCATGTCGACGACATACGTGCCCCTCGGGTACGTCCGTCCGCCGAGCCGCAGCTCACGGCTCGCGCGGTCGACGCGGACGTCGTCGGCGAGGAGGTGGTCGACGAGACGGGCGGCCGCGGTCGAGCCCGCCGGGATCACGTAGGCGCGCGGGAACCTGGTGGTGTACACGTCCTCGGGCCCGATGCCCGGCACCCCGGGGACCGTCTCCTCGGACACCGGCACCTGGGCGGCCCCCGCCGCCCCGCGCCGGAACACCTCGATCTGGTCGGCGATCAGCGAGGTCCGCCGCTCCCGCACGAAGTCGAGGGTCGCCGTGATGGCCGCCCCCGCGACAGCCGTGTTGATCGCGGACCGCCGCCGCAGCTCCGCCACCGGCAGGCTGTCGTAGAGGGAGTTGTTGACGGCCAGCGGGATCTCCACCGTGTGCGCGGCGACCGTGCCGTGGAAGGCCGCGTACTGCGGGGTGAAGATCGGCGGCCAGTCGTCCCAGCCCTCTTCCTGGTCCCGGAAGGGGATCTGCGCGGGCTCGACACCGTCCTTCGCGGGCGTGTGGCCGAGGCCGTTGACGGCGGCCTCCATGCCGAGCGCGTTGGCGTAGGTGTTCTTCAGAAAGAGGTCGTACTCGTAGTTCTCGCCGTGCGGGGGAGTGGTGGGCTCGATGAGCGTGCCGTTGACGTAACCATGCAGGTCGAGCATGACGGCCGGCTGCTTGTCGATCTCGATCTGCCGCATCGCCCGGGTCTCGGGCTGCGAGGCGGTCACGAAGTCCCGGTTCAGGTCGAAGCCGTTGGCGTTCGCCCGGGTGCCGGCGATCCGGCCGTCGGGGTTGGCGGTGATGTTTAAGTACAGCCGGGAGTGGGCGAGCAGGTCCCTGGTGCGCCTGTCCTGGGCCGTGGCGAGCCGTTCGATGATCTTCAGGGAGGCGTCCGTACCCTCCCACTCGTTGCCGTGGATGTTGTTGTTGAAGAACACCGGCGCCTTGTAACCCGCCCTGATCTCACGGGACTCGGCGGCGGTCGCGGGCGCGTTCTCGATGAGCTCGCGCATCCGCTCCTGGACGCGGGCCTGGGCGGTGGTCTCCGGGGCGGTCACGGTGACGAGGTAGAGCCGGTGCCCGCCCGCCGAACGCCCGGCGACCTCCACGCTCACCCGGTCGCCCAGCCGCTGAAGGGCGTTGAGCCGCGGCGCGATCGCGTGGTACGGCGTGAGGCCCAGCTTCACGGACCGGTCGGCCGGGTTCTCGGGGTCGGGGGTGAGGACCTGCTCGCGGGGATAGCCGCGGGTGGTGTCGGAGAGGCCGGTGACGGGGGCGGTGAGCGACCGCCGGGCGGCGCTCTCCGGGGCCCGGGCCAGGCCCTGGTCGTGGGCGCGCTCGCGGGTGGGGGGCTCGGGGTCGGCGCTCGCGCCGGTCGGGGTGAGCAGCAGCGAGCCGGCGAGGGCGATGAGCAGGACGGGTCTCGCAGGAACGGTTCTCGTGGTGAGCACGCGTACCTCCTCCGGGGCTTCCTGAGATCGGTACGGCGAGATGTACCTGTTCGACTCAACCGCAACAAGAGGGAGTTGGTGGCGCGGATGCCCCGGACGGCGCAACTCGGGCGCCCGGACCGGGCCCGCGGCCGTCTCCGCGGCCCGGGAGTCACCCGATAGGGTGCGGGACATGCGTGATCTCGGGGCGGGTTTCCACTATCTCCTGAAGGGCCAGCGGTGGGTGGCCCGGCACGGCAAGCAGTACGGCTTCGGGCTGGTTCCCGGCCTGATCACCCTGGTGCTGTACGTGGCGGCACTGGTGGCGCTGGCGGCCTGGGGCGAGGACGGGGTGTCCTGGGCGACCCCCTTCGCCGACGACTGGTCCAGCCCCTGGCAGGGCCTGTTCCGCGGCTTCCTCACGGCGGTCCTGTTCGCGCTGGCCCTGCTCCTCGCGGTCCTGACGTTCACCGCGGTCACCCTCCTCATCGGCCAGCCCTTCTACGAGAACCTCTCCGAGAAGGTGGACCGGGACGTCTCCCCGGACGGCACGGCCCCCGAGTCGGGTCTGCCGCTCTGGCGCGAACTGTGGATCTCGGCCAGGGACAGCCTGCGCATCGTGGTACGGGCGGCCCTGTGGGCGGTCCTGCTCTTCGCCCTCGGCTTCGTGCCTGTCGTCGGGCAGACCGCGATCCCGGTGATCGGCTTCTTCGTGACCGGTTTCTTCCTCACCGAGGAGCTCACCGCGGTGGCCCTCCAGCGCCGGGGCGTGGAACTCCGCGCCCGCCTGGCCCTGCTGCGCTCCCGCAAGACCCTCGTCTGGGGCTTCGGCACCCCGCTCGGCCTGTCCTTCCTGGTCCCCTTCGTCGCGGTGTTCCTGATGCCGGGCGCGGTGGCGGGAGCCACCCTGATGGCCCGGGACCTGCTGGGGGAGGAGACGCGGGACGGGGACGAGGAGCGCGACGAGCCGGACGGGGAAGCCGTGTCCGGTGAACTCGGCGCCTGAGCCCACGATCCGCCCGGCGACGCACACGGACGCGGACGCGGTCTTCCGGCTCCTGTGCGACCTCGCCACCACCTACCGTCCCGACCGCACCCGCTACGAGACCGTCACCTTCCCCCAGGTCCTCCGGGCGGCCGCCGAGGACCGGGCCGAGTTCCTGGTCGCCGAGCACGGCACGCGGGTCGTCGGCTACGCCTACGCGGCCCGGCTGCCGACCCTGTTCGCCGGGGGCACCGTCCTGGAACTCCTGGAACTCGCCGTGGACGTACCCCTGCGCGGCCACGGCACGGGCTCCCGGCTCGTCCGGGCCGTGCAGGCCCGCGCGCGGCACGCCCAGGACGTGGAGATCACCGTGCCGACGCGCAGGGCCGCCGGCTTCTACCGCCGGCTGGGCTTCACCGAGACGGCGGTCTGCCTCAAGTGGCCTGCTCCACCGCCACCGCCAGAATCGCCCGCACCTGCGCGATGATGTCCAGCCGGTTGCGCACGAACTCCGGATCGGTCACCGTCCCCGTCGCCGGATCCGTGTTCCCCGCCCCGAACTGCAGCACCGGCGTGTGCACATGGCCGCCCGGCAGGACGTCGTGCAGCCCGAGCCGGTCCCGCAGCAGCGTGGCGCGGTACGCGATCTCGTTGGACAGGTAGTCCCCGCCACCGCCCGCCCTCGCCGTGGACCCCGGGGTCGGCCCGTCCGGACGGACGACCGGCTGCGTCCCTCCCGCCGGGATCTCGGTCACGCTGGTGTTGTCGTAGACGGGGAAGCGCCCGGTCTCCGCGTCCACGATCGCCCGGTACGGCAGCGTGGTCGTCGTCCACTGCGGCTGCGAGGCCGGATCGTCGACCGGGACCGTCCCCGTCACCCCGATGGTGTCGTTGTCCGGGAACCCGCCCCGCCAGGCCCCGTTGGTCCGCTCGACGTCGAACCGGCCCACCCGCCCCTGGCTCACGGTCGTGAACAGGTCCACCTTCTTCAGATACGGCCGCAGCGCCCGCTCCACCGTCCGGTCGGTGAAGTCCTGCCACCGCACCGGGAACACGACGGTCTCCACCCGCGCCGGCCCGTCCGCCGTCTCGATCACCGTCCCGTCGAGGGCCAGCGCGGTGGCACCGGACGGATTCGAGATCCGTATGTCCCGGTCCAGCGTGAACGGGTCGAACCCGGTGACGAGCACCCGCTTCAGCCGCTCACCGCCCGGATACCGCACCGCCGTCTGCCCCCGCGACGTTCGCTCCAACTCGTCCAGCAGAGCGGCCCGTTGCTCCTCCGACAGCCCGAACGACGGTTCCCAGGTCCGCACCGCGCGGGTCATGCCCAGCCGCGCCCAGTACAGGGGCCGGTCGTCGTCCCGGCTCAGGTCCCCGGCGGCCGGTCCCCGCCCCTGCGCGCGGTCCACGGCCCGCTTCCACAGCGCGGCCCCCTGCCGTACGACGACCTGCCGTGCCTGCGCGTAGGAACGCGCCGACCCGAGCGCCCGTGTGAAACACACCGGCACGGCGTCGAATCCGGACCGTTCGAGGATCTCCCGCGGCACGGCCTGGTCGAGCCGCCGCTCCTCCACCGTGGGCGAGGGCGCGGTCGCGGCCGCCGCCGGGCTCATGGCGACCGACGGCCCCGCCAGCAGGGCCAGCAGCGTGAATCCGGGTACGCCGATCCGAACGCGTAGACGTATCAAGGGAGTTCAGGTCCTTCCGTCGCTGTGGGGCGCGAGTGGTGCCGGACCACGGCAGTATCGCGTGACGGGAGTGGTCTACGCCATGGGGAGTGACGTACGGGGGATCCGGCCCGCCGCCTCCCGCAGCGCCCCGACGAACGCCGCCACGGCCGGCGAGGACGACCGCCCGCGCGGCGTCGCCGCGTACACCGCCCGCGCCGGAGCCCCCTCGTCGAGCACCGGGAGCAGGACGACGTCCGGCCGCACGGACCCCGCGGCGAGCGCCGGGACCAGCGTCACCCCGAGCCCGGCGGCTACGTACCCCTGCTTGGCGGTCCACTCGCCGACGACGTGCGCGATCCGCGGCCGGAAGCCCTGCCGCAGGGCCGCGTCGAGGAGCGTCCCCTCGGGGCGCGGGCTGCCGGAGATCCAGTCGGCGTCCGCGAGCCGCCCGAGCCGCACCGGCCCACCGCCCGCACCGGCCAGCGGATGCCCGGCCGGGACGGCGACATACAGCGACTCGTCGAGCAGATGGCTCACCTCGTACGCCGACAGCGGCGCCCCGCCGGTTGTGGAGACCACCGCGAGGTCCAGCCGTCCCTCGGTCAGCCGGTCCAGCAACGACGGGGTGAGGCCCTCCTCGCGGGAGACCCGCACGCCCGGATGACGGGTGCGGAAGACGCCGAGGGCGTGCGGGACGAGGGCCGCGTCGGCGGTCGGGAACGCCCCGAACCGCAGGTGCCCGCCGGTCAGTTCACGCAGCGCCGCCAACTCGCGCGCGGCCCCCTGAAGCGCCCCGGTGACGGTCTGCGCGTACGGCACGAGCACCCGCCCCGCCTCCGTAAGCCGGACACCCCGCGGCAGCCGGTCGAACAGCGGCGCCCCGCCCAACGCCCCCTCCAGCGAGGAGATCTGCCGGGACACCGCGGACTGCGTCCAGCCCAGGGTGCGCGCGGCCACGGTGAACGACTCGTGCCGGGCGACCTCCAGGAAGACCCGCAGCCAGACGGTGGCGAGGTCGGGAGGCAGATCCTTGTGATGCGGGTTCGGCATGGCAGCCATGCTGGACATTCGCTTGTCGCATCGCAAGGGCGGTCCTAGCGTCGACGGCATGCAGATCACCCTGGACAACCCCGCCGACGCGCCCCAGCCCCTGAGCCCCTATTACTCCCAGGTCGCCCGCGTCGAACAGGCCGACGGCGGCGCCCTGTTGTTCGTCTCCGGCCAGATCGCCGAGGGCGCCACGCTCGCCGAGCAGTCCCGGGGCGTCTTCGAGACCCTCGCCGCGCTGCTGGAGGCCCACGGGGCGAGCCTGGCCGACGTCATCAACATCCGCACCTACCTCACGGACATCTCGGAGCTGGACCAGTACGGCGCCGTACGCCGCGAGTTCCTGACCGGCACCCCGCCCACCAGCATGACCTTCGAGGTGCCGCGGCTGTTCAGGCCGGAGGCGCTGATCGAGGTCGAAGTCGTGGCGGCGGTGTCCGCGGGCGGGTGACCAGACCCGTGACGGCAGCCGACCTGGGCGTGTGTGCGCTCGGCAAGGCTCCCGCCGTCGTCCGGGGCCGGTGAGCCTCAGTCCACCGGCTCACCCAGCAGTCGCAGGAAGTCCCGGAACGCCCCCGGCATGTCCACCGACTCCGGGTCCAGCAGCCACTGGTACTGGAGGCCGTCCATGACCGCGACCAGCAGCGGCGCGGTGCGTTCCGGGCTCAGTCCGCCGGGGAGCCGGTCGCCGTACTCCGCGCGCAGCGCCACCGCCATCGATTCCCGCACCCGGGTGTAGCGGTCGGTGAAGTACTCCCGTGCCGGATGCCCCTCCGTCACGCTCTCGCCGAGCAGTGCCGAGAAGGTCTGGATGATGCCGGGCCGCATCGCGTTGTACTCGACGAGCGAGGCGAGCAGGTCGACCCGCCAGGTGCCGTTCGGCACGGCGTCCCACTTGTCCCGCTCCTCCAGCACCGCGACCAGCAGCGCGTCCTTGGTCGGGAAGTGGTGCAGCAGCCCCTGCTGGGTCAGCCCGACCCGCTCGGCCACCGCGGCCAGGCTCGCGCCCCGGTAACCGCGCTCGGCGATGACCTCCAGGGCCGCCCGGACGATCTCGGCCCGGCGCTCCTCACTTCTGGTCCTGGCGCTCATGGCGTCACCGTACGACATGCCGCCCCAGTGAATGTAACGTCAGGATAACGAAACCTACCGCTCGCCAGGTAACCGATGCACGATGAGGGGACCGCACGGACTTCAACGAGGAGGCACCGCCATGGCGGCACCCGAGGGACCCGAGGGCATCACCCCCGCCGACCAGGCCCGCGAGGCGGCCGTCGAAGCGGCACTGGCCCGGCTGGACCTGGACGCCAAGGCCCGGCTCCTGGCCGGCCAGGACATGTGGACCCTGCCCGCCCTCCCCGGGATCGGTCTGGCCT
>NZ_LJBR01000546.1 GCF_001282115.1 Streptomyces sp. NRRL B-24085 | reverse complement strand
GTCCTGAAGTGCCTGTTCACCGGCGTGCCCGTCGCCGAGGTGGCCGACCTGCACCGACGGGCCCACGGGGACGGCGAACTGGCCCGCATGCTCGGCGACTACGCCGCCGAACGCACCGCCGCGGGCCGTCCCGTGCCGGAGGACCTGCACCGCGTCCTGACCCTGACCGACCCCACCGCCACCCCACCCGCGCCGGCCGCCGACCACGGCCCCCACCGCGCGGACGGCACCCATGGCAAGGAGTCCTGATGCGCATCTTCGACCCCCACATCCACATGACCTCCCGGACCACCGACGACTACCAGGCCATGCACACCGCCGGCGTGCGGGCCGTGGTGGAACCGTCCTTCTGGCTGGGCCAGCCCCGCACCTCTCCCGCCTCCTTCCTCGACTACTTCGACTCCCTGCTCGGCTGGGAGCCCTTCCGCGCCGCCCAGTACGGCATCGCCCACCACTGCACCCTCGCGCTCAACCCCAAGGAGGCCAACGACCCGCGCTGCCTGCCCGTCCTCGACGAACTGCCCCGCTATCTCGTCAAGGACCAGGTCGTCGCCGTCGGCGAGATCGGCTACGACTCCATGACCCCCGCCGAGGACACCGCCCTCGCCGCCCAGCTCCAGCTCGCCGCCGACCACCGACTGCCCGCCCTCGTCCACACCCCGCACCGCGACAAGCTCGCCGGCCTGCGCCGCACCCTCGACGTCGTCCGTGAGTCCGACCTGCCGACGGACCGGGTCCTGGTCGACCACCTCAACGAGACCACCGTCAAGGAGGCCAAGGACAGCGGCTGCTGGCTCGGCTTCTCCGTCTATCCCGACACCAAGATGGACGAGGAACGCATGGTGGCCATCCTGCGCGACTACGGCCCCGACCGGGTACTGGTGAACTCCGCCGCCGACTGGGGCCGCAGCGACCCCCTCAAGACCCGCAAGGTCGGCGACCTGATGCTCGCCGAGGGCTTCACCGAGGACGACGTCGACCGAGTGCTGTGGCGCAACCCCGTCGCCTTCTACGGACTCAGCGGCCGCCTTGACCTCGACGTGCCGGCCACCGACCCCACCCACGAGGGCAACTCCATCCTCCGGGGCCCGCAGAAGACGGAGGCGTGAGCCATGCGCTTCCGCCACCCCGACGGCACCACCGTCCACCTCGCCTACTGCACCAACGTCCACCCCGCGGAAACCCTCGACGGCGTCCTCGCCCAGCTCCGTGACCACTGCGAACCCGTCCGCCGCCGCCTCGGCCGCGACCGCCTCGGCATCGGCCTGTGGCTCGCCCGCGACGCGGCCCACGCCCTGGTCAGCGACCCCTCCGCGCTGCGGGACCTGCGCTGCGAACTCGACCGCCGCGGCCTCGAAGTGGTCACCCTCAACGGCTTCCCCTACGAGGGCTTCGGTGCCCAGGAGGTCAAGTACCGCGTCTACAGACCGGACTGGACCGACCCCGAACGCCTCGACCACACCGCCGCCCTGGCCCGGGTCCTGACCGGACTCCTCCCCGACGACGTCACCGAGGGCAGCATCTCCACCCTGCCGCTCGCCTGGCGCACCCGCTACGACGACGGCAGCGCCGACAAGGCCCGCACCGCCCTGCGCACCCTCGCCGAACGCCTCGACGCCCTCCAGGAGCTGACCGGCCGCTCCATCCGGGTGGGCCTCGAACCCGAACCCGGCTGCGTCGTCGAGACCACCGCCGACGCCATCGCCCCCCTCACCGCGATCGCCCACGACCGCATCGGCATCTGTGTCGACACCTGCCACCTCGCCACCTCCTTCGAGGACCCGCACACCGCCCTGGACACGCTCACCGCGGCCCGCGTCCCCGTCGTCAAGTCCCAGCTCTCCGCCGCCCTGCACGCCGAACACCCCCACCTGCCCGAGGTCCGCGAGGCACTCGCCGCCTTCGACGAACCCCGCTTCCTGCACCAGACCCGCACCGCCACATCCGCGGGCCTGCGCGGCACCGACGACCTCGGCGAGGCACTCGCGGGCGACGCCCTGCCCGACGGGGCGCCCTGGCGTGCCCACTTCCACGTCCCCCTGCACGCGGCCCCCGCCCC
>NZ_LJBR01000545.1 GCF_001282115.1 Streptomyces sp. NRRL B-24085 | reverse complement strand
CCCGCACCGCCTCCACCAGTTCCGGTGGTTCCTCCACCCGGAATTCGACCCCCGTCATCGCCAGCCGCACCGCCATCCACTCCACCGCGTCCCCCACCGACGCCCGCAACCGGCACCGTCCCTCGCCCAGCGGCTCCGGCACCCCCACCCATCCGGGCACCCGGGGCCCCACCACCGACACGTCGGCCTCGAAGGTCACGACGAGTTCGTAGGTCTCCTGACGGCGGTACATCGACTGCCGCAGGTACTCCGCCGCGCTCCCCGACGGCAGCTCCCGCGGAGCGAACCGCGCTCCCGTGGCGAAGGGGTCGTTCACCCGGTCGACCCGGAAGGTCCGCCAGTCGCCGCGGTCGAGGTCGTAGGCGACGAGGTACCAGCGGCGGCCGGTGGAGACCAGGCGGTAGGGCTCCACCACCCGCCGGGACTCGACGCCGTCCTTCGTCCGGTAGGCGAAGCGGAGCCGCTCGTGTCCGGCCACCGTCGAGGCCATCACGGTCAGCGTCTCGGTCGGGATGCTCGCTCCGTCCCCGTGGGTCAGCGGAGTCGTCGCGGCCTGGAGGGTGGAGACGCGGTGCCGCAGCCGGGACGGCAGGACCTGTTCCAGTTTCGCCAGCGCCCGTACGGACGCCTCGTCCACGCCCTCGACGGCGTGCCCCGCGCCCGCCCGCAGGCCGACGGCGATGGCGACCGCCTCCTCGTCGTCGAGGACGAGCGGGGGCATGGCCTTGCCCGCGACCAGCCGGTAGCCGCCGTCGGAGCCCTTGGACGCCTCGACGGGATAACCCAGTTCGCGGAGGCGGTCGATGTCCCGCCGGACCGTGCGGCGGGAGACCCCGAGCCGGTCGGCGAGCTCGCCGCCGGGCCATTCGCGGGGCGTCTGGAGGAGGGAGAGGAGCGTCAGGAGCCGTGCCGGGGTGTCCGTCGTCATGAGTTCGAGGATGCCGTAGAAGTAGGACACGATCTGACCTAGTGGGGTCATAGCTTGATGACATGACCTCCACCGAGACCACCCTTCCGGGCACCCTCGACGCACAGCCCGCCCCGGGCGACCGGCGTCGCTGGTTCGCTCTCGCCATCGTGATGACCGCGGCCTTCATGGACCTCGTCGACGTCACCATCGTCAACATCGCCATCCCGTCCATCCGGCAGGACTCCGGCGCCTCCGTCAGCCAGATCCAGTGGATCACCGCCGGTTACGCCCTGGCCTTCGCCGCGGGGCTGATCACCGGCGGGCGGCTCGGAGACATCCACGGGCGCAAGCGGCTGTTCCTCGTCGGCATCGGCGGGTTCACCCTCGCGTCGGCGCTGTGCGGCTTCGCCGCCAACCCGGAGATGCTGGTCGCGGCCCGGATCCTCCAGGGCGGCATGGCCGCGATGATGGTCCCGCAGGTCCTGTCGATCGTGCACGCGACCTTCCCGGCGCACGAGCGGGGCAAGGTGTTCGGGCTCTTCGGCGCGGTCGTCGGGCTCGGGGCCGTCTCCGGTCCGCTGCTCGGGGCGCTGCTGACCGAGTGGAACCTCTTCGGGCTGGAGTGGCGGCCGATCTTCCTCATCAACCTGCCGGTCGGGATCATGGGGCTCGTCCTCGGGAGCCGTTTCATCACCGAGTCCAAGGCCCCGCGGGCGCTGAAGCTTGACCTGGCGGGTGTGGCCATGGTCGTGCTCGGGCTGCTGATGCTGCTCTACCCGCTGACCCGCGGCGAGGAGCTGGACTGGCCGGTGTGGGGATACGTGTCGATGGCCGGCGCGCCCCTCGTGTTCGCGGCGCTGGTGGCGTACGAGAAGCGCAAGGGTGAGCGGGACGGGTCCCCGCTGGTCGAGCTGTCGCTGTTCAAGGTGAAGAGCTTCGCCGCCGGGATCGCGGTGCAGACCGTGTTCGGGATCGGGCTCGGCATCTTCTTCCTGGTGTGGACGCTCTACATGCAGACCGGGCTCGGCTGGAGCCCGCTGCGGGCGGGGCTGACCGGGGTGCCGTTCTCGATCGCCGTCTCCACGGCCGCCGGACTGTCGGTTCAGAAGCTCGTGCCGCGCTTCGGACGCGGAGTGCTCCAGGCCGGTGCACTGCTGATGGCGGTGGGCGTGCTGCTCTACCTGGGGGAGGCCGAGCGGTACGGCATGGCGATCAGCTCGTGGCAGATGGCGCTGCCCCTGGTCGTGATGGGCGTCGGCATGGGGCTGATCGTCGCGCCGCTCACTGACGCGGTGCTGTCGGAGGTGCCGCGCGAGCACGCCGGTTCGGCGTCCGGGCTCATCAACACCGTGCAGCAGATGGGCAACGCGCTGGGGCTCGGACTGGTGTCGGTCGTGTTCTTCGGGGTGATCGGCGACGACCTGAGGCCGGAGCAGGTCGGCCCGGCCTTCGTGGACGCCTTCCAGCACGCCCTCGGGTGGGTCGCGGCGGTCATGGTCGTCATCTTCCTGCTGATGTTCGCGCTGCCGAAGCGGCCCGCGCAGCACGTGGAGGGGGCCGGTGAGCTTCCCGTGGCGGAGGAGAAGGAGCCCGCGCTCGTCTCCTGAAGCCCGAGGTGAGAGGCCCGGTACCCGCCGAGGTACCGGGCCCTCTTGTCGTGTACGGGAACAACCGGAAGTCCGTTCATGCCCGGATGGCGCCCGAAACTGTTTACTTCTCGGACATCCCGGCGTAGCCTCCGACTGAAACCACACGTTCGGGCATCAGTCGGAGGTGAGCGGACATGTACGCACCGGAGCGGCAGCAGGAGATCCTCCGGCTCGCCCGTGACGGCGGGCGGGTGGACGTCGTCTCGCTGGCCGAGGAGTTCCAGGTCACCGCCGAGACCATCCGGCGCGACCTGAAGGCCCTCGACCGCGCGGGTCTGCTGCGCCGGGTGCACGGCGGGGCCATCCCGGCCGGACGCCTCGACTTCGAGCCGGACCTCGCCGAGCGCGAGACGACCGCGGCCGACGAGAAGGACCACATCGCCAAGGCGGCCCTCGCCGAACTGCCGGCGGAGGGCACCCTGATCCTCGACGCCGGCACGACCGTGGCCCGCCTCGCCGCCGCCGTCCCGCTGGAGGCGTCGCTCACCGTCGTCACCCACAGCCTGCCCATCGCGGCCCGCCTCGCGGACCACCCCGGCATTCAGCTCCACCTGGTCGGGGGGCGGGTACGGCACCGTACGCGCGCCGCCGTCGACGCCTGGGCGCTGCGGGCGTACGGCGAGATCCGGGCCGACGTCCTGTTCGTGGCGGCCAACGGCTTCTCCGCCGAACACGGCCTCACCACCCCCGACCTCGCCGAGGCCGCGGTCAAGCGCGCCGCGCTCGCCGCCGCCCGGCGCGTGGTGCTGCTCGCCGACTCCTCCAAGCACGGCCAGGAGCACTTCGCCCGCTTCGGTGACCTGAGCGATGTGGACCTGCTGATCACCGACAGCGGGCTGAGCCCCGAAGACGCCGTCGCCATCGAGCGCGGCGGCACGGAAGTAGTGCGCGCATGATCCTCACCGTCACCCCGAACCCGTCCCTGGACCGCACCTACGAGGTCCCGTCCCTGGAGCGCGGCGAGGTCATCCGCGCCACCGGGGAACGCATGGACCCCGGCGGCAAGGGCGTCAACGTCTCGCGTGCCGTCACGGCCGCCGGGCAGCGCACGGTCGCGGTGCTGCCGCTGGGCGGGGCGCCGGGAGCGCTCGTCGCGGACCTGCTCGACGCACAGGGCATCGAGGTCGCGCCGGTGCCGGTCACGGGCGCCACCCGCTCCAACATCGCGCTCGCCGAGTCCGACGGGGTGCTCACGAAGATCAACGCGCCGGGTCCCGAGCTGTCCTTGGAGGAGCAGGAGCTGCTGCTGGAGACGGTCCGCTCACAGTCGCGCGACGCCTCCTGGATCGCCTGCTGCGGGAGCCTGCCCCGCGGGCTCGCGCCCTCCTGGTACGCCGAGGTGGTCGCGCGGGCGCACGCCGGAGGTGCCCGGATCGCGCTGGACACCTCCGGGCGCGCGCTCCTGGAGGCGCTGCGCGAACGGCCCGACGTGGTCAAGCCCAACGCGGAGGAACTCGCGGAGGCCGTCGGACGCCCCCTGGCCACGGTGGGCGACGCGGTGAAGGCCGCCGAGGAACTGCGGGAGATGGGCGCGCGGGCGGTGCGCGAGCCTGGCGCCCGAGCCGTCCACGAGCAGCTGTCCGTCGGCGCGCCTGGTTCGCGAGCAGCGCCCGCGCGCCCATCTCCCGCAGTTCCTCGGCGGCCTTCACCGCGT
>NZ_LJBR01000544.1 GCF_001282115.1 Streptomyces sp. NRRL B-24085 | reverse complement strand
CCTCGCGACGGCGTTCACCACCCCCGGCACCCCCGTCGGCACGATCGCCCTGGACCCCCGCACCCGCCGCCGGATGCGGCTCAACGGCCGACTCGGGCCCACGGCAGGGGGGTTCGCGATCGAGGCCGACCAGGTCTTCGCGAACTGCCCGAAGTACCTCCAGAAGAGGCAGTCGTACGAGGTGGTGGCCGGCCGGCGCCGCGGGGACACGCTGCACAGCGGTGAACTCACGCCCCGGCAGGCCGAGTTCGTCGCCACGGCGGACACCTTCTTCCTGGCCTCCGTGCACGGGGGCGGCGCCGACGTCAGCCACCGAGGCGGCAACCCGGGCTTCGTGCGCGTCGACGCACCGGGGGAACTGAGCTGGCGCGACTACCCCGGCAACTCGATGTTCCTCACCCTCGGCAACCTCGCCGCGGACCCGCGGGCCGGTCTGCTGTTTCTCGACTGGACGACCGGCACGGTCCTCCAACTGACGGGCGAGGCGAGCACCGAGTTCGGTCCCGAGCGCAGGGTCCGCTTCACCGTGCGCGAGACCGTCGAGACCCCGTCCGCGCTGCCGCTGCGCTGGTCCGCGCCCGAATACTCCCCGGCCAATCCGGTTCCGGCGGGCTAACTTGCCGGTATGCGCGCAAAGTTGAGGGTGGCGGCCTACGCCGTGTGCGTCCGTGACGGACAGGTCCTGCTCGCCCGCTGGATCGACCACGGCCGGCCGCGGTGGACGCTGCCCGGCGGTGGCATGGAGCACGGCGAGGACCCCTACGACACTGTGCTGCGGGAGGTGGCCGAGGAGACGGGCCACCGCGTCGAGGTCACCGGTGTGCTCGGGGTGCGGTCGGCGCGCTTCCCGGAGCGGCGCCGCTTCGGCCGCACCGTCGAGGCCCACCACGTGGGGCTTCTGTACGAGGCCCGCGTCACCGGAGGCGAACTGCGCTTCGAGGTCGGCGGCTCCACGGACACGGCCGCATGGCACGACCTCGACGCGGTACCGGAGCTGGAGCGGGTGCCGCTGGTCGACTTCGGCCTGCGGCTGTGGCAGGAGCGGCCGGTCACCGGACGGCCCGGGGGATAGCTGTCCTACCCCGGAAGATGAACACGGAGTGACCGCCCCCGGGCCGTTCGACGAGCGCTCCTGAACACACGGGGTGGGCCAAGATCCACGTACGGTGATCGGCGCTGCGCGTTGCCGTCTCGTTCACGCGCAGGTCATTCCCGGTGCCAAGCATCCAGAGCGAGCGGGTGGCTCGCGAACGCGAGCACCCGCGACCACTGCCGACGCAGTTCGCACTCGGGGAGATCGCGCCATGTCGCGCACACGCTCTGTCGCCAGCACCACGCCGGCGGTCCACCGCCGTACCGTCCTCGCCGCCGCGGGCGCGGCCGCCGTCTCCACGGGCGTCGGCTACGCCCTGCGGCCCACCGACAGCCAGGCCGCGACGGCCACCGGGGCCGCCGAGGCGCCGGTGGCCCAGACCGTCCACCGGGCCGCCGCCCCGGCCGCGGCCCCCCTCGCCCCGTACACCCGCGGCACCACCGTCGCCTCCGTCGCCGCCCCGCGCACCGGCTCCGGCTACCGGCGCCTCGGCGACGGCCCCGGCTGGAGCCGCAAGGTGCGCTCCGAACTCGCGGCCCCGAAGGCCGGGCGGGCCGGCCGCCGGACCGCGCTGGCCGCGTTCGTGCAGCTCACCGACCTGCACCTGATGGACACCCAGCACCCGCTGCGCCTGGAGTACCTGCGCTCGACCGACGTGCACGCCTGGCGGCCCCAGGAGGCGCTGACCGTGCCGGGCGCGATCTCGCTCGTCGAGCGGATCAACGCGCTGCGCGGCGCCCCCGCCACCGGCGCCCCGCTCCAGTTCGCCATGACGACCGGCGACAACACGGACAACAACAGCCACACCGAGCTCGACTGGTTCCTGACCGTCATGAGCGGCGGCAGAATCACCCCCAACTCCGGTGACCCGCGCCACTACGAGGGCGTCCAGAACAGCGGCCTCCAGCAGTACTGGCAGCCCGACTCGACCACCCGCGACGCCGACAAGCAGCGCGGCTTCCCGCACCTCCAGGGCTATCTCGCCGCCGCCGTCCGGGAGTTGAACAGCCCCGGCCTCGCCATCCCCTGGTACTCCACGGTCGGCAACCACGACAGCCTGCCGCTGGGCTGCTACGGCCACGGCGACTCCTGGCTCGCCGAGTACGCCGTCGGCGGCAAGAAGCTGATGTCGCTGCCCGCGTCCGAGTCGAAGAAGCTCCAGGACATGATCCGCAAAGCCTCCGACCCCCAGGGCCACGCCTTCCGCGACCTGCTCAAGGCACACGCCCGGAGCATGCGCTCGGTCACCCCCGACGAACGGCGCGCCCCCTACACCCCCCGCGACTACCTCAGGGCCCACCTCGACCCCGCGCACCGGGGCGTCGGGCCCGTCGGCCACGGCTACTCCACCGCCAACCTCGACACGGGCACCCAGTACTACAGCTTCCGCATCGCCGACGACGTCATCGGCATCAGCCTCGACACCACCGACCCGGGCGGCCACTACCAGGGCTCCATGGGCACCGGGCAGTTGCGCTGGCTGGACCGGACGCTGCGGGAGAACAAGGACTCCTTCGCCGTCGTCTTCAGCCACCACACCAGCGACTCGATGACCAACACCC
>NZ_LJBR01000543.1 GCF_001282115.1 Streptomyces sp. NRRL B-24085 | reverse complement strand
GGTGACGGGAGGGAGGTTCGGCACGGGGTCAAGGGTGGCAGAGACGGGCCGCGTCCGGCGCGGTGGCGGACCGGGACGAACGACGGCGTCCGACCGGGCCACGTGGCCCGGTCGGACGCCGTCCTGTCCGGTGGTGTCAGTTGCGGCGGCCGGCCGCGTCCTGCACCTCGGTCTCCCGGTCACCGCCGGAGACCGGAGCGGGGGCGGCGGGCGTCTCCTTCGCCCGGTCCGCGTGCCCCGGCCACCAGGCCGCGTGGCCGATCAGGGCGGTGAGGCTGGGGGTGAAGAACATCGCCATGACGAAGGCGGCGACGGCGATGCCGAAGGAGACCGCGAAGCCCATCTCCGTCAGCAGGGCGTTGCCGGCCAGCATCATCGTGGCGAAGGTCGCCGCCAGGATGAAGCCCGCCGCGGCCACCGTGGGACCGGCGTGCCGCAGGGCCATACCGGCCGCCTCACGGGGTTCGCGGCCCTCACGGGCCTCCTCCCGCAGCCGGGCGATCATGAGGATGTTGTAGTCCGTGCCGATGGCGACCACGAACAGGTACATGATCACCGGCAGCATGAACATCAGGCCCGAGTGTCCCTGTCCGTCCTGGAAGATCCAGACCGTGGCACCGAGCGTGGCGCCGAAGCCGAGACCCACCGACGCCATCAGGTACAGGGGGGCCACCACACTGCGCAGCAGCAGACCCAGGATGAGCATGATGAGCGCGGCGGCGACGGGGAAGACCGTCCGGTAGTCGTGGTTGACCGCCGTGTCGATGTCCTTGAAGATCGAGGACATTCCGCCGACCAGGGCCTCGGTGCCGGCCGGGGCGTCGGAGTGCGCGACCTCGCGGACCCGGCCCACCGTCTCGATGGCCTTGTCCGTGGACGCCTCGTACTTGAGGGTGACGGTGAAGTCGGCGGTGGTACCGTCCTTGCTCACCTGCGACTGCCGGGCGTTCGCGACCCCGTCCACGGCCCCGAGCTTCTTCACGTACGCGTCGAAGGCCGTCTTGTCGAGCGGCTTGCCGTCGGTGCTGGACAGGTAGACGTCGGTCGGCGCGGCGGCACCCGCCGAGTACGCCTTCTGCATCTCGTCCTGGACGACCATCGACTCCTTGGTCTTGGGCATGGAGCCGGACGCCAGGTCGAACGTGGCGTTGTACCCGAACGTCCCGAGCGAGAGCACCAGCAGGACGATTCCGGAGAGCGCGGCGGTGAGCGCCGGACGGTTGCGCACCCCACGGCCCAGGGCGGCGAACCGGGCGTTCTCCGGCTCGCGCTGCCAGGACTTCGACGGCCAGAAGACCTTCGGGCCGATGAGGGAGACGACGGCCGGGATCAGTGTCAGACCGGCGATCAGGGTGACGGTGACCGCGATCGCGAGCGCCGGGCCCATCTGCTTGAGGAAGCCCAGCGTCGACAGGACCAGCGCGAGGAACGCGATGATGACCGCTCCGGCGGCGGAGGCGATGGCCTCGCCGACCCGGTCGACCGCGTTGATCATGGCCTGCTTCGGTTCGTCGCCGAGGCGCAGGCGTTCGCGGTAGCGGAACATCAGGAACAGGAAGTAGTCCGTGCCCACGCCGAAGAGCACGACGATCAGGATCGACGAGATCGAGCTGTTGGCCTGGAGGTCGAACAGCTTGGTGGCGTACGCGATCAGCCCGTTGGCGATCGCCGACACCAGGCCGATCGTGATCAGCGGCAGGACGGCCAGGATCGGCGCCCGGAAGATGATCAGCAGCGTCACCAGGATGATGACGAAGGTGCCGATGCCGATCAGGGCCTCGCCGCGCTTGGACGAGTCCTGCTGGTCGAGGGCCTGGGCGGCGGAACCGCCGAGTTTGACCTCGAGGTCCGTGCCCTTGGCGAGCTGCTTGACGTCGTCGCGCAACACCTTGGCCGCGTCGGCCTGTTCGGGCTGGCCGGCCTTCTTGCTGTCCATCTGGACCAGGGTGAGGGCGTACCTGCCGTCCGAGGACGGCTGGCCGGGGACGACCTTCTGCACCTGGTCGATCTTCTTCTTGCCCAGCTCGGAGGTGATCCGGGCGACGTCCTTCTGGTCGGCGGCGGTCAGCTTGCCGCCGTCGGTGCGCTGGTACAGCGCGATCGCGGACGGGGTGAAGGCGCTGGGGAACGCCTTCTCCTGGACCTCGGCCGCTTTGATGGACTCGTAACTCTTGGGGAGAAAACTGCTCTCGTCGCTGTTCGAGGGCAGGCTCGGGGCAGTGGCCACGATCGCGACAGCGGCGATCAACCACGCAACGATCGTCCAGACGGGATGTCGGACGACTACGTTGCCAATACGTCGGAACATGCGGAAGGTCCTCCTGGGAAGGAAGATCACCGCAGCCCGGGGAGCGGACCCTGGCATCGGCGACCCCCGGCGGTCCCTCTGGGTTCCCCCCGTCGGACCGGCCGGAATGGTTGTCTTGAGCTCTCATCCTAGAGATCACCGATCAAGATCGCTTGACCGGGGACCAGTCCGCCCGGACGG
>NZ_LJBR01000542.1 GCF_001282115.1 Streptomyces sp. NRRL B-24085 | reverse complement strand
GTCGGGGGCGGCAGCCTGGGGGGTCAGCAGGTTAAGGGTTACCGGCTCGGGGGTGCTTCCCTTGGCGGTGTCCGCGTACGCGTTCGTCTCCGTGTCCGCCCCGGTTGCCGCGGCCATGTGCGGGGCCTGCGACTCGGCCGGGAACCGCACCGGCTGACCGGCCGCCCTCCCCGCGAACGCACCGACGCCGTCCGCCGCGTGTGCCTGCTCCCCGCAGAGGAAGCCGAGCACGAACAACCCGCCCACCAGCAGACCCACTTGCAGCGCGCGCCGCCCGACCATCGCGCGCAGCAGACGCGCGATGGCACCGGGAAAGGCTGCTGACCAGGTCAAGAGGGGCCGGGTCCTTCCGTGCGACGGAACGAAGCGAAGCAGAAAGCGAAACGAAACAGAGGTGAAAGGGAACGAAGGCGAAAGGAAAACGGAGGGGAAGGGTGAAGACTGTGGAGAAGCCGATCCTTGCACGGGGTGCCCGAGGTCGCGCAAGTCCCCTGTTACCGATGCGTAGTCATGTCCGTTTTGCTGGCCGAAGCCGCAGGTCACCGGGTCGACAAATCACCAACGGGCGCCCGGGGTTCACACCGGGTCCGGTATCGGCAGCGGGCGCTTCTCGATGGCCGCCGCCATCACCTCGGGGAACAGGTCGGGAGTGCAGGCGAACGCCGGTGCGCCCAGCGCGGCGAGCGCGGCCGCGTGCTCCCGGTCGTAGGCCGGCGCCCCCTCGTCCGACAGGGCGAGCAGCGTCACGAACTGCACCCCTGACGCCTTCATCGCCGCCACCCGCTTGAGCATCTCGTTGCGTATGCCGCCCTCGTAGAGGTCGCTGATCAGCACCATCACCGTCTCCGCGGGCCGGGTGATCTGCGACTGGCAGTACGCCAGCGCCCGGTTGATGTCCGTGCCACCGCCGAGCTGTGTGCCGAACAGCACGTCCACCGGGTCGTCGAGCTGGTCGGTGAGGTCGACGACCGCCGTGTCGAAGACGACGAGCCGGGTGTCGATCGACCGCATCGACGCCAGCACCGCCCCGAACACGGACGCGTAGACCACGGACGCCGCCATCGACCCCGACTGGTCGATGCAGAGGACGACCTCCTTCTTCACCGACCGGGAGGCCCGGCCGTAGCCGACGAGCCGCTCCGGCACGATCGTCCGGTACTCGGGCAGGTAGTGCTTGAGGTTGGCCGCGATCGTGCGGTTCCAGTCGATGTCGTGGTGGCGTGGCCGGCTGATCCGGGCGCTGCGGTCGAGGGCGCCGGTGAGCGTGGCCCGGGTGCGGGTGGCGAGCCGCTTCTCCAGGTCCTCGACCACCTTGCGCACGACGGCACGTGCCGTCTCCTTCGTCGTCTCCGGCATCGCCTTGTTGAGGGAGAGAAGCGTGCCGACCAGGTGCACGTCGGCCTCGACCGCCTCCAGCATCTCCGGTTCGAGAAGCAGGGTGGACAGCCCGAGCCGGTCGATGGCGTCCCGCTGCATGACCTGGACGACGGAGGAGGGGAAGTACGTCCGGATGTCTCCCAGCCAGCGCGCCACGGACGGCGCCGAGGCCCCGAGACCCGCCGAACGATCCTTGCCCGCCTGCCCCTTCCCGTCCCCCCTGCCGTAGAGCGCGGTCAACGCCCCGTCCATCGCGGCATCCCGGCCACTGAGCGCGCACCCGGTCCCGTCGGCCGCCTCCCCACCCAGCACCAGCCGCCAACGCCGCAGCCGCTCGTCGGTGGAGGACGGAGCGTCATCGGGAACCACGACGGGGGTTCGCGCCGGGGCCTCGGTCGCCTCTTCCGAGTAGTTCGGCTCTGTTGTCATGCCTTCGCCCCCGTTCGGAAACGGTCCCAGAGCGGGACCACCGCCACGCCCGTCACCGAGCCGAGTTTCACCCGGGGCCCGGTCCTGCTCCCGGACGCGGCCCCGCGCCCGTACCCGTCAGCGGCCACTCTGCTGTCGGCCCTGTCCCGCGGCGCCCGTGCTACCTCGACCGTCATCTCGCCACCTCCGCAAGGTCGTTGTCGTCCGCGTGCGTCAAGTCGTCGCCATAGCCGCCGTGGCCAGCATGGTCGTCGTGGTCGGTATGGCCGCCGTGGTCGGCATGGTCGTCGTGGCCGGTATGGCCGCCGTGGTCGCCCTGGCCGTAGCCCTGCTCGTCTCCTCGGTCGTCGTCCAGACCGAGCAGCAGCCGCACCACGGGCAGCACGGCGTCGGCCCGGTCCCGGTCGAGGTCGGCTCCGAAACCCGGTGTCCCGGAACCGGCTCCCGCCGCGCTCCCCCGCTGTCCCGGGCCCCGCCGGACGAGTTCGCCCAGGGTCCTGCGCACTCCCGGCTCGTACGCCGAGAAGGTGCGCCGCAGCAGCGGCAGCACATCGGTGAACGCCTCCGCCGACACCCCGGTCAGCCAGGCGTCCACGAGTCCGAGCAGCCGCTCGTCGTGCACGAGGAGCATCCCGCCGCCGGACCCGCCCCCGACGAAGCCCTCGATCCACGCGGCCGCGTCCGCCGGTTCCGTCCCCGGCGACAGCACCAGCCCCATCAGCCGTGCCGCCTCGTCCTGCGCCAGCTCGCCGTCGTCCAGGAGCAGTCGCACCGCCCGTCCCCGGATGACGCCGGGCACGGAGTCCCGCAGGGACAGCACCTTGAGCACGGCCTGCCAGCGCCCGCGCAGGCCGCGGTGAACAGCAGCCGGCGCGGTACCAGCACGGTCGTCGTCCTGTGCCGGACCAGCCACCGGAGACCCGCCCGGGCCGCCCCCGTCCTGCCCGGGTGCCACGGTCCCGTCCCCCGGGCCCGCCGCTGCCTCGCTCAGCAGTCCGACCGCTCCGTGGACCGCTTCCACATGCCGCCGCATCTCCTCCGCCGCCTCCGCGTCGAGCGCGGCGCAGGCCGGCGGCAGCCCGACGAAGACACGCTCGGCGAGACCCGCGGCAACCTCCGTCAGGGCGCCGGTGTCGGTGCCCCGCACATCGCCGTAGCGCAGGGAACGGACGAGGGCGGGCAGGGCCTGGGCGAGATGGCCCACGTCCGCGTCCAGCGCGGCACGGTCGGCGAGGATCTGCATCACCGTGGGCAGGGCGTCGGGGAGTTCGGCCAGCAGACAGCGCTCGGCGAGGGCGGTGACGTCGGCGAGGCCGGGCGCGGAGACGGCGTCCGCCTCCGCCTTGGCCGTGGCGGCGGCGAGCACGGTGGTGCCCCACACTCCCGCCTCGGCGACCCGCACCGACAACTCCGGCTCCCACCGCAGTCGCCACGTCTCCCGGAACGTGCCGGTGCTCCCCCGCGAGGCCACCGGCTCACCCCACGGCACGCCAAGGAGTCGCAGCCGGTGCAGCAGCCTGCTGCGCCCGGCGTCGTTCTCCTTGCGCAGGTCGAGCTCCAGCTCCTTCTCCAGCGCCTCCGGTTTGAGCCGCAGCCGCCGCTGGATCCGGTCGAGGTCCCGCTGCAAGGGCACCGCGGGCGCCGCCTGCGGCACCTCGCCCAGGACGTCCCCGACCACCAGCCGGTCGTGCACGAGCGCCAACGGCACGTCCGAGCCCTCGCACATCACCGCCCGCACCGCGTCGGTCGTCTCGCTCAGCCCGGGCAGGGGGCGCCCGCGCATCGCCGCGAGCGTCTCGGCCAGCCGTACCGCCTCGATGACGTGCGCCGAGGACACGATCCGGCCCTCGTCGCGCAGCAGCCCCGCCACCTTGGTCAGCCACCGCTCGACGGGCCGGTCAGGCGCGGCGAACAGGTGCCCGTACCAGCCGGGCGAGTCGATCCCGGCGCCGTAGCCGCTGTGCCGCGAGAGCCTGCGGTGCGTCCACGGCACCCAGGTCATGTCCGCCTTGACCTTGGGGAGCGCCTTCAGCAGGGCCTTGTCGGCGGCGACCGTGCTCCTCTGCCGGAGCGCGGGCACGTGCCAGGCCCCGCACACCACGGCCACGTCGTCCCCGAATTCCCGCTGCGCCGCCCGCACCTGGAGCCGCATGTACGCCTCGCGCACCAGGTCCCGGTCGTGTCCGCCGGTCCCGTACGTCTCCCGCAGCACCCCCATCGCCTCTTCCAGCACAGTGAACGGCTCGAACACATCGCCCTGCCCCGCTCCCCGGTGCTCGACGACGTCCTCCCACCACCGCTCGGGGTCGTCGTATCCGGCGGCCTCGGCCAGCACCCCGAGGGGATCGACCCGGACGGCCTGGTGAACGGCGGGCTCCTGAACGGCGGGCTCGTCCGCGGATCCGGCGTCCTCACCGGCGGCAGACGTCCCGCCGTTCTCCGGGGCGGGGTTCTCGTCGGCCGGAGCGGCGCGCCCACCGGACGGGTCGGTGCCCTGCGCGTCCGGGGTCCCATCGTCGGGCGCTTCCGAATCGGGGGCACCCTGCGCGCCCGATCCGGCGGTACCAGGGGACCGGCGGGACTGCCGACCGTCCGCACCCTTGCCGTCCTCGGCCCCGGACCCGCTCGCCCCCGGCCCCCCGTCGCCGGCTTCACCCGGCAGTCCGGTCGGCCCTTCACCCGCCTCGTCCCTGCCCCACGCCAACGTGTGCGTGGCCGGCAGGTCGATGAAACGGGCCGGGACCTCGTGCTCCAGCGCCCAGCGGATGGCCACCCACTCCGGGGAGAACTCGGCCAGCGGCCAGAACGCCGAACGGCCGGGCTCGTCCACGGCATGGGCGAGCAGCGCCACCGGCGGTCGCATGTCCTCCTCGGCCGCCAGCGGGATCAACGCGTCGGCCTCCGGCGGCCCCTCGATCAGCACGGCCCGGGGCCGGGCCACGTCCAACGCCGCCCGCACAGCCCGCGCCGACCCCGGCCCGTGATGCCGCACCCCGAGCAGCAACGGCCCGGACCCGGCCTTCCGGCTGCCCTGAACGCCGGCGTCGCCCGCACCGCCGTCACTGTGACGAACGCCGGCGCCGCCCTCGCCCTCCTGTACGCCCACGTCGGTCACACCCCCGCCCCGCGACCTGTCGCTTATACCCATCT
>NZ_LJBR01000541.1 GCF_001282115.1 Streptomyces sp. NRRL B-24085 | reverse complement strand
TGTATAAGAGACAGCAGGCAATCCCCCCGACCAACCCCGCCCCTAATTTCTGTCAAGCGACAGAAACACCCCCCGGAGCCGGAGGTCCGCATGGCCACAGAGACCACGTACGGAGCCCGAGACCACGCCCGTGCCCAGGAGGGCACCCGTGCCGAGGCCATGCCCGTCGTCCCGGCCGGCGACTGGCCGGAGCCGCCCCCCACGGCGGGCCCCCTCGTGTGGGCGGAGACCGTCGCGGGCGGCAACTACACCCACCGCGTCCTCGCCCGCGGCACCGAACTGCGCCTCACCGACCTCCACGGAGACGCCTGCGCCCACCTCCTCCTGTACGCGGAGAGCCGCCCTTGGGAGCGCCTGAACGTCGCCGACACCGTCAAGGTGCAGTGGAACGCCTACCTCGGCGAGGGCCAACTCCTCCTGTCCGACCAGGGCCGCGTCCTCGCGAGCGTCGTCGCCGGCACCTCCGGCCGCCATGACGCCCTGTGCGGCACCTCCACCCTGGTCCGCAACACCGGGCGCTACGGCGACGGCACCCCGCAGGGCCCCTCCCCCGCCGGCCGCGAGCTCTTCAAGCTGGCGGCCGCGAAGAACGGCCTCGAACCCCGCGATCTCCCGCCCTCCCTGTCCTTCTTCCAGGGCGTGCGCGTCCAGGAGGACGGCACCCTCGACTTCACCGGCTCCGCGGGCCCCGGCGGCAGCGTCACCCTCCGCACCGAACAGGACGTGACGGTGCTGATCGCGAACGTCCCGCACCCGGCCGACCCCCGCGCCGGCTACGTCAGCACCCCCCTGGAGGTCCTCGCCTGGCGCGCCGCGCCCACCCGACCCGGCGACCCCCTCTGGGACGCCACCCCCGAGGGCCGCCGCGCCTTCCTCAACACCGCCGAGTTCCTCGCCTCGAAGGGACGCTCATGAAGACCGTCGTTCCGGCCCGCGCCGCCTGGTCGTCCGTCGTCCGCGAGGGCGAGACGCTCACCGTCACCGACCTGCACGGCAACCAGGCCGTCGACTTCCTCGTCTACGACGCCCACGACACATCGGTCCGCTACAGCGCCCCCGACACCATCCAGGCACAGGGCGGCATCTTCCTCACCACGGGCAGTGTGCTGATGTCCAACGAGCACACCCCGCTGATGACGGTCACCGCCGACGACGTGGGCCGCCACGACACGGTCGGCGGCGCCTGCTCCAAGGAGTCGAACACCCTGCGCTACGGCCACCACACCTGGTCCCAGCACGCGTGCGTGGACAACTTCCTCGCCGAGGGCTCCCGGTACGGCCTCGGCAAGCGCGACCTCGTCTCCAACATCAACTGGTACATGAACGTCCCGGTGGAGAAGGACGGCACCCTCGGCATCGTCGACGGCATCTCCGCCCCGGGCCTCTCCCTGACCCTGCGCGCCGAACGCGACGTCCTGGTCCTCGTCTCCAACTGCCCCCAGATCAACAACCCTTGCAACGGCTTCGACCCGACACCCGTCGCGATGACGATCGAGGCCCCGGAGCCCCGGACCGGACCCGCGGCCACCACCGGGCCGACCCCCGCGGCCACCACGACCGATCCCACGACCAGGCCCACCCCCACGGCCGCCACGACCGCGCCCACCACCTGGCCCACGGC
>NZ_LJBR01000540.1 GCF_001282115.1 Streptomyces sp. NRRL B-24085 | reverse complement strand
CGGCCGCCTGCCGGGAGACCTCGTCCCGGCAGGGTGGGCGCGCCCGGGTGCAGGACCCACTCCACGCCGTGCACCCGGCCCTGCTCGTCGCCAAGCGTGGCTCCGGCCACGACCGGCGTGCCGGCCGCGATCCGGATCTCGAGTCGGGCCTGGGAGAGCGGGTGGTTCTGCCCCCGCACCAGCTCGGCCGTCATCGCCTTCTCCCCCCGTGTCGTGGTGTCGGTCGGATGCCGCTCGGCGGGCCGGTTACAGGTGCGGCAGGATCGCCGGCATCAGGTCCTGGAAGGTGCGGCCGTTGGCCGGGGTGCCGAGGGCCGTCATGCTCCAGCCGGAACCCGCCCGGTGCACCTTCGCCATGATCTGGGCGGTGTAGGCGCCACCGCCGGCGAGCGTGTAGCGGGCGAGCTCGTCGCCGTTGGTCTCGTCGACCAGCCGGCAGAAGGCGTTCTGCACCTCCTGGAAGGTCTGACCCGTGAAGGAGTTCACGGTGAAGACGATCTGGTCGATGTGGACCGGGACGCGGGAGAGGTCGACGAGGATCGCCTCGTCGTCCCCGCCCTGGCCGACGCCGCCGACCAGGTTGTCACCGGTGTGCTTGACCGAACCGTCGTCGCTCACCAGGTGGCGGAAGAAGACGACGTCGACGGGCTGCTTGTCCGCGAACAGGACGGCGGAGGCGTCCAGGTCGACCTCCCGCGTGCGCGAGCCGAACAGGCCGCGCCGGGGAGCCGCCTGCCAGCCGAGGCCCATGCGCACCGCGGTCAGGCTGCCTCCGTCGTTCTTCTGCAGACTGATGGCCTGACCCTTGGTCATGTTGACGGTCACGCGCCGAACCCCTCTCGCTGTCCCCTGTTGCCGCGGCCCCCGCGGTTGTCCAGAACCCTACGCAGGGCCGCTGACGGTGACGCACCCCGAAGCGCACTTTGTGTCGGTCTTGCAACACACCGCGATGCGCTCAGGCCAAGCCCGCCTCCTTCATCTGCCGGAGCTCCTTCTTCATCTCGGAGACCTCGTCGCGCAGCCGGGCCGCGATCTCGAACTGGAGATCCGCGGCGGCGGCACGCATGCGGGCCGTCATCTCCTCGATCTGCTCGGCGAGTTCGGCGGCGGGACGGTCGGTCGGGACGGTCTCCTTGGCCTTGCCCTTGGCGGCCTTGGTGCCGGCCGCCTTGCCGCCGAGGGCGGGCACGGGGGCCTTGGCAGGCTTGCCGTCCTTGCTCTTGCGGTAGCCGGAGCCGAGCAGCTGCTCGGTGTCCACGTCCTCGCGGGCGATCTGCGCGACGATGTCGTTGATCTTCTTGCGCAGCGGCTGGGGGTCGATGCCCCGCTCCTTGTTGTACGCGACCTGCTTCTCCCGGCGGCGGTTGGTCTCCTCGATGGCCTTCTCCATCGCCGGGGTGATCTTGTCGGCGTACATGTGGACCTGGCCGGAGACATTGCGCGCGGCGCGGCCGATGGTCTGGATCAGGGAGGTGCCGGAGCGCAGGAACCCCTCCTTGTCGGCATCGAGGATCGCGACCAGGGAGACCTCGGGCAGGTCGAGGCCCTCCCGGAGGAGGTTGATGCCGACCAGGACGTCGAACTCGCCGGAGCGCAGCTCGCGCAGCAGCTCCACGCGGCGCAGGGTGTCGACGTCGCTGTGCAGATAGCGGACCTGGATGCCGAGCTCCAGGAAGTAGTCGGTGAGGTCCTCGGCCATCTTCTTGGTGAGCGTGGTGACCAGGACACGCTCGTCCTTCTCGGTGCGGGAGCGGATCTCGTGCACCAGGTCGTCGATCTGGCCCTCGGTCGGCTTGACGACGACCTCGGGGTCGACCAGGCCGGTGGGGCGGATGATCTGCTCGACGAAGCCGTCCCCGCGCGAGAGCTCGTACTTGCCGGGCGTGGCCGACAGGTAGACGGTCTGGCCGATGCGCTCCGTGAACTCCTCCCACTTCAAGGGGCGGTTGTCCAGGGCGGACGGGAGGCGGAAGCCGTGGTCGACGAGGGTGCGCTTGCGGGAGGCGTCGCCCTCGTACATCGCGCCGATCTGGGGCACGGTGACGTGCGACTCGTCGATGACGAGCAAGAAGTCGTCCGGGAAGTAGTCCAGCAGGGTGTTCGGCGGGGAGCCGGGCAGGCGGCCGTCGAAGTGCATCGAGTAGTTCTCCACGCCGGAGCAGGAGCCGATCTGGCGGAGCATCTCGAGGTCGTAGGTGGTGCGCATCCTCAGGCGCTGGGCCTCCAGGAGCTTGCCCTGCTTCTCCAGTTCGGCCAGGCGCTCCCCGAGCTCCTTCTCGATGTCGTTGACGGCCCGCTCCATGCGCTCGGGGCCCGCGACGTAGTGGGAGGCCGGGAAGACGTAGAGCTGTTCGTCGTCGCTGATGATCTCGCCGGTGAGCGGGTGGAGCGTCGAGAGGGCCTCGATCTCGTCGCCGAACATCTCGATACGGACGGCGAGCTCCTCGTAGACCGGGAAGATCTCGATGGTGTCGCCGCGGACGCGGAAGGTGCCCCGGCTGAAGGCCAGGTCGTTGCGCGTGTACTGGATGTCCACGAAGCGGCGCAGGAGCTGGTCGCGGTCGATCTCGTCGCCGACCCTGAGGGGGACCATGCGGTCCACGTACTCCTGGGGGGTACCGAGGCCGTAGATGCAGGAGACGGAGGCGACCACGACGACGTCGCGGCGGGTGAGCAGCGAGTTGGTCGCGGAGTGGCGCAGCCGCTCGACCTCCTCGTTGATCGAGGAGTCCTTCTCGATGTAGGTGTCCGACTGCGGGACGTAGGCCTCGGGCTGGTAGTAGTCGTAGTACGAGACGAAGTACTCGACGGCGTTGTTCGGCAGCAGCTCCCGGAACTCGTTCGCGAGCTGGGCGGCCAGCGTCTTGTTCGGGGCCATGACGAGGGTGGGGCGCTGGAGCTTCTCGATCATCCACGCGGTGGTGGCGGACTTTCCGGTGCCGGTCGCGCCGAGCAGGACGACGTCCTTCTCACCTGCCTCGATGCGCTTGGCCAGCTCGGCGATCGCCGCGGGCTGGTCGCCGCTGGGCTGGTAGGGGCTGACGACCTCGAAGGGCGCCACCGTACGTTCGATGTGGGAAACGGGCCGCATGGAGTCCACGGTACGACTCCCCACTGACAACGCGGTCGGATCAGGGGGTCCGGGGCGATGGCAGGGGG
>NZ_LJBR01000054.1 GCF_001282115.1 Streptomyces sp. NRRL B-24085 | reverse complement strand
CGAGGGGCGGGCCGTCGTCGTCGAGGACGGGCAGGGCCCGGGCGGCGGCGAGGCAGCGGTCGAAGTCCGCGCCGCGCGCTGCGGACGGGGCCACTGCCGGGGCGGGATTGCGCGGGGGCGACTGGGCGGGCAGGGCCGCCGCGCTGCCGGCGCTGAGGAAGGCGGCCACGGCGGTCGTGCCCGCGGCCGTCGTGAGCGTACGTCTGGTCAGGCAGCCGTGGTCGGCGTCAGCCTGGTGATGCTCGGTCATACCGCAACTTCTACGGGCCCACCGGACCGGTTCGCTCAGGGTTGTGGTGAATTGCCACGGACGAGGGAAAGGCCCCGTTCAAACCGGTGCGGACCGGGTGCGCGGGGGCACGCGCGCGCGGGCACCTGCCCCCGGTTACGGCGATGGGATGAATCGCGCCCCATGCCGCCCGGCGCGCGAGGCCGGATCAGGACACTGCCCCTTACAGACCTGCGCGCGGAGGGGGAACACAGTGGAACAGCGGCCCGGGGCGGGTGCCCGAGCGCGGTACTGGTTCGACACGACCCTGGCCCGCGGCACCTCCGCTCTGGTGGGCTGGCTGGTGCTGGTCTGCCTGGCCGTGGTCGTCCCCGCGAGCGCGGCACTGGTGTGGACGAGCGGGCACGCCCCCGCCACCTTCTCCGGGAAGGTGGCGGCGATCTGGCACCTGACGGGGGAGACGATGCGGCTGGGCGGCACCACGGGCAGCCCGGCCCGGGTGGCGCTGTCGGTGCTGCTGGCCCTGGTCGCCCTGGTGTACGTCTCGACCCTCGTCGGTCTCATCACGACCGGGCTCACCGAGCGGCTCATCGCCCTGCGCCGCGGCCGCTCCAAGTTACTGGAACGCGGTCACGTGGTGGTCCTGGGCTGGTCGGAGCAAGTCTTCACGGTGGTGAGCGAACTGGTCGCGGCCGGTGCCAACCAGCGGCGCTCGGCCGTGGCCATCCTGGCCGACCGGGACAAGACGGCCATGGAGGAGTCCCTGCAGAGCAAGGTCGGCCCGACCGGCCGGACCCGGCTGATCTGCCGCAGCGGACCGTCGGCGGACCCGGCCGTGCTGGCGCTCACCAGTCCGGCCACCGCCGACTCAGTGATCGTGCTCCCGCCCGACGCGTCCCGCGGCGACGCGGACGTCGTCAAGGCGCTGCTGGCCCTGCGGGCGACGGCGCGCGGAGGCGACGTCACCGTGCCCGTCGTGGCGGCCGTCCGCGACAGCGGCTACCTGCTCGCGGCCCGCCTGGCCGCCGGATCCCGGGGCGTCGTCCTGGAGAGCGACACCGTCACCGCCCGGCTGATCGCGCAGGCGGCGCGCCGCCCGGGACTGTCCCTGGTCCACCGCGACCTGCTCGACTTCGCCGGGGACGAGTTCTACCCGGCCGCCCACCCGTCCCTGACCGGTCGGGAGTTCGGTGAAGCGCTGCTCTCCTACGGCAACGCCAGCGCGGTCGGGCTGATCCGCGACGGAGTGCCCTGGCTGAACCCGCCCGCGCGGACGGTGCTCGAACCCGACGACCAGCTCCTCGTCATCGCCGCCGACGACGACACCGCCGAGCTCGCCGACTGCGCGCCGCTGGTCGACGAGCGGTCCGTGGCGGGCCCCCGGCCGTCGGACACCCGGCCGGAGCGGCTGCTGGTGCTGGGCTGGAACCGCCGCGCACCCCTCGTCCTGCGGGAGTGGGGCCGCAACGCACCCCCGGGTTCGGTGGCCGACGTGGTGGCGGACGAGGACGAGACCGTGGTGCGGGCCGCCTGCGACGACGACCGTGACGTCGGTGACGGTGACGGCTCCGGCTGGACCTGTGTGGCCCACAGGGGCGACACCACCCGCCCGGAGACCCTGGCCGGCCTGGACCTCGGCTCCTACGACAGCGTCATCGTGCTCGGCCAGGAGCCACGGGCCGGTGAGCCCCCTGAGGAGCCGGACACCCGCACGCTCGTCACCCTGCTCGTCCTGCGCCACCTCGAACGGCGCACCGGCCGGGAGCTGCCGTTGGTCACCGAGCTCACCGACGACGGCAACCGGCCCCTCGCCCCGCTCGGCCCCGGAGCAGACGTGATCATCAGCGGCAAGCTCATCGGGCTGCTGATGGCGCAGATCTCCCAGAACCACCACCTGGCGGACGTGTTCGACGAACTGTTCTCAGCTGGCGGCACGCAGATCCACCTGCGGTCGGCCGCCGACTACGTCGTGACCGGCCACGAGACGTCCTTCGCCACGGTTGTTGCGGCGGCACGCGCCCGGGGCGAGTGCGCCATCGGCTACCGCAGTCACGCCGACGCCCGCCGGGCCCCCGATTACGGGCTGCG
The DNA here is from genome assembly GCF_001282115.1 of Streptomyces sp. NRRL B-24085. Taxonomy (GTDB): domain Bacteria; phylum Actinomycetota; class Actinomycetes; order Streptomycetales; family Streptomycetaceae; genus Streptomyces. The sequence continues at coordinate 26,678 of NZ_LJBR01000054.1, read as the reverse complement.
CCTCAATCCGCCCAAGGCGGACCGCCGGCGCTGGTCCGACGGCGACGAGGTGGTCGTCATCGCGGGGGAGGGACGGCGGGGTGCCGTAAGGAGCGGCCGGCTCCCGCTTCCTCGCGCCACTCCCCGAGGATGATCACGTCGAAGGCGGCGCCCGGGAAGACGCGTATTGCACGCACCTGTCGGTGGCGGTCACGCCCTTCTTGTCCGGCGCTCAGCGCAAGGCCGGTCGCGGGATCGGGTTCGCGACCGCCGTCGCTGAGTCCAAGCAGACCCTGCTCTGCACCTACGCCTCCGCAGTACTCCCCGTCGGCCTCGTTGCAAACAGCCTCTTTGGCTGGTCCTGGGCCGACCCGATCGCCGCCCTCGTGATCGTCGCCGTCGCCGTCAAGGAAAGCCGCGAAGCCTGGCGTGGGGACGCCTGCTGCGGCCCCATTCCCACCGCCGGCACCAACTGCTCACAGCCTCAACCTGGCTGCCACCGGCAGGTGGTCGCTGCCGGTGGCGGGCAGCGTCCAGGATGCGCGTGGGTTGATGCCGCGTACGAGGATCTGGTCGATCCTCACCACGGGGAACGAGGCGGGCCAGGTGAGGCCGAACCCGGCGCCCGCAGCGGACTGGGCCGAGCGCAGCCGGGAGGTGGCGGCGGACAGCGCCCGGTCGTCGAGGCTGCCGTTGAAGTCACCCACGAGCACGATGCGAGGCAGCGTTTCGGCGCGCAGAGCGGCGCCGAGGCGTCGTGCCGCGGCGTTGCGGTCGTCGGTGGTGAAGCCGGAGGAGGTGAAGCGGACCGACATCAGGTGGGCGACGAAGACGGCGACGGGTCCCTTGCGCGTGTGGACAGTGGTGCGCAGAGCGCGCGTCCAGGGCGAGATGTCGACGGGCCGGGTATCGGCGATCGGGTACCTGCTCCACAGGCCGACGGTGCCCTGCACCGAGTAGTAAGGGTAAGTGCGGGCCAGCGTGCTGACGTACTCCGCTGTCGCCGCACCGCCCAGCTCTTCGAGGGCCACCACGTCGGCACCGGAGGCGGCGAGGGCGCGTGCCGTACGCGCCGGGTGCGGATTGTGCTCGTTGACGTTGTGGGTCACGACGGTCAGATCTCCGCCGCGGGCCTGTTTGTCGACGAGCGTCCCGCCGAAGAGCGAGCACCAGATGACCGCGGGCAGCAGGACGGCCACGGCGGCGGTCGCGGACCGGCGGACCAGCGCGCACAGCAGCAGGAGCGGCACGGCCAGGCCCGTCCAGGGCAGGAAGGTCTCGATGAGACTGCCGAGGTTGCCGACCCGGTTGGGCAGGTGGGCGTGGCCCAGCATCAGCAGCGCGGCCAACAGTGCGACGGCGGCGACGATCCGGCCGCGTCGCCAGACACCGGTGTCAGCGCCGGGCTCTGATGGGGGAGAGGGCGCCGGCCGCAGGGGAGGGGTGTCGAGCGTGGATGCCATGTGGTCTCACCTCGTACCGGGCTCGGTCTGCGCGAGCCACTGCCGCACGCCCTCGATCAGCGTGGCACTGCTGGTGAAGGCGGCCTGGAGGCCCTGCTGAGGGCTGGTGCCGGCCTGCTGGTGGAGGACGACGCCGAGGATGAGACGGTCCTGTCCGCTGCCGTCGGGTGCGGTGGCCGCCCACATCAGGTTGCCGCCGGCCGGGGTGCTGGATCCGGTCTTGAGGCCGATCACGCCGGACGTGCCCAGCAGCGCGTTGGTGTTGGAGATCCGGCCGGATGTGCCGGGGGCGGTGGTGCTGGGCATCGCAACGATGGACCGGATCACCTCGTCCCGCATGACCTGCTGTGCCAGCTTCAGTTGGTCGGCGGATGTGCTGATGGTCGTGGACTCCAAGCCGCTGGCGCTGGTGTAGGTGGTGCGGTGCATGCCCAGAACGTGGGCCGCCTGGTTCATCTTCGTGGCGAACGCCTCCTGCGAGCCGGCGTCCCAACGGGCCAGCAGACGCGCGATGTTGTTCCCGGAGGGGATCAGCATCAGTTCCAGCAGCCGCCGTTCGCTCAACCGCTGCCCCGCCCTGACAGGCACGCTCGACTCCACACCCGACACGGACTCGCCGTCGGCCTGCTGGTCGACGGTGATGTCGGGGCCGGTCTCGCCCCTCCGCAACGGGTGGCCGCGGAGGATCACGTACGCGGTCATCACCTTCGTGAGGCTGGCGATCGGCACTGGCGTCTGTGCGCCCTTCGTCCCGAGGTCACCACGATCACCGAGGCCCTCGACGAGGACGCTCGTCTGGCCCTCCTGCGGCCAAGGCAACGTCCTCGCTGCCGAGTTCACCGCCCGCGCGGTGGCCGAGCCGGCGCCCGGGCCGCCGTCACCGGAAGTGAGCCGGAAGACGATGCCGAGAACAGCCACGATGATCAGGGCCATGATGCCGGCGCCGAGGACGACCGCGGAAGGAGCGCCCGGTCGGTCCGTCGGGCGGGGAGGCAACCAGGGGCGGCCCGCTGACGGTGGCCGCCGTAGTGGTCTCACCTGGCGTGGACCGCGCAGGCCAGGAACACGGGAAAGACGCATGGGGGCGGTATCTCCTAGTCGTTGACGTGCGGCGTTCGCACGTCAACGACTGTGGCCGGGGCCGGTCTCGGCAGGGCCGTGGCCGTGGATCCGGCACCGCTCAGCCGGTCATCCGTCGTGTATCAACCCTGTCGCGTCAGCCGGCCGGCGGCAGCCGAAGCGTGGCGACGGCTCCACCGTCGGCGGCGTTGGAGAAGGTCAGCGACGCGCCGATCACCTGTGCCTGGCCCGAGGCGATCGTCAGCCCGAGACCGTGGCCGCGGCCACGGTCGGCCGTACTGGTGCGGAAACGCTGCGGCCCTTCCGCGAGGAGGCTGCCGGGGAAGCCGGAGCCGTGGTCACGGACGACGATCGTCGTCCCGTCGACGGTGACCTCGACCGGCGGACTGCCGTGCCGATGGGCGTTGATGACCAGGTTGGCCAGGATTCGGTCGAGCCGCCGCGGGTCGGTCTCGGCCATGACGGGCGCACCGGTGAAAACGAGCCGCGCCTCCACTCCGGTGCGGGCCAGCGAGTCCCGGACCACGTCGGCGAGGACGACAGACCGCAGTTCGGCGCGTTCCACGCCCGCGTCCAGCCGGGAGATCTCCAGCAGGTCCTCGACGAGGGTGCGCAGTACCCGCACCCGGTCCCTGACCAGATCAGTGGCCTCACTCTCCGGGAGCAGCTCGGCGGACGTGACCAGACCCATGAGCGGGGTGCGCAACTCGTGTGCGACATCGGCGGTGAAGCGCTGTTCGTTCAGCAGCCGGCCCCGCAGACTGTCGGCCATCGAGTCGACGGTGTCCGAGATCTCGGCGATCTCGTCGCCGCCCCGGCCGCGCATCTCGGTCCTGGCGGCCAAGTCCCCCGCCGCGATCCGACGGGCGGTGCGCGCCACCCGCCGCAGTCGCCGGTTGGGCAGTTCGGCGGCGAGAGCCGAGAGGGGTACGACGACGGCCAGCGCGAGCAGGGAGTACTGCCACATGTGCCGGTCCAGGGCGCTGCGGCTGAGCTGGTCGGGGGTCATGTCGACGAAGATCGCCACCACCTTGCCGTCGGACAGCAGTTGCCCGGCCCACATCCGCGGCTGATACCGGTTGCTCTCGTCGTACAGGGCGGCCGTGCCGTGAGCCCGCACGCTCCGCGCCAGGGCCGGTGGCATCTCCTGGGGGTTGTGGACGAGGCTGTCCGTCGCGTCGGGGCTGTCCGAGGCGAGGGCGGTGCTCAGGGCGGTGTAGGCCCTGGCCGCACCGTCGTTCATCGACCGCTCGTAGGTACTGTGGTGGACCAGCAGGCCGACGGTCAGCGCGATGCCGCAGCATGCCGTGGCCACCAACACGGCGATCTTCCAGCGCAGCGAGCGCCAGTGGAACAGGGCTCGGACGGTGCGCATCTTGCCCATCTCAGCGTCGCAGCTTGTAGCCGAAGCCTCGGACCGTCTCGATCCGCTCGGACCCGATCTTCTTCCGCAGCCGCTGCACGCACAGGTCGACGACGCGGGTATCGCCGTCCCAGCCGTAGTCCCACACGTTGCGCAGAAGGGTCTGCCGGTCCAGGACGATGCCTGGATTCGCCCCGAACTCCAGCAGCAGCCGCAGCTCAGTGGGGGCCAGCGCGACCGGCTCGCCGGCCAGGAACACCTCCAAGCCGGCGGTGTCGATGGCGAGATCCCCGAAGACGAGCAGAGCAGGCTGGTCGCGCTGGTCGAGGTGGCCCGACCGGGCCGGTGTGCCTGACTGCTCCGGTCGGCCCGTGAGTGCGGCAGCCGGAGTGAAGGTGGCCCGCCGCAGCAATGAGCGGATCCGGGCCACCAGCACAGCGGTGTCGACCGGCTTGACCACGTAGTCGTCGGCGCCCGCCTCCAGGCCGGCGACGACGTCCAGCCCTTCGCCACGTGCCGACATCATCAGGATCGGGTCCATGCTGGTCTCACGGATGCGGCGGCACAGCCCGATGCCGTCGAGCTCCGGCAGCATCACGTCCAGCAACAGCAGGTCGTGCATGCCCTCCCGGAACAGTTCGAGACCGGTCAGTCCGTCGCCGGCCGTCGTGACGCGGTAGCCGTAACGCTCCAGCGCCATCGCGACCGACCTGCGGATCACCTCGTCGTCCTCGACGAGGAGGATCGTGACGGGAGCGGGATCGGGAGCGCCGACACCGACGGATGAATGGGGCATCTTCTCCGACCTGTGCGAGGGGCTGGCGGGGGCCGCACCATTGCCGTCAGGAGCCCTTCGTGCTCCTGACTCCGGGGCCTCCCAGTCCGGGTGCCGGGGCATGGGCGGATCTCACCGTACAGCCAACTGGTGATGTATGAGGTGACCATCGCCGCCGTCGAGGCTGCGAGCGCGGTGAACACGATACGGCGGCGCCGCCTCCGGTGTGCGGGAGCAGGGACCAGAGAGCAGGGGGCCTTGGGTCAAGCCCCATCATCGTCCGTCGGGAAGCCCGCACACCGCAGGCCAACCGCCATTGTTCGACCTTGACGAGGCAGGCGTCACCGCGTCCTGCTCGCCGTCACCACCTACGGCCAGGGCTCCGTGCGATCGCTGGAGGCCGTCATTGCGCACCCCCTCGTGACGTCGCCTTTCGCCGGCTGCCTGGGCGTTGAGGCCCTGGAACCCAGCCGCTCGATGGCCCATTCACAGGCCTCCGGTCGGTGTGATGCGTCGGCTGAGCGGGCGCCGGCCCGGCGGCGCGGTCACGACCCCGTGGTAACAAGGCCGAGCGCGATCGGCTGGAACTCACGTACACCAACTGAGCGCTGCCCGATACATCTCTGCAACATGACTGCGGCCCTCGCCCACCACTCTCGTCCGGCGGCGTCGACTCCTGACGCCGCCTTCCTTAAATCGAAGAGGTGTAGATCGGCGTGCGATATTTAAGCCTCTCGGCGCTTGCAGTCGGAATCGGGCTCTTCGCAGTCGAGGGTGTAGTCCGGTCGGCGCGTCGGTGGCCGGGTAGGGGTCGAGGTCTCCCGAGGATGGAGGCGACTATGATCTCGGGCTCGAAGTGCTCGGGCAGCGGTTGGAGCCCGATCGGGCGATTCTCTGGTGCCGGGTTGTCGAGCCCGACAGATGGTGTCGTCGCTGCGGATGCCAGGGCGCGGCCAGGGACACGGTGGTCCGGCGGTTGGCGCACGAGCCGTTCGGGTGGCGGCGGTGTTGGAGGTCAGCCTCCGCTGATATCGGTGTAACGCCGCCTCCGACGACCGGAACACGGACCGTCGACGCGCCGCGAGCCGTCAGTCGCCGACGCTGCCGTCGATCATCTCGCGCAGGATGTCCGCGTGGCCCGCGTGCCGGGCGGTCTCCAGGATCACGTGCAGGTACACCCACCGCAACGTCAGCTCCCTGCCCCGCGGTGCGTAGTCGAGGCTGTGCTGGGCGGCGATCTCGCGGGAGCGGTCGCACTCCGCCTGGTAGGCGCCGATGACGTCGTCGAGCTTCTCGTTCGGCTCCAGCCGCAGGTCGGCCTCCGGGTCTGCGTCGGTCCACGGCGGCGTGGGCAGCTCCGCGGCGGGGATCTGCCCGATCTGCTCGGCGAACCCGCCCAGTTCCACCCACCGCAGGTGTTTGATCAGGCCGCCGAGGTTGGTGCCGGTCGGCACCGGGCTGCGCCGGGCGTCCTCCTCCGACACCCCGCGGGCCTTGCGCACGACGGAGTCGCGCAGGTAATCCAGGAACGTCTCGAGCTGCTCACGCTCGCTGGCGGCGACCACGCTGCCGAGGATCTCACCGGGTCGAGTCATGGCCCGAACGTAGCACGCGGGCCGACCCCGCACCGGGGCTATTTGGGCTTTTCGCAGTCGCAGTTGAGGGTGTAGTCCGGTCGGCGCGTCCGTGGCCGGGTAGGGGTCGAGGTCTCCCGAGGATGGAGGTGACTATGCCGCCCATCCAGAAGACCTCGACGTGCCTGACGCTACCTTCGACCGCCCTGACATGACCAAGTTCTGCCGACTCGACGACCTCGGTCTGGTCGTCACCGGCCAACGGATCGAGCCTGACGGCTCGGTGCTCGCCTGCAGGGTCGTCGATGACGACCGCTGGTGCCGCGAGTGCGGGTGCGAGGGCACCCCGCGCGGTTCGATCACTCGTGAACTCGCCCACGCCCCGCAGGGTTGGCGGCCGACGAAGCTGCTGGTCACGGTCCGCCGCTACCGGTGTACCGGCTGCGGACACGTGTGGCGTCAGGACACCAGTCGGGCGGCCGAACCGCGAGCGAAGGTGTCGCGAACCGGGTTGCGGTGGGCGCTGGAAGGGATCGTGGTCCAGCGCCTGACCGTGGCGCGGGTCGCCGAAGGCCTCGGCGTCGCGTGGAACACCGCCAACGACGCCGTCCTGGCCGAAGGCAAGCGGCTCCTGATCGACGACCCGACCAGGTTCGACGGCGTGAAGGTCGTCGGGGTCGATGAGCACGTGTGGCGCCACACGCGACGCGGCGACAAGTACGTCACGGTGATCATCGACCTCACCCCGGTGCGTGACGGGACCGGTCCCGCGCGGCTGCTCGACATGGTCGAGGGCCGTTCCAAGCAGGCGTTCAAGACCTGGCTCAACGAGCGACCGCAGGCGTGGCGCAACGCCGTGGAGGTCGTCGCGATGGACGGGTTCACCGGCTTCAAGACCGCAGCGGTCGAGGAGCTGCCTGATGTCGTGACCGTGATGGACCCTTTCCACGTCACCCGGCTGGCTGGCGAGGCCCTCGACGTGTGCCGACGCCGGGTTCAACAAACCATCCACGGCCACCGCGGGATGAAGGGCGACCCGCTCTACTCCGCTCGGCGGACCCTGTGCACCGGCGCGGACCTGCTCACAGAGAAGCAGACCGACCGGCTCCGTACACTGTTCGCCGACGACGACCATGTCGAGGTCGAAGCCATGTGGGGCATCTATCAGCGGATGATCGCTGCCTACCGGCACGAGGACCGCGGCCAGGGACGTGAGCTGATGGCCAAGCTGATCGCTGACATCGGCACCGGCGTACCGAAGGTGCTGGTCGAGATCACGAAGCTCGGCCGGACGTTGAAGAAGCGCGCCGAGGACGTCCTGGCCTACTTCGACCGGCCCGGCACCAGCAACGGACCGACCGAGGCGATCAACGGCAGGCTCGAGCACCTGCGCGGCAGCGCCCTCGGGTTCCGCAACCTGACCAACTACATCGCCAGATCGCTGCTCGATACCGGAGGCTTCAGGCCGCAACTACACCCTCGTTTGTGAAGAGCCCCGTTGGCCTCGTCCGGTCCTGTCGCCGGACAGGAGATCAAAGTAGCGTCCAGCTATCTGGAAAGCGTCTGGTCGTGCCGGGCCGAGGCGGTGATCCCGAAGCTTATGGAAGGGGACTACACCTCGAACGATGCGATCCCGTACGCCAAGGAGTGCAACACTCAGCCCAGCAGCTCCAGCTCTGCAGTCGTCGATGCCAGGACCGGGGAACTCGTCGCGGTGAACAGCACCAGCAATCGTGACGGGAAAGAGTGCGAACTGAACAACCCATGCGAGGCGGACTCCAAGGGCACCGTGGTCCACAAGGGGCGCGGATACGCCACACAGACCGCGGCGATCGCCACCTGTCTCGGATCGGGCAACCTAGTGGACCTCAACCGCCAGGGCTGCACCCTGCCCAAGCCCTGAACCCGACGCCCCCGTGACCTCTTCCGTGGCCCCGCAATGGAGCGGGCCTGGTCCTCAGGGCGGCTGGGCCCCGGCGTTTGCCCGGCTCGTCCACTTTGATCATGTGATGCCGTAGAGAGTGAGGACGCGGGGCGATCGGTATGGGCTCGGCGTCCGGCGGCTACTGGCGCTCCAACGCCGAGGAGAGGGGCGGGCGTTGGCCGGGTTCAGCAGCGGGTGCACGGTGGAGGTACAGGGCCTGGTCCCGCTGGACCTGCGAACGGGAGACCTGCGGGAAGACGCGGACCGTCGAAGGTCTGCGGGCTGGTCACCTTGTACCTTGCAGGGCGGCGAGAGGTAGAGAAATGATCACCTCCGATACTGGAAGTGACCAACAGCCCAGCTGTCCCGGCTCAGTGTCGGTCCGTGGCTCGCGGGTGTCGGCGGGGTTGAAATGTGAGTCGATTCCGGCGGGTGAAAATGACCCCGCACTGCGTCAGTTGCCCCGACACCGCCTGTTGGGACCCCTGTCCGGATGCGCGCTCTCGGCTGGTCGGCCGCTGTTCGGACACACTCGCTGATCACCGAAGCCCGGACCGGCCTCGGCCTGGCTGCTGTGGTTGGTGGCAGCCAGGCCGAGGAAGAGTCAGCCGTGCACGCGCTGGGCCCTCACGATCCGTGCTGAGAGGAGCTAGCCGGAATCAACGACACGCTCGGCGGCGGCAGGTGCCGCTCGGAAAGCTCCCGGAGCTGATCTTTGAGGCGGGCCTGCGGTGCGCGCCGGGGGCCGCCTGCCCGTACTCGTGGCCTGCAGCCCTGGCGCTGGTCGCCGCGGTCATGCGGATGGACGAGCCGGCCGATCGGCAGGGGCGGCGGCGCCGAGGATCTTGGTCGTCGTCAGCACACGGGCAGCGGGTTCGTCTCGCTGTAGATGGAGGTGTCCTTCATGTAGCCCCACTCGCCGTTGTCGGCCTTGGTGAACACCCAGCGGTACGGGTGCGGCCCGCCGACGTAGGGGCCGTCGTCGCGGCGGCAGCGGAACCAGCTCGGGTTGGAGTACATGTAGCCGACGACCACATCAGCGTGCGGGTATCCGTTGGTCGGCGCGGGCTCGTAGACGGCGGCACCGCGCACGTTGTTGCACCACCATTCGCTGCTGGAGTACCAGCAGCCGGAGGCCGCGGACGAGGACGGTGCCGCTGTCACCGTGAGTGCGGCGGAGAGAGCGGCGGTTGCCACGGCAGTCAGAGCAAGCTTGCCGAACTTCATGTCTGTCTCCCCTTGTGTCTGTGTGTGCGGTCGGCTGTCTACCAACAGGCCGGGAGCGGGTTGGTCTCGCTGTTGATGGCGGTGTCCTTCATCCAGCCCCACTGGCCGTTGTCGGCCTTGGTCCACTCCCAGCGGTACGGGTGCGGACCGCCCACGTACTCGTCGGGTTGACCTCCGTCGTAACGGCAGTCGAACCAGCTGGGATTGGAGTACATGTAGCCGACGATGCGGCTGGAGTCGGGGTAGTACCGGGCGAGGTCCTTGTAGCCGTAGACCGGGGCACCCACGCGGTTGTTGCACCACCAGTGGCTGCCGCTGTACCAGCAGCCGGAGGCCGCCGAGGCGCTCGGTGCTGCGGTGGTGCCGAGTGCCAGTGCCAGCGCCGCCACGCTGAAAACAGCGGCAAGGGTCTTACGTGTACGCATGTCAACGGGCTCCAGGATGGCTGCAGGAGTGGGCAGGAACTGGGCACAGGTTCACGCCGCGGGCCAGGCCGAAGCAATCATTTCGAAACTGGTGGAAACCTTGGCGGTGTGGAGGCGCGGTCGTTCCATACCAGGCGACGCCCGGGAGAAGTCACGTCGTGCACTGGCGATGGTCACCGAGCCGTGAGCGACGACCGTGGCCGGCACCCTCGCCCCAGGACCGTGTGGGTGCCGAGGAGACTGCGGGCTGCCCAGCCCTTCAGCGGCCCGCGCTGATCCTGGCCAGCACACCGGGCAGGATCACCCGTAACAGTGGGGGAGGGGGCAGTCTCGCTGAAGATCGCAGTGTCCTTCATGAAGCGGGGACGGCCGTTGTCGGCGACCGTCATCTCCCAGCGAGTGGAGGCGTCGCGGCCAAGCTGGGCGGCGCACCCGCAGACCTCGATGAGCAAGGTACGGGCAGTGTCCCGGTGGCCCGCCTTGACTGCGTTCAGACCGCGGGGAGGCCGCTCGGATCTCTCTGAAGAGTGCCGCGGTCAGCGTCTCCAGGTCGGAGTACAGCCATGGGTTGAGCTTAGCGATCAGCCAGTCCTGGCTGGCGTCCTGTCGTCACCTCGGGAGGTGTCAGGGTGCCGTTCAGCCTCGGGTGCGGACAAGACCGGATCTGGGGCTCTCGTACGCCAGTCCTGGTACGCACATGGCCGGTACAGTCGAGGGCCTTGGCCAGGCCGCGGACTCGATGGAGACCTTGGCCCTACTCGCCGAGACGGTGCCGCTCTCACTCTGGGCGGCGCGGTTGGTGAGTTCGCCGAAGGTGAGCCGGCAGCGGTCCTTGTGCGCTTGCAGGAGGGCAGTGAGGTGGGCGTCGTGGCGCGTTCCGATCAACGCCAGCGCGCGGATAGGGGCGAGGCCAGCGGCACCGCATGGCGGCCACGCGGGCCGCGGCCGCCGCGAGAGCGGTGAGGAGGCGCCGCCCGCCGCCGGTGGCGGCGATGGTGCCAGCGCCGATGGCCCCCGCATCCCGCGAGCAGAGTGAGGCCGTCGTCGACAGTGGCGCTACGCTCTGTTTCTGGTGAGACGAAGCGAGGGGAAGTCTTGCGCGGGTCCACCCCTGGCGGGGGGCGGAAGTGGGGATGAGGCGCCGTCGGGGCGGGCGGCCCGGATCGACTTCAGCGCGGCCAGCGTGTTCGCGGCACTCTTGTTGCGGCGGTTGACGCCCCAGAGGGTGTCGTCTCCGATCGAGTAGCACCCGTGGAAATAGCGGACTCCGTGGGTGCGGTGGTAGGTCGCGGATGCCGCACAGCTCATATCCATCTAGGAAGCCGGGCGTGAACCCGTTTGCCGCGGATCGGCAAGTACAGGGTGTGAACACCAGCCATCCTGACACCCACCGACCCCATCAAGGGACGGACACTCCATGACCGACTCGGCCGGCGGAGACGCCGAGCTCATCGCGGCCTCACTCGCCGAACCCGAGCGTTTCGCGGCGCTCTTCGAGCGTCACGCCCCGGCGATCCACCAGTACGTCGCCCGACGACTGGGGCGGGACGCAGCCGACGACGTCACCGCCGACACGTTTTTGACGGCCTTTCGGATACGGGCCCGGTTCGACCCGGCCCGCGCCGGCGTGCGGCCCTGGCTGTACGGCATCGCCGCCAAACAGATCGGCCGGCAGCGCCGGGAGGAGGTCAAGGCCCTGAAGCTGCTGGCCCGCACCGGCCATGACCCGGTCGCCGACAGCTGGACGGATTCCGCCGACGACCGCCTGGCTGCCGAGGCCGCCGCCCGTCCACTGGCCGGGGCGCTGGCCCGTCTCTCCGCGGGTGACCGGCACGTCCTGCTGCTCTTCGCCTGGGCCGACTTCAGCTACCAGGAGATCGCCGAAGCCCTCGGCATTCCCGTCGGCACCGTCCGCTCCCGCCTCAACCGCGCCCGCCGCAAGCTGCGCACCGCAACCGGCGCGGCCGACGGCCCCCTCACCGAAGCTCGCGTACACGAAGGTGACCCCGCATGAACGAGCTCTCCGAAATCCGCGGCCTGCGTGCCGACGCCCCCCTTCCCGACGCCGACCGGCTCGCCGCGCCGCGGGCCCGGCTCATCGCGGCGCTCCGGCAGGAGACCCACCGCGGGCGGGCAGCCCTTCCCGGGCGCCGGATGATCCTGGTCGGCGCCGCCACCGCAGGAGCCCTCGCCGTGACCGCCGGGATCGTCGCGACCCTGCCCGAGGACAGCCCCCGGGTTCCCGCCGGGAAGCGCCCCCAGGTGCTGTCGGCGGGCGCCTCCGCCGACGCCCTCGAACTGGCCGCCGCGACCGTCGAGAAGCACGACGGCACCGAACCCGGCCCGAAGCAGTGGGTGTACGAGAAGAGCACCGTCTTCGTCCAGGGCAAGCCGCAGAGCAGCGAGGAGTGGACCCGCTGGGACGGCACTGGACAGGCCAATCTGCCCGGCATCCCCCCGGCTGGTGACATCTCGGACTTCGACCCCGACGAGCTCCAGGTCTGGTACGGCCCCAACCAGGAGGAGAAGTGGAAGGAGGAGGGGTACGACGACCGTTCCCAGCGCCAGTTCTACCGCTTCCTCGCCACCCTGCCGAGCGACCCCGACCGCATGATGAAGCGCATCCGTGAGGAGCGCGCCATCGGCACCATCGACGGGGAGACGCGCGCACAGCGCGACTGGCGGGAGATCGACGTCCTGTATCGGTCGGTGCTGATCCCGCCGAAGGTCCAGGCGGGTCTGTTCCGGGCTCTCGCGAAGATCCCCGGAGCCCGGGTGACGACCGGCGTCAAGGACCCGCTCGGCCGCGCGGCGATCGGCGTGAGCGTGAACTACGCCGAGAAGGCGCCCTCGGGCTCACAGGGCAAACAGGAGATCTTCTTCGATCCCGAGAGCTACGCCTACCTCGGGCAAACCCTCAACGACGGGGAGATGGTCAGCGCTCGTGCCGCCTGGGGCGTCGTCAACAAGCCCGGCGCCCACCCCTGAGCACCGCGAGAGGCGCCCGGTGCCTATATCGATCCTCGGATGCCGAGTGGGCGGTGTTTTCGCGGTTGTTGTCGAGTTCGGGGACCCCTGGACGGCCCTGTTGGGAGATCATCGAGTCGCGACGCGAAGACAAGCCGCTCGCCGAGGCCCCGGAGCCCGAGCAGCCGGGCAAGGTCCTCGATCTCACTTGTCGCGGGTGTACCCGGCGCGGGACTCTTCGGCGAGGGGGATCTGGCCGATCGCGTAGAAGAGCGGGAAGGTCTGCATCGCTGCGGCGGCCGGGACGGCATTCGCTGAGCCGGATACGGCGAGCGGGGTGAGGGAGAGGCAGAGCGCGGCGAAAACGCGCAGCAAGTTCCTGATCACAACGGCAGGAAAGCGGTCAACGACCGGGCCGGTCAGCGGTCAGACCTCACTGTCGACCGGTTGGCTGAACGGTTGCACCGCCGAACCGTTCCGCCTAATCACCCGGTCGGCCCCGGAGCCGGATGAGCGGCGCTATCTCCACCAGTCGTGTGCTGATTGTTGCGGACGCACGCCTCGGTGGACGGTCTTGCGGCCGGAACCTCAACAGGGTCGGGTGGCGGGATGCGGTTGAGGACACCACCCCACACGCCCGTGCCCGGAGGTTGCACTCAGGTTGCCCGACCGCGATCTGCTGATCACTGACGAACAGCAACGCGTCATCAACGCAGGTCAGACCTCATGCCCTCTGTCCTGCACGGAAGCGACGCACCGCCTGCCGGCGCTCCCGCGCTGCCAACAGGTCGCGCGGCCGCTGCGGGACGGCCGCGCCGCCCGGGCGGGCCGGCCGCGGGGCCCTTAAGTGTTGTGTGGTGGGGATAGGCGAGGGCTGATCTGCCTGCCCGCAGGCACCTTCGTGGGCGACTTTCTCTCCGTCTGATCAATGAAAATCTATGCTGGCTGGAGTAGACATTGGGTGGTGCGGCAGTTATGGTTTCCTCGTAGCCGAGATCAAGAAGGCCCGGCAGACACGAACTGCCGGGCAGCAGAACGCAGTTGCATGTGCAGGACGGTGCGGCGGTGGAGTTCCGAAGCCAGAGCTGTGCAGGACGGCGACGGGACTGACGGCTGGACCGGGTGGCCCGCAGTGATCAGGGGCCGCCACGAGTGTGGCGCTGTTTCAGGCCACCAGCAGTAGCGGTTTGGCAAGTGATAGATCAGAGGGAAGAACGGAGGAGCCCGCGCCATCAGGATCGCCCGGACGAGCAGTGCGTCCGGGTACCGCAGGACATCGATAGTGAGGTGGTCTCCGGTCACGCATTCGCGATCCCCGCACACCCGGCAGTGTTTAGGCCGGGCAGGCGGAAACAGAAGGCCGGCGCATTACTGGGGCCGGCGGATGGTGTAGCAGTTCCTTCGGGGCCCTGGTGCGAGATGGCACCAGGGCCCCTCCAACGTGGTGCACAGAGAGGTGCGATGGCAGCAGACGATCCCTTCAGCCGTCTCGATGACGACGACTACCCCGCCTACACCATGGGCCGGGCCGCCGAACTGCTCGACACCACCCAGAGCTTCCTGCGTGCCGTCGGCGAAGCCGGCCTCATCACCCCGCTGCGCTCGGCAGGCGGACACCGGCGCTACTCTCGTGACCAACTGCGCATCGCAGCCCGCGCCCGCGAACTGGTCGACCAGGGAACCCCCATCGAGGCTGCCTGCCGCATCGTCATCCTCGAAGACCAGCTCGAGGAAGCCCGGCGCCTGAACGACACGCTGCGCGATTCCCAGCTCCGCGACCGGGCTACCGCCTGAACGGCCTTCTCGATCGGGTCAGTTGCCGTGTTCTGCGTTGATTCTCCTACTATGTGCTCATGATCGCCGAAGACGCTCAGCCACCGGCGCCCGGCCGGGAAGCACAGCTCGGCAGCGGGACCAGGCCCGACCCTCTCCCCGGTGCCGCAAGCGGACCGCCCGCCGGATCCCGGGGACGGCAGCCGGCCCCCGCAGCCGGTCCCGGCGACGCGGTGGAGCGCGCGGTGGCCGCCATGAAACCGGCGATGCGCGGGTGGCTGCACGCGGGCATGTTCCCGCTCGCAATCGCCGGCGGCATCATCCTGGTCGTTCTCGCACACTCGGCAAGCATCGCCGCGGCGTGCTCGGTGTACGCGGCGTCATCGCTGCTGCTGTTCGGCACGAGCGCGGTCTATCACTGCGGCCACTGGGGGCATCGAGGTGAGGCCGTACTACGCCGGCTGGACCACGCGAACATCTTCCTGATCATCGCCGGCACCTACACGCCTTTGGCGGTGCTGCTGCTCTCAGAGCGTCAGCAGAACATCCTCCTGCTGCTGGTGTGGGCCGGAGCGGCAGCCGGCATCGCATTCCGCATCTGGTGGATCACGGCACCGCGCTGGCTGTACACCCTGTGCTACATCGCCCTGGGATGGGCAGCGGTCTTCTACCTGCCCGACTTCGCCCGCACCGGCGGCACCGGGGTCGTCATCCTCGTCATCACCGGTGGTCTGCTCTACACCGCGGGTGCTGTCGTCTACGGACTCAAACGCCCCGACCCCTTTCCGCGCTGGTTCGGATTCCACGAGGTCTTCCACGCCCTGACCATCGCCGCCTTCACCGCGCACTACACCGCCATCCTCCGGGCCGCCACCTGACGCGGGTGCGGGGGCGCCAATGGCCAACGCTGTACCTGGCCGCATGGTCATCCAGGTGCCAAGGGGCCGCGTCGACCCGCCTGATCACACCGGGCTGCCGGACATGTCCCCGATCGCGTCGTCGGTCAGCATGACCGCCGCCACCCGCTTGCCCGCCGACTCACAGTGCACCTCGAAGCGTGAGTTCTCGGTGTGGGCAGTGTGAAGGTGACGTGCGGGAGAAAGCCGGTAGGCTCATCGTCACAAGGTGGCGTCTCCCGATGAGGCGGTTGGGAGAGCGTGATGACCGCGGAGCCCTCAGTTCAGGCGAACGCATCTGGAACGTCACTGACTGTGCAGGTCGGCGGGGACATGGACTGGCAGACCGCTCCGTTCTTCCGCGAGCGTCTTCTCGGGGAGATCACCACAGGGCAGCAACATGTGGTGCTGGAGTTGTCCGCAGTGTCGTTCTGCGATTCGGCCGGGCTGAATGTGCTGCTGTGGGCCTGGCGCCGGGCAGGTCAGGCCGGTTCCATGCTGGTGCTGGCCCGCGTGCAGCCGAAGGTTCAGCGGACGCTGGCCATGACCGGCGCGGACACCGTCCTGCGGGTGTACGACACCGTCCGCGAGGCAGAGAACGCTCTGGTGGCAGACGGGGTATAAAGCCCGGCACCAGACGGCCAGCCCACAGTCATCAGCGTTAGCTCCCGAGGGCACCGGATCGAAGCAGCAACGACCTGGCCCCGGAGGGGCCTGGAGGGAGCTGGCCGGGCACTGCCCTGCCGGGACGCCGACCATCGTGGACGAAACCCACTGCGTCAGAGTAACCAGGCTCATGGTACGGCTGTTCGAGCCGAGTTGCGGGAACCCGCGACTCATCCGACGCAACCTCCTGAGGGCCTGCTCGGATGGCAACATCCCACACTGCTCCCCGTCACCAGGCGGCGTACCTGCCCAGGTTGGCAGCCGGTCCACGGCCAGCCACTCACACCCCCGTCATGATCTGTTTTGCAGTCCCCTCGACCCCTGCCGGGCGGTATGTCAGGGACACGAGGCCAGGGTCGCGGCCCCGGCCAGCGCTCACCAGGTCCCAGGACTGGGGCAGGGCGCCAGGACGGTAGTACGTGGTGCCGTCCACGAAAACGGGGACTACGGTCAGCGTCAGCTCGTCGACGAGACCGGCGTCGCACAGGGTCTGGCCGAACTGCCCCGCCGACCGTATTGGCACGAGAAGCCTTCGAAACGACCCAAGCCGGTGAACCTTCGCGGTCACGGCACAGCGCAGTTCCTCCCGTGTTTCCCGCTCCTGCCGTACGGTTTCCGAGGCCCGTGTAGTGATCTGCACCCAGACAGCGCGCGAACAGAATCGCTCCCGCCCGCACGGGCCGGTGGGCAGCAGCCCGAGATCAGCCAGAGGTCGGTGCGCTGGCCCCGGTGCCCTTCAGGAAAGCGGTGAGGATGCGGCGCAGGCGGGGCTCCACCTCGACGACCGCGTGCGCGAGCCGGGGGTCGCTGGTGTAGAGCTCTTGCAGGCGAGGGCCTGGACTGGCCATCTGCCACAGAGCGCCGGCCATGCCCGTAGCGGTGGAGATCATGTCGACGGCCTGCTGCTCGTCCAGCCCCAGAAGACGGTCCAACTCGGCGCTGATCGCAGCGACCTCGTGCAGCGCGACAAGTTTGAATGCGCGTACCGTCTCCAGCGACACGTTGCGTTCCAGGTTGAGCGGGGCCTGGGCCAGCAGGTCGCAGAACATGGGGCGTGCGGCCAGCGTGCCGGCGAACACCTCGGCGACATCCGCGGCGGTGGCCTCCCGCCTGGCCCTCAGGTCGGCGCGCAGCGCCGCGGACCACTCCCGCCAGCCCTCCGCTGTGAGCTTGAGGAAGATCTGCTCCCGCGTCTCGAAGTAACGCAGCAGCGCTGACTTGTGCATGCCCACTTCCGCGGCGAGGTCGGTGAGCGTCACCTCACGGATGCCGCGCCCCTGGCCGAGCCGCCGTGCCGCCTCCAGGATCGCTGCTTCACGCGCCTGCTTGGCCTCCGCACTGCGGGCCCGTTGGAAGGAGGCTGCCTGAGTCATGCAGCCATCATAGGGACACTTAGTGCAACCGTGTTGCATTATTAGGAGAACGGTGTTGCACTAAACCTATGACTGATACTCAAGACGAACGCGGCGCCCAGGTCTGGTTCATCACCGGCTCGTCTCGCGGACTCGGGCGCGCCCTGGTCACCGCGGTCCTCGACGCCGGCGATTTCGTCGTCGCCACCGCCCGCCGCCCCGACACACTCGCCACGGAACTGGAGAGCTACGGTGACCGGGCCCTCGTGCTGCCGCTCGACGTCACCGACGCTGATGCTGCCCGCAGGGCGATCGACGCCACGCTCGACCGCTTCGGCCGCGTCGACGTGTTGGTGAACAACGCGGGGTACGCCAATGTGTCACCGGTGGAGACGGCGGAAGACGACGATTTCCGCGCCCAGTTCGAGACCAACTTCTGGGGCGTCTACAACGTGACCAAGGTGGCGCTGCCCACTCTCCGCCGGCAGGGCTCGGGCACAGTGGTCCAGTTCAGCTCGGTGGGCGGACGCGTCGGCGGGTCCCCGGGCATCGCCTCGTACCAGGCGGCCAAGTTCGCGGTCGATGGATTCACCCGGTCGCTGGCAGCGGAGACCGCGCCGTTCGGGGTGCGATTCATGGTGGTCGAGCCGAGCGGATTCGCCACCGACTGGGCGGGCTCCTCCATGACCGTCCACGCCATCCCGGAGGCCTACGACGAGACGGTAGGCGCGATGAACCGGCAGGTGCGCCAGAGTGCGGTCGGCGCTGCTGGCGACCCGGAGCGGGCTGCCGACATCATCGTGCGTACGGTGCGACGTGGCGAGGTCCCGAGCCATCTGCTGCTGGGCGTGAACGCGGTGACCATGGCGCTTGACTACTCTGGTCGCCAACTGGCCGAGGCGAGTGCCTGGGACAAGGTGAGCCGTTCGGCCGACTTCACGGAGCCGTACCCCGTGGAACTGCCGCCCCAGGGATAGCGCCGGCGCTGCGCATTTGCGCGACATGCCTGCGGGGCCGTCAGGAGTGGCCTCGGCAAGGGAGGAGGCTGACTGGTTGGGTTGAGCCTGCCGCCGTCGCCCAGGGTGCCTGATACCTGTTTTGGCGCCGGGTGACCGTCCGTTCGGCGCCGACGCCACGGAGCCCGGGGACACGTGTCGGACCCGCAAAGTGAGCGCGGGCGGCGAAGTGTCCGCCACCTCCGTGGTGCGGAGTTTCCGACTGGTCCGGTCACGGATCTGCATGAGTGAGGCGGCTGCCGAACCGGTCAGCCGCCTCGCCCTGCGTTTCGTGGCTCGCTCAGCCGCGGACGATGTTCTGCGCCTGCGGCCCCTTCTGTCCCTGGCCGATGTCGAAGGTCACGTGCTCGCCCTCGGTCAGCTCGCGGTACCCGTTGCTCGCGATCTCGGAGTAGTGCGCGAAGACGTCCGGGCCCCCGCCGTCCTGCTCGATGAACCCGAAGCCCTTCTCGGAGTTGAACCACTTCACGGTGCCGCTGGCCATACCGTCGATCCTTCGTTCATACCTGGAGCAGCCGTCGAACCGGGCATGCTCCGGCCCTGCAACCGCACGAGCCTCAGCTGTTGTACCCCCGATCACTCGCCTTATCCGACCGACACCACACCGCATGCGAAGCCCGCTCACACCAGCAGTCCCGTCGCCGCGACGCCATCTGCTGCGAGAAGTGCGCCGGGCCCACCCTGTTGTGCCCTCCGGGTCCGGGCCAGAGATGCATGTCGACGCTGCTTCGTGACCGCGCCGCTTCGAGGCCCTGGGCCAGGCTTCCCGGGCCGGGCCTTTACGGCGCCGCGAGGGAGCGGTCGACGTTCATGGGGAGAGCAGTTGTGGAAGGGGGAGTGGACCTGCCGTTGGCGGGCAGGACAGGAAACTTCGGAATTCTGGATGTAGGGCTTGAGTGCGGCCCAGCCGCTTTCGACGGGGCACTGGACGGCACTGTGCCGAGCAGACGGCACCTGGGCTCTCACGCCCGCGCTGGAGCGGGTGGCCGGCGGAGGCTTTGGCGCCGGGATCGTCGTGGATCGAGTGATGAGCAGAGGGGAGTGATGAGGAGAGCGGTAGGTCCTGTCTTGCAGGTTTCTTGACCGTGAGGGCGGGAGTGGACGTCTGGCGCAGGGCAATGAGCGTGAAGTGAAACGCATTGCGATCGTTGTCCTCGCCCTGGCCGCCGGTATCGTGGCGGTTGTTGCTGCGGCAGGTTTCTCCCCTTGGTGGTGGGTGGCCGCCGTGCCGCTGACTCTGCTGGGTCTGCTCGGTGCTGCGGACCTGTTGCAGCGGCGGCATTCGGTGCTGCGTAACTATCCCGTTCTGGGTCACGCCCGCTTCCTTTTGGAGCGGATCCGCCCGGAGCTGCAGCAGTACTTCATTGAGCGGAACTTCGACGGGCGGCCCTTCGACCGGGATGTCCGCACCATTGTCTACGAGCGGGCGAAAGGCACCGACGCCGAGCAGCCGTACGGCACCGAACGGGATGTCTATCTGCCCGGCTACGAGTTCCTGGTGCCGTCGATGGCGCCGTGCCCGGTGCCGAAGACGCCTCCGCGGGTGCGGATCGGCGGACCCGACTGCTCCCGCCCCTACGACATGGCCCTGCTGAACGTGTCGGCGATGAGCTTCGGCTCGCTGTCGTCCAACGCGATCCTCGCCCTCAACGGCGGCGCGGCGGCCGGAGGTTTCGCCCACGACACGGGGGAGGGCGGCCTGTCGGAGTACCACCTGAAGCCGGGTGGGGACCTGGTCTGGGAGATCGGCACCGGCTACTTCGGCTGCCGCACCCCGGACGGCGACTTCGACCCCGCCGAGTTCGCCGGCAAGGCCGCCCACGATCACGTCAAGTGTGTGTCCCTGAAGCTTTCGCAGGGCGCCAAGCCGGGCATCGGCGGAGTCCTGCCGGGGGCGAAGGTCAACGCCGAGATAGCGAAGGTGCGGGACGTGCCCGAGGGGCGGACGGTGATCTCGCCGCCGTACCACAAGGTGTTCTCCACCCCGCGCGAACTCGTCCGCTTCATCGCCCGGATGCGCGAGCTCTCCGGCGGCAAGCCGACCGGGTTCAAACTGTGTGTGGGCTCGCGCCGGCAGTTCCTCGCCGTGTGCAAGGCCATGCTGGCGGAGGGCACGGCCCCCGATTTCATCGTCGTGGACGGAGGCGAGGGCGGCACCGGAGCCGCTCCTTTGGAGTTCGCCGACCACGTGGGCACACCGCTGACCGAGGGCCTGCTCACCGTACACAACGCCCTCGTCGGCGCGGGCCTGCGCGACCGGATCAAAATCGGAGCGAGCGGCAAGATAGCCACAGGCACCGATCTGGTGAAACGCCTGGTGCAGGGCGCCGACTACGGCAACGCGGCGCGGGCGATGATGTTCGCCGTCGGCTGCATCCAGGCCCAGCGCTGCCACACCAACACCTGCCCCACCGGGGTGACGACCCAGGACCCCCGGCGCGCCCGCGCCCTGGACGTGCGTGACAAGACGCCGCGCGTCCAGCGCTTCCAGGAAGCGACCGTGGCCAGCGCCCTGCAGCTCATGGCATCCATGGGCGTCACCGATCCCGCCGACCTGCGCCCGCACATGCTGCGCCGGCGCATCGATCCCTACACCGAGCGCTCCTACGAGGAGTTGTACGAGTGGCTCGATGCGGGGCAGTTGCTCGCCGAGCCGCCTGCCGCCTGGGCGGCCGACTGGACCGCAGCCGACCCCGACCGATTCACCGTCTGAAAAACCGGAGGACTCACGTGGCCCGCACCGTAGCCCGCGTCATCGTGGACGCACTGAGCGAACTCGGCGTGCACCAGGTGTTCGGCGTCGTGGGAGACGCGCTGAACCCCCTGACGGACGCCATCCGCACCACCGAGAACCTGGAGTGGGTGGGTTGCCGGCACGAGGAGGCGGCGGCGTTCGCCGCGAGCGCCCAGTCACAGCTCTCGGGCACCCTCGGTGTCTGCATGGGCACCGTCGGACCCGGTTCCGTCCACCTGCTCAACGGACTCTACGACGCGGCCAAGAGCCACACCCCCGTCCTGGCGATCGCCGGGCAGGTACCGCTCGCCGAACTCGGGACCGACTACTTCCAGGAAGTCGACAACGACGCCCTCTTCAGCGACGTCGCCGTCTTCCGCGCGACCATCATCTCTCCCGACCAACTGCCGCAGATGCTCGAGACAGCGGTACGCCACGCCCTCGGCCGCAAGGGCGTCGCCGTCCTGACCGTGCCCGGCGACCTGGGCGAGCGCGAACTGACCTCGGACCGCCCGCCCCGGTTCTCCCTGAACGCCCCGCTCAGCCGACCCGAGGAATCCGCCGTACGACGGGCCGCCGAACTCCTGGACCGCTCCGAACGGGTCACACTGCTCGTCGGCCGGGGCGCACGCGCCGCACGCGAGGACGTCCTGACCCTCGCCGACAAGCTGGCCGCACCCATGGTGCTCACCCTCAAGGCCAAGGAGGGCTTCGAGGGCGCCACCAATCCGTTCCAGGTCGGCCAGACCGGGCTGATCGGCAACCCGGCCGCCGCGTCGGCCCTGCAGGACGCGGACACCCTGCTGCTCCTGGGAACCGACTTCCCCTACCGGGACTGGTACCCGGAGGGCAAGACCGTCATCCAGGTGGACACCGAGCCCGCCCACATCGGGCGGCGCGTGCCGGTCGACGTCGGTCTCGTCGGCGACACCGGCACGACCGTCCGGGACCTCCTCACCCACCTCGCCGCCGCGCCCGCCCGGACGGACGGTGCGCGGGACCGCTCGCACCTGGAGAAGGCACGTGAGCGCTTCGAGCAGTGGCGCGAGGGCCAGGCACGGCTGGCCGACCCCGCACACGACAGGGGCCTGCTCGGCCGGGTGCGTTCCTCGCTCGACAACCGCACCCACGACATCCGGCCGGAGGCGCTGGCGGCCGTGGTGGACCGGCTCGCCGACGACGACGCCGTCTTCACCTCCGACACGGGCATGGCGACGGTGTGGGTCTCGCGGTTCGTCGAGATGCGGGGCGAGCGGCGGCTCATCGGCTCCTACAACCTCGGCTCGATGGCCAACGCGATGCCGCAGGCGCTCGGCGCCCAGTGCCTGGACCGCGAGCGGCAGGTCGTGGCCTTCTGCGGGGACGGCGGGCTGAGCATGCTCCTCGGCGACCTCATGACACTGAAGACGCACCAGCTCCCCGTGAAGCTCGTCGTCTTCGACAACCGCCGCCTGGGCATGGTCAAGCTCGAACAGGAACAGGCCGGCCTGCCGGAATTCGGCACCGTCCTGGACAACCCCGACTTCGCCGCCGTTGCCACGGCCATGGGCATCCCCGGCATCCGGGTGACCGACCCGGCAGACCTGGAGAAGGCCGTACGCCGCGCTTTCGACACCCCCGGTCCTGTGCTGCTCGACGTGCTCACCAACCCGGACGAGATCGCGGTGCCGGCCAAGCCGACCGTCGAGCAGGGCTGGGGCTTCGCCGTGGCCAAGGTCAAGGAGATCGTGCGCAGCCACGGAGACGACAGCACGCGCTGAGACCGCCCCGGAGGTGAGTGAGCCGACCGGGTGGGACGGGTGCGGCGTGATTGCGGGTGGACGGGGCACGCGGTCCAGCAGAAGCGGAGAAGAGCGAAGATTCCCACCGACCCCGGAGCCCTTGATGGTCATCGCCGTTGTCATTGCCGCCTGTGTCCTCCTGGCCGTGCTGGCCTTCTTCCTGCCGCGTCTTTCCCGGCATCCGCAGAACGGTGCCCAGCGTGGTCTCGGGGCCGGTTCGCGGGCCGGGTCCAAGGCGCCCGGGCGCCTGGGACGGCTGCTGAGCAAACCCTTCAGCTCCAGCTCCCGCGCGGTCGGCCGCAGCGGCTCCGCCGGCCGCCGGGCGCGAGGCCGCCTTCCGTTCTGAGGGTGCCGGCCGTCGCAACGGTCGCCGGCGTCGGCGCATGAGGATGATCAGGAGATTGGTGATGTCGGAGCACGACGACAAGACCCGGCCGGACAAGAACCAGGACGAGGGGGACCGGGTCGAGGCGGACCTGCTCGACGGCCTGCGTGTGGACGAACGCCGGCCGGAGAAACCGATCCTCCTGGACGGCGACGGAAGTCCGGTCGACACGTGGCTGGAGAACTACCCGTACGACCGGAAGGTGAAGAGGTCCGAGTACGAGAGGACCAAGCGCGTTCTGCAGATCGAGCTGCTGAAGATGCAGCGCTGGGTGAAGGAGACCGGCCAGCGGGTAGTCGTGCTCTGCGAGGGCCGTGACGCGGCCGGCAAAGGTGGCACGATCAAGCGGTTCACCGAGCGGCTCAACCCGCGAGGCGCCCGCGTCGTGGCGCTGGAGAAGCCCACCGAGAGGGAAGCGGGTCAGTGGTACTTCCAGCGCTATGTGGCGCATCTGCCGTCCCGCGGCGAGATCGTCTTCTTCGACCGGTCCTGGTACAACCGGGCCGGCGTCGAGCAGGTGATGGGCTTTTGCACCGAGGCGGAGTACCGCACCTTCCTGGAGCAGGCCCCGCTGTTCGAGGAGATGCTGACCCGGGACGGCATCCTGCTGGTGAAGTTCTGGTTCTCGGTGTCCCAGGCCGAGCAGCGGACCCGTTTCGCGATCCGCACGGTCGACCCCGTACGCCGCTGGAAGCTCTCCCCGACGGATCTCGCCTCGCTCGACCTGTGGGACGAGTACACGGCGGCCAAGGTCGACATGTTCCGGGCGACGGACACTCCACACGCCCCGTGGACCGTGGTGAAGAACAACGACAAACGCCGCGGCCGGCTGGAAGCGATGCGCAGCCTCCTGGACCGCTGCGACTATCCGGCCAAGGATCACGCGGCCGTGGGCAAGCCCGACCCGTTGATCGTGGGCGCCGCGAACACGCTGCTGGAGGCCGGTGAGGAACCCACCGATCTCTCCCCGACCCCCCTGACCGGGTACGGCCTCGGTCCCGGCAACCACCCGACGAGTACGGACGACGAGCAGTCCTGAGCCATGGCGTAGGGCTTCGCGTGCGGTGATGCCGTCCCGAGCTCAGTCGAAGGCGCACCTCCCCGGGATCCGTCGGGTTCTCGTGGCTAGGCTCCCCGGCCGCCCCACCCCGACGATCACGGCTGTCACCCGCGCAAATCGCCTCGACCACCTGATACGTGCCGCCGGCCGTCGGAGTGGTGCCGTAGCCCGTCGAGGACGGCACCATCACGTGTATGTACCTCGGTAGCAGTGGCGTGGTGGGCGAGCACGGCCCGCAGCCCGCGTTGGTCCTCCCCATTACGGTGCAGGGCGGTGAGTCGGCGGCCGAGGGCATCGAACGCGTTGATCCAGTCGGTCAGTGCCTCCAGACGGCCGTCGCGGCCTATGCTGCTGGACGGGATGACGTCCACGGCCGCGAGTCGCTGCACGGATGCCCGCACCCGGTCGACGCTGCTGCGCCGTCGTCTCGCTCAGCCGGCACCTTCATCCACACGTTGCCCTGCGGGGACAAGGGAAACGGCCACGACCACGTGCGGCGATGGCTCCGCACCCGCCCTGAAGCTGATCGGAAAATCGACGTCCGGGAGGGCAGGCGGCAGCACCCGGACCACGTGCGAACCGGATGACGGTCGATCTTCCTGCACGCCCAGTTGCCAGAAGTGGCTTCCAGGTACACCGCACTGGTCCTTGCCTGGCTGGTGGTGGCGGGCCGCCCCCTACGGCCCGCCACCCGGCACGTGCGCCGTGCGGCCCGTCAGGTCGTGGACTGAGCTCCCGGCAGGGCCGCGCCGAAGTCGATCTCGGCGTACCTGCGCTTGAGTCCGGCACCGGATCCGCCCGTGGCCGTGGAGCCACTGGTCACGGGCCCGGCCGAGGATCCCCGGGCGGTCCACAGCAGACCGTCGGAGTTCTCGCCGGGCGTGCCCACCATGACCTCGGCTCTGCCGTCCTTGGTGACGTCGACGAGGTGGATGGCGGCGCCGAACCTGTCGCCGCTCTCGACGGTCCCGGGCACGCCTGCGGTGTCCTGGGTGTAGCCCTTCGCTCCGGCCGTGGTGAGACCGGAGGCCGATCCGCGCAGCAGGGTCGCGCCGCCCGCGTAGTGGGCGGACCCCACGGCCTCTCCCGGAGTGCCGACGAGGACGTCGGCGTACGTGTCGCCGTTGGTGTCCCCGACGGCGAGGGAGATCCCGAACAGGTCACCGTCCTCGCCGGCGCCGGGCACGCCCGCGGTGTCCTGGTGGATGACCTGGGGCTTCTGGGCGGGGTTGATGCCCTGCGCGCTGCCGTAGAGCACCTGGATCTCGCCGCCGCGGTGGGCGGGGGTGGCCCCGGACGTGAGGGAGGCGTCGTAGGGCACCCCGGTGACCAGGTCACCGTAGCCATCACCGTTGAGGTCGCCGATCTGTCCCAACAGGCCGTCGGCGAGCGGCAGTTCGGAGTAACGGCCGTCGTCGCCCTCGGCGTAGACGGGTCCGCTCACGTCCCCGTCGGTGGGGCCGGGCAGCCAGAAGCGCTCGGCGCGTCCGTCGCCGTCGACGTCCCCCATGACGACACCGCGGTTGGTCCCGAGTTCGTTGACGAAGCGCCGCTGCGCGGCGCCGCCGGTACGGGTGAACGGTCCGGTGTAGGCGCTGGCGCCGCAGTTGCCGGTGACCGAGAGGTCGGGCGCCCCGTCGCCGGTGACGTCACCGACGGCCAGACCGGCCGCGAAACCGCAGCCCTCGTCCAGCCCGGTCGGCGTTGAGATGAAGGCTCCGCCCTTGAGGCCGGTCGGGCCTCCCCACACCACGGTCAGCGAGCCGACGCCTCCCATGGTGCCGGCGGACTCGGAGGGTGTGCCGACGAGCAGGTCGGCGTAGCCGTCGCGGTCGAGGTCGGCCGACGTGACGGCCGTGCCGAACCCGTCCCATTCCTCCGGCGTTCCGGGTACCCCGGTGGTGGCCTGGGTGATGACCGTGCGGCGGGCGGCCGAGACTCCGCTCGCCGAGCCGTACAGCACGACGACCGCACCCGCGGCGTCCACCGTGCCGTCGGCCGCTCCGGGCGCTCCGACGGCCAGGTCACGGTAGCCGTCACCGTTGAAGTCATCCTGTACGGCGGCGGTGTTGGCGCCGCGGTAGGGCGCGGCGGCGGCCGCCGGGCCGGCCGGCAGGACGACCGCGGTCAGTGTGGTGGTCGCGCTGACGGCGATCGCGGCGCTCAGGAAGCGTGAGGAGAATCCGCGGGAGGCGCGGACCTGCGGGGGGTGCGGCATGACGGCTCCAAGTCCGGGGG
>NZ_LJBR01000539.1 GCF_001282115.1 Streptomyces sp. NRRL B-24085 | reverse complement strand
TCCGGGCGGGTGGGGTGAGCGGCCGCGCGGGCGGGGTGCTGTCGCTGCCGCTGTCGGAGGGGATGGCGAGGTACCCCCGCGTGTGTCCGACCGGCCGGCCCCGCTTCACGCCCGGTCCGTCGGCCACCGCAACGACCTGGCGTCCTCCGGGAACGCACCCCGCGTCTCCGCCGCCGTCGTCCTCGTGCGCGTCGCCTTCCTGAGGTGCCGGAATTCGGGCTGCGCGGGAGGGGCCCGGCCGTTTGAATGGGCGGATGACCGACGTCGACGATCAGCACCTCATACGCCCCTTCACCCCCCTGCACGGCCACGGCCTGCGCCTGTGCGCCTGGGACGCCGACTCGGACGCCCAGGTCGAGGACTGGCTGCGCGCCACGCTGGACCCCGAGTTCGGGCGCTGGAACACCCCCCTCACCCTGATCCGTGATCTCGACGGCGCCCGTGCCGCCATGCGCCGCAGGGCCGAGCAGGCGGCGCAGGGCACGAGCGCGTCGTACCGGATCACGGACGAGGCGAGCGGCACGACCCTCGGGCACCTCGGCGTCAACATGATCGACCACGTCTTCCGCACCGCCCGCGTCGGCTACTGGGTGCTCCCCGAGGCCCGCGGCCACGGCGTCGCCACCCGTGCCCTGCGCCTCGCCGCCCGCTGGGCCCTCACCGACCTCGGACTGCACCGCCTGGAACTGGGCCACGCCCTCGGCCACGAGGCCTCCTGCACGGTCGCCGAGCGGTGCGGCTTCCGCTACGAAGGCACGCTGCGCGGTGCGATGTTCGAGGCGGGGCGGCACGACGCGTTCCGGGACGTGCACCTGCACGGCCGCCTGGCGACGGATCCCGA
This sequence comes from Streptomyces sp. NRRL B-24085, assembly GCF_001282115.1. Classification (GTDB taxonomy): domain Bacteria; phylum Actinomycetota; class Actinomycetes; order Streptomycetales; family Streptomycetaceae; genus Streptomyces. The sequence continues at coordinate 7,917 of NZ_LJBR01000539.1, read as the reverse complement.
GCCGTCGTAAATCGGAGGCGCCCGGAGCGGTCGCGCAGGACCATGAGACATGCGCCCGACTGCCTGGCACACCACCGACGACCTGGACGACTTCCTCACCCGCGCCGGTGACTTCCTGCGCTCCCGGCCGGACCTGCACACCGTCCCGCTCACCGTGACCGACGGTCTGCGCACCCGGGGCCCGCACGCCTACGGGAGCGAGGCACCTTCCTTCGGGCTGCTGGAGGAGGACGGAAGCGTGCGCGGGGCGTACTTCCGGACGCCACCGTACCGGCTGTTTCTCACACCGGTGACCGCGCGGCAGGCCGACTCCCTCGCCGCCCACCTGGAGTCCCTGGGCAGGGCCGTCCCCGGGGTCGACGCCGAGACCGCGACCGCCACCGCCTTCGCCGAGGCATGGCGGCGCCGCACCGGCGCCACACCCGTGCTGCGCCGGCGGCAGCGGCTGTACCGGCTCGGCACCCTCACCGTCCCGCGGCCGGTGCCGAAGGGGCGGCCGAGGATCGCCGGGGAGCGGGACCGGGAGCTGCTGGTGCGCTGGTTCGGCGAGTTCAGCCGGGACATCGGCGGGGACGCGAACGTGCGCGCCGAGACCTGGGCCGACGCCCGCCTCGCCCACGACGGTGTCACCCTCTGGGAGGCCCCCGACGGCACCCCCCTCGCCATGGCCGGGCTCACCCCACTGGTCGCCGGCCAGATCCGGGTGGCACCCGTCTACACCCCGGCCCCGCTGCGCGGCCGCGGCTACGCCGGTGCCGCGACCGCCGAGGTCAGCAGGCTCGCCCGGGAGCGGGGCGCCGACCAGGTGCTGCTCATCACCGACCTGGCCAACCGGACGAGCAACGGCCTTTACCAGCGCATCGGTTACCGCCCGGTGGCGGACCTGGCGGTGTACGACTTTCAGGGCCAGAGCAGTTCCTGAGCCCAACCGCCGTCCGAGCGCCGGTAAGTGAGCCGTACGTGCCGTCTGCGCTCGTCCCCCTGGAAGAACTCCACCTCCTCGGGCGCGAGCCGGTACAGCGTCCAGGACGGGACGGGCGCCGCGGGCTCGCGCTGCGCCCGCTCCCACGCCTCCTCGGACGCCCGCGCCAACTCGTCCAGCGATCCCAGGACTTCGCTCTGTCGGCCGGTGAGCGCGGCGGCCAGCGCCCCGGTGGAACGGGCGTGCAGATCCGCAGCCGCCTCCTCGGAGGGCGCGGCGGTCACCGGCCCCCGCACCCGCACCTGCCGGCCGAGGACCGGCCAATAGAAGCCCAGGGCGGCGTACGGCCGTACCGACAGGTGGCCGCCCTTGCGGCTGTGGGCGTGGCTCGCGAAGGCCCAGCCGTCCGCGTCGGCGCCGTGCAGCATCACGGTCCGCACGTCCGGCAGGCCCGCCGCGTCCGCCGTGGCCAGGGACATGGTGTGCGGCTCGGCCTGCCCGGCGGCCACCGCCTCCGCGAACCAGGCCGTGAACAGCTCCAGCGGGGTCGCGGGCGCGGCGGCGGGGTCGAAGGAGGGCAGCGAGGTGACCTCCGGGTCCCACACCCGCAGCGATCTGAGCAGCTCGTGAAGATCCGTTCCCATGCCTCAGACGGTACCGAGGTCGGACGTCACCCACCGCTCGGGCCGCATCCGGACGATCACCTGCTCGCCGTGGTTCTTCGCGGCGAACTCCACGTAGCCGTCGACCTTCTCGGCCGGCAGGTAGCGGGCGGAGATCTCCCGGAGGTGGGCGAGGGTGCCCGGTTCCGTACCGAGGACCGGTCCCTCGACGGACACGTAACGGATGGTGGGCTCGACGCGCTCGACCAGCAGGGAGAAGCGGCCTGCGGCCCGGATCAGCTCGTGCTTGCGGGAACCGGCGCCGGTCATGATCCAGAGGTCGCCGCCCGGTTCGTACTGGTACCAGATCGGCACGGTGAGCGGCCCGCGCCCCTCACCCGCGTCGACCGCCAGCGCGGCGACATGCGGCTCGGCCAGGAACTGTTCACGTTGTTCACGAGTCAGGGCCATACAGTGCAGGGTACTTCGGCCGGAACGGGGAGTGCTGCGGCGCACCGCTCGCCGGAACGGGCGCGGGCGAGCGTCGAGGTCCGTCGGGGTCGTGCCCTACCGGCCCAGCACGACCGTCCCCGACGAGCAGAACCAGCCCCCCGTCCCGGACGCCACCGCCAGCCCCGGCGCCGAGCCGTCCCGGCGCCGCACCTGCCGTGCGCCCGCCTCCCCGCGCAGTTGCCGTACGGCCTCCACGAGCAGGAACAGCCCGCGCATACCGGGGTGTTGGGCCGACAGCCCGCCGCCGTCGGTGTTCACGGGCAGGTCCCCGCCCTCGGCCAGCAGGCGTCCTTTCTCCACGAAGGAGCCGCCCTCGCCCTTCCCGCAGAACCCGAGGTCCTCCAGCGTCACGAGCGTCATGTAGGTGAACGCGTCGTATATCTCGGCGAGTTCGATCTCCTCGGGGCGCACCCCCGCCCGTTCGAAGGCCAGCCGTCCGCTGACCGCCGCCGGGGACACCGTGAAGTCGGGCCACTCGGACATGCTGACGTGCGAGACGTGCTCGCCGGTGCCGAGCACCCAGACGGGCGCGGTACGGCAGTCCCGGACGTACTCCTCGGCCGCCAGCAGCACGGCCGCGCCGCCGTCGGAGCGGATGCAGCAGTGCAGCTTGGTGAAGGGGTCCGCGATCATCGGCCCGGCGAGCACGTCGTCGACCGTGATCGGCTCGCGGAACATCGCCTCGGGGTTGAGCGCCGCGTTGGCCCGCGCCTGCACCGCGATCTGCGCCAACTGCTCGACGGTCGTGCCGTGTTCGATCATGTGGCGGCGGGCCGCCATCGCGTACTTGGCGATCAGGGTGTGGCCGTAGGGCACCTCGAACTGGAGGGGCCCGCGGGCGCCGAAGGAGAGGGTGCCGGTGCGGCGGCCCGCCTTGATGTCGGCGCGGGCCGTGGAACCGTAGACCAGCAGGACCGCGTTCGCGTGTCCGGCGGCTATCGCGTCGGCCGCGTGGGCCGCCATGACCTCCCAGGCGGCGCCGCCTACCGAGGTCGAGTCGACCCAAGTGGGGCGCAGGCCCAGGTACTCGGCGATCTCGACGGGGGCGAGGGTGCCGGTGCCGGCGGAGGCCAGGCCGTCGACCAGTCGGCGATCCAGGCCCGCGTCGGCGAGGGCGCGGCGGGCGGCCTGGGCGTGCAGGGCGTAGGGGGTGGTGCCGTCCACGCGGCCGCAGTCGGCCAGGGCCACGCCGGTGATCGCGACTTTCCGGCTCCCGGGGGGCATGCGGGCCTCCTGCCTCTGGGCATCTGGTGCGGGCGCTCCTAATATGACGGACCGTCAGATCGGGAGGGAAGAGGAAGAGCCATGGACGCTCGCTTCACCGCCGAACAGGACGAGATCCGGAGCGCGTTGCGCGAACTGCTGCGGAGGCGGTGCGGGCCGGCGGAGTCGAGGAGCGCCGCCGACACGCCGGCCGGGTACGACCGGGCGCTGTGGACGGCCCTCGCCGAACAGCTCGGGCTGCCGGGACTGGCCCTTCCCGAGGAGTACGGCGGTGTCGGGTGCACGGTCACCGAACTGGCCCTGGCCTGCGAGGAGACCGGCCGGGTGCTGGCACCCACCCCCCTGCTCGCCACCGCTGTCCTCGCCGCGCCCCTGGTGCTGGCCCTGGGCACGGAGGCCCAGCGCGCGGACCTGCTGCCGCGCATCGCGGCGGGCTCCCTGACGGCCGCCCTGGCCGTCCCCCCGGGCCCGGCCCTCGCCCTGACCGCCGCCAACACAGGCGACTGGGCCGGAGGCGGCCGAGCGGGCGGAGTCCAGGCCCGGCTCGCCCCGGGTGCGAGCCGGGCCACACTTCCCGAACCACCCCGGGCATCCGGCGCCCCGAGAGGCCCGGGATCCGCCCAGGAGGGGCGGTCGGTCGCAGTGGAGTCGGGGCAGTCGAGGTCCGGGCCCGGGCGGGCGGGTGCCGCGGCGGAGTCGTTGACCGTCGTGGCCGGGCAGCCCTCCGCCGCTCCGGCCCCCCGCGGCAGCGGGTGGCGGCTCTACGGGCAGGTCGATCAGGTGCTCGACGGGCACAGTGCGGATCTTCTCCTGGTCGCCGCTCATGCCGGGGGGTTCGCCCGATCGCGGACCCTGCTCTTCCTCGTCCGGGGCGACGCCCCCGGCCTCGTCCGCAGCAGGCAGACCGCCCTCGACGCCACCCGCCCCCAGGCCCGGGTGCAGCTGCGGGACGTGGAGGCCGAACTGCTCGGTGTCGACGGAGCCGATGTCCTCGGGGCGCTGGCCCGCACCGGGGACACCGCCGCCGCCGTCCTCGCCTGCGAGGCCGTCGGGGCGGCCGACCGGGTGCTGGCGACGACCGTCGAGTACGCCGGGCGGCGGGAGCAGTTCGGGCGGCCGATCGGGTCGTTCCAGGCCGTCAAGCACCGGCTCGCCGATGTGTACGTACAGCTCCAGGCGGCCCGTTCCGCGGCCTGCTTCGCCGCCTGGGCCGCCGCCCACGAGGAGCAGCGGGTCGGCGGCCTGGCCCTGGCCCAGGCCCTGGAGGCGCTGCGGACGGCCGCGGCCGAGGGGATCCAGTTCCACGGGGGAATCGGCTTCACCTGGGAACACGAGGCGCAGCGGTACTTCAAGCGCGCCGCCGCGGACGAGCTGCTCTTCGGCCCGGCACACCGGCTGCGGGCGCACGCGGCCGAGGTGGCGCGGCTGTTCGAGCGGACGGAGGTGTCGGTGTGATCGGGGAACGGATCGTCCAGAAGGTGTCGTCCACGCGCGGCTTCGCCAAGGTCGCGCCGCATGTGATTCCCGCGCTGGACCGGGCCGTGCACCGGCTCACCCGGGGCCGGGTGCTGCTCAGCGCCCAGATGCTGCCGGGGGTGATCCTCACGTCCACGGGGGCCCGGAGCGGTCTGCCCCGCCGGACCCCGCTCGCCTGCATGCCCGAGGACGACGGCCGCACCTGGATCCTGATCGGCTCCAACTTCGGCCGGACCGGGCACCCCGCCTGGACCGCCAACCTCATCACCCACCCCGACGCCGAGGTCAACTGGAAGGGCGCGGACATCCCGGTCCGGGCGACCCTGCTGACGGGTGCGGAGCGGGCGGCCGTGTGGAAGACCGCGCTGGCGTTCTGGCCGCCGTACGCCACCTACCAGGCGCGGGTGGACCGGGAGATACGGCTCTTCCGGATCACACGCACGACAGGCGGCCGTCCACCGGTGTGAACGACCGCCCGTCTGACAGGACTTGGAACCGGGAGCGGAGCCGAGCTACTTCGTCGGCTTCTTCCCGGTGACACCCAGGTGCACCAACAGCGCCAGATTCGGCTTGAGTTCGGCCTGCTTGACACCCCAGGTCTGGAAGCCCTTCTGGTGCGAGGCCACCGCCGCGAGCATCGCGACGAGCGACCCGGCGACCGCCGCCGGGTTGACCTCCTTGTCGACCTTGCCCTTGGCCTGGAGCTCGGCGACCGCGTCCGCGAGGGAGTTGTTCACCGAGTTGAGGATCTTCATGCGGATCTTGTAGAAGCGCTTGTCGCCCTCGGCCGCCCCGAGATCGACCACGCGCAGGATCGCGTCGTTCCTGCGCCAGAACTCCAGGAACCCGTCCACGAGTTCCTGCGCGGTCTGCCAGCCCGCCTTGCCGACCCACGACCGGCCTTCGAGCAACTGGGTCAACTGGCCGCCCTCGGTGGCCATTTGCTCGGCGATCTCCAGGACGGCGCCCTCGACGTCCGGGAAGTACTGGTAGAAGGTCGCGGGTGAAGTGCCCGCCTTCCGGGCGACATCGATGACCTTGACGTCCCGGTAGGGGGAGGAGCTGAGCATCTCGCTGAGGCAGTCGAGCAGCTTCTGCCGGGTCGCCTGCCCACGCCGGCCGGCCACACGGCCGTCGACGGTACGCACTTGTCCTGTCATGCCGTCAGCTTACCGAGGGGTGATCGGAGCGCGATTCGGCCGACTGCAAATGGGGTGCACGAGGTACGGGGGACGGGTGTGCCTGGTCCTGCGGGGGGCGCGCGTCGCCGTTACTTTGACGGTATGGCCGAAAACAGGGCATCCGCAGACGGAACGGCATACGGCGAGGGCGTCCCCTGCTGGGTGGACGCGCAGTTGCCCGACGTGGCCGCCGGGAAGCGGTTCTACGGTGAGCTCTTCGGGTGGACCTTCCAGGACCGGCCGGACGCCCCCGGCGGTGCCGTGTGGGCCCTGCGCCAGGGCGAGCCGGTGGCGGCTCTGGCCCACAAGGCGGACGGCCGCATGCCAACCGTGTGGACGGTCTACTTCGCCACCCCGGACATCGAGAACCTCGCCGACCGGATCTGGGCGGCCGGCGGACAGGTCGTCACCGCGCCCCTGCCGGTCGCAGAGCTGGGCACGTCCGCCCTGGTCACCGACCCGGAGGGGGCCGTCTTCGGACTCTGGGAGCCGGCCGCCCACCCCGGCTTCGGCGTCCGGCACGAGCCCGGCACCTTCGCCTGGGCGGAGCTGTACGCGCGCGACACCGAGGCCGCCAACACCTTCTACGGCGGGCTCTTCCACGACGCCCTCTTCGGGCCCGAGGCCCGCCCCGACTTCGGCCGCGCCTCCGTCTCCGACGTCTTCCCCGCCGAGATGCCGCCCCACTTCCTCGTGCACTTCGCCGTCGAGGACTGCGAGCGGGTGCTCGGGACGGTCAGCCGGCTCGGCGGACGGGTCCAGGCGCCGCCATTCGAGACGTCGTACGGAAAAGTGGCCGTCGTCACCGACAATCAGGGGGCGTCGTTCGCCGTTCTGGAGCGATCGGAGCGGTAGAAGGTACCGCTTTGCGGTATGACACCCTGTTTGACCCCGGGTTCGCCACCAGGCCCCCGGCCAGGAAGAATCAGGGTTGCGTGCCGCCATGGCGGTGCGGTGGTGAGACGCTGCACGGGGTCGCGTACATATGTGGGTGGCGCGGCTTGTACGGGGAGGTGGCAGGCAGAGTGGTGGATCAGCTGACGCAGCACGATCCGCGCAGGATCGGGCCGTTCGAGGTGCTGGGACGGCTCGGTGCCGGCGGCATGGGGCTGGTCTATCTCGCGCGCTCGGCGTCGGGCCGGCGCGTGGCGATCAAGACGGTCCGCACGGAGCTCGCCGAGGACCAGCTCTTCCGCGTCCGCTTCACCCGTGAGGTGGAGGCGGCCCGGGCGGTCTCCGGCTTCTACACGGCGGCCGTGGTCGACGCCGACCCGCGCGCGGCCGTGCCGTGGCTGGCCACCGCGTACGTTCCGGCGCCCTCCCTCGAAGAGATAGTGAACGAGTGCGGGCCGCTTCCGGCCCAGGCGGTGCGCTGGCTCGCGGCGGGCGTGGCCGAGGCCCTCCAGTCCATCCACGGCGCCGGTCTTGTCCATCGCGACCTCAAGCCCTCCAACGTCCTGGTGGTCGAGGACGGGCCCCGGGTGATCGACTTCGGTATCGCGTCCGGCGTCTCGAACACCCGTTTGACGATGACCAACGTCGCCGTCGGCACCCCCGCCTACATGTCGCCCGAGCAGGCCAAGGACTCCCGCAGCGTCACCGGCGCCAGCGACGTCTTCTCGCTCGGCTCCATGCTGGTCTTCGCCGCCACCGGCCACCCGCCCTTCCACGGCGCCAACCCGGTCGAGACGGTCTTCATGCTGCTGCGCGAGGGCCCCGACCTCGAAGGCCTCCCGGACGAGCTGCGCCCGCTCATCGAGTCCTGCATGCAGATGGAGGCCACCGGGCGCCCCAACCCGGCCGACCTCCAGGCCCAGCTCGCCCCCCACCTCTTCGGCTCCGGCTCCGACGACAGCGGCACGGCCTCGGCCTGGCTGCCCGAGAAGGCCGTCGCCCTGATCGAGTCGCGGCGCGGCGGCCGCCCGGCGCCCACTCAGGCCGGCGGTGCCCGCAACGGCGGCGGACGCCCCGCCGCCGTACCCCCGCCGCCCTCCTACGA
>NZ_LJBR01000538.1 GCF_001282115.1 Streptomyces sp. NRRL B-24085 | reverse complement strand
TCCGCACCACACCTCCACCGCCAACCCCGCCTCCCCCACTCGCCCACCACCACGGGTCGGTGCGAAGGCGACACCCATCTCTTCGCCGAGCCGGGGTATGCGAACGACGTCGAAAGCACGCGACCGAACTTCAAGGGGAGGGCCCCATGCCGCTCACTTTCCGCAAGAGTTTCCGGATTCTTCCCGGGGTGCGGCTGAACATCAACCGGCACTCCTGGTCCATCACGACCGGCGGCGGAAGCCACGGGCCGAAGCACACCCACAGCAGCACGGGACGCCGTACGACATCGGTGGACTTGCCCGGACCTTTCGGGTGGCGTCGGACCCGTACCGCCAAGCGTCACTGACGTTGCCCCAGGTCCGTCCGGGCCCCTCCCCCGAACGGACCCCCCAAAATGCGCCATCTCATATCTGAGATAGCCTCAACCGCATGGCAGACGACTACCTCGTACGTATCGGCAAGCTCATCCGTGACGCCCGACAGCACCGGGGCTGGACGCAGTCACAGCTTGCCGAGGCGCTCGGCACCAGTCAGAGCGCCGTCAATCGCATCGAGCGCGGCAATCAAAACATCAGCCTTGAGATGATCGCCCGTATCGGTGAAGCGCTGGACAGCGAAATCGTCTCTCTGGGCTATGCGGGCCCGATGCATCTGCGGGTGGTCGGCGGTCGTCGGCTCTCCGGCGCGATCGACGTCAAGACGAGCAAGAACGCGTGCGTGGCCCTGCTCTGCGCCTCGCTCCTCAACAAGGGGCGCACGGTGCTGCGCAGGGTCGCCCGCATCGAGGAGGTCTACCGCCTGCTGGAGGTGCTGAGCTCCATCGGGGTGCGCACCCGGTGGATCAACGGTGGCGTCGACCTCGAACTCGTGCCGCCGGCCGAGCTGGACATGGGCGCCATCGACGCCGAGGCGGCCGTCCGCACGCGCTCGATCATCATGTTCCTCGGCCCGTTGCTGCACCGCATGGACGCCTTCCGGCTGCCCTACGCCGGCGGCTGCGACCTCGGCACCCGGACCATCGAGCCGCACATGATCGCGCTGCGCCGGTTCGGCCTGGACGTCGCCGCGACCGAGGGCCAGTACCACGCCCGGGTCGACCGCGAGGTCCGCCCCGACCGCCCGATCGTGCTGACCGAGCGCGGCGACACCGTGACGGAGAACGCGCTGCTCGCGGCCGCCCGCCACGACGGCGTCACCGTCATCCGCAACGCCTCCTCCAACTACATGGTCCAGGACCTGTGCTTCTTCCTGGAGGCGCTGGGCGTCAGGGTCGAGGGCATCGGCACCACCACCCTCACCGTGCACGGTGTGCCGCACATCGACGTGGACGTCGACTACTCCCCCTCCGAGGACCCGGTCGAGGCGATGAGCCTGCTGGCCGCGGCCGTGGTGACGGAGTCGGAGCTGACGGTGCGCCGGGTGCCGATCGAGTTCCTGGAGATCGAGCTGGCGGTCCTGGAGGAGATGGGGCTCGACCACGACCGCACGCCGGAGTACTTCGCGGACAACGGCCGCACCCGCCTCGTCGACCTCACGGTCCGCCCCTCCAAGCTGGAGGCGCCGATCGACAAGATCCACCCGATGCCGTTCCCCGGCCTGAACATCGACAATGTCCCGTTCTTCGCGGCCATCGCGGCGGTCGCGCAGGGCCAGACCCTCATCCACGACTGGGTCTACGACAACCGCGCGATCTACCTGACGGACCTGAACCGCCTGGGCGGACGCCTCCAACTCCTCGACCCGCACCGGGTGCTGGTGGAGGGCCCGACCCGCTGGCGCGCCGCGGAGATGATGTGCCCGCCGGCCCTGCGCCCCGCCGTGGTGGTCCTGCTGGCGATGATGGCGGCCGAGGGCACGTCCGTGCTGCGCAACGTCTACGTCATCAACCGCGGTTACGAGGACCTGGCCGAGCGGCTCAACTCGGTGGGGGCACAGATCGAGATCTTCCGGGACATCTGAGCGGTTCGCGGGGTCCGGATCCGGGTCGGTCTGGTCGGTGGCAGCCGGGGGCAGGATCCGGTCGGTCAGAGGCGGCGGGACCCGGGGTCCGGACCCGTCAGGGCGGGGGCCGCGGTCGCCCTACCGGGGCCCTCCGGGGGTCCGGGACCCGGGGCCCGGGTCCCGGCCCGTCGAGGCGGGGGCCGCGGTCGCCCTACCGGCCCCCACCGGGTGGGCTCCGCCGCACTCAGGGGCCAGGCGGCCCGGCCCCGGTGCCCTCACCCGGCCGCAGAGCCGATCGCCTATCTTGGCGCCTATGCAGTCCTACACGATCGGCCAGGCCGCCCGGCTGCTCGGCGTGAGCCCCGACACCGCGCGGCGGTGGGCCGACGCCGGGCGGGTGCCCACGCACCGGGACGAGGGCGGGCGACGCCTCATCGACGGCAGGGACCTGGCCGCCTTCTCCGTCGAACTGGCCCAGGGCGGGGGCGGTGAGGAGACCCTCTCCCACACCTCCGTCCGCAACGCCTTCCCCGGCATCGTCACCGCCGTCAAGCTCGGCGACGTGGCGGCCCAGGTGGAGATCCAGGCGGGCCCGCACCGGCTGGTGTCGCTGCTGACGCGGGAGGCCGTGGAGGAGCTCGGCCTGGAGGTCGGGGTCGAGGCCACCGCCCGGGTCAAGTCGACGAACGTGCACATCGACCGCACCTGAGCAGGGCTGCGTTCCGGCAACAACGGACCCGCCTTCCCGTACGAACGCACATGCCAGCCTGATGGATCAGGGTTCCGGCTCATGCGATGCGACAGGGGGCTTTTGCCTGGCATCTGCGTCAGTATGATCGGCATACGCGGCCTCACCGAGAGTGGAGCCGGGACGACGAGGACCAGAGGGAGCGGACCTGTGATGACCACTACCGCGCGCCGGAGCCGCCGGGCCCTGCGGACGGCCGGCGCGGGTGCCGCAGCGCTGCTGGTCCTGAGCGCCTGCTCGTCGTCCGACACCGACTCCTCGTCCTCGAACTCGTCCGCATCGGGCCGGCTGTCCGGCTCGGTGACCGTCTTCGCCGCCGCCTCCCTCAAGGAGAGCTTCACGACGCTGGGCCGGCGGTTCGAGCAGGCCCACCCCGGCACGAACGTCACCTTCAGCTTCGGCGGCAGCGACTCGCTGGCCGCGAGCATCACCGGCGGCGCCCCGGCGGACGTGTTCGCCTCGGCCAGCCCCAAGACGATGAAGATCGTCACGGACGCCCAGGACGCCTCGGGCACGCCCGTCACCTTCGTGCGCAACCAGTTGGAGATCGCCACCCTGCCCGGCAACCCGGACGGGATCGGTTCGCTGAAGGACCTCACGGACAAGGATCTGAAGGTCGTGCTGTGCGACAAGGAGGTGCCCTGCGGCGCCGCCGCGCAGAAGGCCCTCGACGCGAGCGGGCTCGAGCTCACCCCGGTCTCCTACGAACAGGACGTCAAGTCCGCGCTGACGAAGGTCGAACTGAAGGAGGCCGACGCGGCCGTCGTCTACAGGACCGATGTGCGCGCGGCGGGTGACAAGGTGGAGGGCGTGGAGTTCCCCGAGTCCGCCGACGCCGTCAACGACTACCCGATCACCCTGCTCAAGGGCGCCCGGAACACGGCCACCGCAAAGGCGTTCATCGCGCTCGTGCGGTCCGCCGAGGGCCAGCGGGTCCTGACCGGGGCGGGGTTCCTGAAGCCGTGACCCGTACAGACCCGTCCGACGCCGGGACCGAGACCCTTCGGGGCGGGCCGCGGCGTCGGCGTGTCCGCGCGCCCGGCGGCGGTGTGCCGCTGCCGCTGCTCGTGCCCGCACTGCTCGGCCTGGCGTTCCTGACCGTGCCGCTGGTCGCGCTTCTGGTACGGGCCCCCTGGCGCGGCATGCCCGAGCAGCTCACCGGCGCCGCCGTGTGGCAGGCGCTCCAGCTCTCCCTCGTCTGCGCCACCGCCGCGACCGCGGTGAGCCTGGTGATCGGGGTCCCGCTGGCCTGGCTGCTGGCCCGCGTCGAGTTCCCCGGCCGCGGTCTGGTCCGTGCCCTGGTCACCCTGCCGCTGGTCCTCCCGCCGGTCGTCGGCGGTGTCGCGCTGCTCATGGCGCTGGGCCGCAACGGGGTCGTCGGGAAGTGGCTGGACGCCTGGTTCGGGATCACGCTGCCCTTCACCACGGCCGGGGTGGTGGTCGCCGAGGCGTTCGTGGCGATGCCGTTCCTCGTCATCAGCGTGGAGGGCACCCTGCGGGCCGCCGACCCGCGCTACGAGGAGGCGGCGACGACCCTGGGCGCCTCCCGCTTCACCGCGTTCCGGCGGGTCACGCTGCCGTTGATCGCGCCGGGTGTCGCGGCGGGCGCCGTACTGGCCTGGGCGCGGGCGCTGGGCGAGTTCGGCGCGACGATCACCTTCGCCGGCAACTTCCCCGGCCGTACCCAGACCATGCCGCTCGCGGTGTACCTCGCCCTCCAGAGCGACCCGGAGGCGGCCATCGCCCTCAGCCTGGTCCTGCTGGCGGTGTCCGTGGCGGTACTCGCGGGACTGCGCGACCGTTGGATGGCGACGGGATGACCGGAACGGGCGGGGGCGGGGTGGCCGGAGGCGGGGAGCAGGCGTGGCGTGGCCACCGTGACGGCGAGACACCCCGGACCGACGACGACATCATGGCGACCGGAACCGGTGACAGCAGCGTCGCCGACGAGACCCGACGCACCACCGCCAACCCCACCAC
>NZ_LJBR01000537.1 GCF_001282115.1 Streptomyces sp. NRRL B-24085 | reverse complement strand
GCGGCGGCCGCCGCACTCGTACGACGGGCGGTTGTCCAGGGCATCCGGGCCATCCGGAACGCCTCCTCGGGCGGCGCGGGAACGACGGGCTTCCGTGCAGTACGGGCCGCGACCCCCGCGCGTTCACCGATACAGCGGGTCGTCCGCCGGTGTGCGGACGCGGGCAAAGGGGCCATCGACGGTCAACCGGCCATCGCAGAGGGTCGGTTCCCGGCCGGATCAAGGGTTTCCCCTGTATCCCCATGACCTGCTCTTTGCCTATCGTTCGACCACAGCGGACCCACAGGCAACCCCGAACGGGTCCCGCTTCCCCGTCTTGGCCGGCCCCCGCGCGCTCCTGGCTTCACCCCCCGCCGCTTCACCGACGAAGCGATTCGACTGCTGCTCCGCGCTGCCCGGAGCACGGCCCCGAAAGGCAAACCCTTGCGTACCTCCTCCTCCCTGCGCCGGAAGCTGATATCCGCCGCCACCGTCTCCGCCGCCCTCCTGTCCGTCGGCACGGCCTCCGTCGCCGTCGCCCAGGACACCCCCGCCCAGGAGACCGCCGTCCCGGCCGCGCTCACCGAGGCCGCCCCCGGCGTCCAGGCCGAGCGCCTCATCGTCGGCTACAAGTCCGGTGCCGCCGAGGCCACGTCGAACAAGGCCGCCGAGGCCGACGCCGCCGCCAAGGACGCCGACTTCCAGCGCAGACTCGGCACCGGCGCCGCCCTCATCGACCTGGGCGCCGACCCCAGCAAGGCCGAAGTGGCCGACACTGTCGCCGAGTTCAGGGCCGACCCGCAGGTCGCCTACGTCGTACCGGACCGCCTCAACAAGCCGCAGGCCGACCCGAACGACACCGAGTACGCCAAGCAGTGGGACCTGTTCGAGGCCACCGCGGGCATGAACGTGCCCGGCGCCTGGACCAAGTCCACCGGCACCGGCGTGACCGTCGCCGTCATCGACACCGGCTACGTCACCCACTCCGACCTCGCCGCGAACATCGTCGCCGGCTACGACTTCATCTCCGACACCGCGGTCTCCGTCGACGGCAACGGCCGCGACAGCAACCCCGCCGACCCGGGCGACTACTACGCGGCGAACGAGTGCGGCGCGGGCATCCCGGCCTCCAGCTCCTCCTGGCACGGAACCCACGTCGCCGGCACGATCGCCGCGGTCACCAACAACAGCAAGGGCGTCGCGGGCATCGCGTACGGCGCGAAGATCTCCCCTCTGCGCGTCCTCGGCAAGTGCGGCGGCTACGACTCCGACATCATCGACGCCATCACCTGGGCGTCCGGCGGCACGGTCTCCGGCGTGCCCGCCAACACCAATGTCGCCAAGGTCATCAACATGAGCCTCGGTGGCGACGGCGCCTGCACCTCGGCGACCCAGACCGCCATCAACAACGCCGTCAGCCGCGGCACGACCGTCGTCGTGGCCGCCGGCAACGACAACGAGAACGTCTCCGGCCACTCGCCGGGCAACTGCAACAACATCATCTCGGTCGCCGCGACCAACCGCTCCGGCGCCAAGGCCTCCTACTCCAACTACGGCTCGCTCGTGGACATCTCGGCGCCCGGCGGCCAGACCAGCACCGGCACCGCCAACGGCATCCTGTCCACTCTCAACTCCGGTGCCTCGACGCCCTCTTCGGAGTCGTACGCCTACTACCAGGGCACCAGCATGGCCACCCCGCACATCGCGGGCCTGGTCGCGCTGGTGAAGTCCGCGAACTCCACGCTGACCCCGGCGCAGATCGAGACCGCCATCAAGAACAACGCCCGTCCGCTGCCCGGCGCCTGCTCCGGCGGCTGCGGCGCCGGTCTGGCCGACGCGGCGAAGACGGTGGCGGCCGTGAGCGGCGGTACGACGACGGGGACGACCTTCTCCAGCACCACCGCCGTCTCCATCCCGGACAACGGCTCGGCGATCGAGTCCCCCATCACCGTCAGCGGCCGCAGCGGCAACGCCCCCTCGGCCCTCCAGGTCGGCGTCGACATCACCCACACCTACCGCGGTGACCTGGCGATCAGCCTGGTGGCCCCGGACGGATCGGTGTACAGCCTGAAGGCGGCGAGCTCCTCGGACTCCGCCGACAACGTCAACACCACCTACACCGTCAACGCCTCCGCCGAGACGGCCAACGGCACCTGGAAGCTCCGCGTCCAGGACACGGCCGCGCAGGACACGGGCACGCTCAACGGCTGGAAGCTGACCTTCTGAGCGAACTCCCGCGAACGAGGGGGCCGGCCGGTGCGGATGGGGCACCGGCCGGCCCCCTCTCGTGCGGCACCCGTGACAGGGCCGCCGCGATCAGGCCTCGGCGCCCACCAGTTCCCGGTCCTCAAGGGATGCCAGCAGCCGTGCCCCGCGGTCGGGCCGGCTGTCGAGGCCGATCAGCAGTCCCGGCACCGCGATGCTCGGCAGCATGTGGGCCCACATCACGGAGATCCGGTGCCCGAGGTCCTCCCGCCCGTGCAGCGCCCGGGACATCAACTGCACCCCGGCGAACGCCCCGACCAGCAGGTCGGCCGTGTCCCGAGGCTCCACCGTGGGCAGCAACTCACCCTGGTCGCGCGCCACTTGCAGCAGGCTCACCAGCTGGTCGCTCCACTGCCGGAACGGCCCCGTGTGATCCACGCCGGGCGGCGCGCACTGGTCCACCGTCAGCCGCACGCTCCCCTTCAGCAGGGAGTTGGTCCGCAGCCGCTGTCCGAAGACGAACGTCATGTCGACGATCTCCTGCAACTTGCACGGATGCGGCGGTACCGCGCCCAGCGACAACTGCTCGTCGAGCACCGCCTGGGCGAGGGACTCCTTGGAGGGGAAGTGGAAGTACAGGGCCCCTTTGGTGACGTCGGCCCGCTCCAGCACCATCGCGATGGTGCTCGCGGCGTACCCGTGCTCGTCGAAGACGGCGCCCGCGGCCTCCACGATCGCCCTGCGTGTCCTGATGGCGCGCTCCTGTCTCGCCATAAGAACCCCTCCCCTGCGCCACGTTCGGATCTCGTCCGGTCTCGATCAGGTCTCATTGAAAACAGACCGGAATCCCTCGTACTCTATCGCTCACCGGCACGGGCACCTCACCGTCCGTCATCGCTTCGGAGGAACGAGGGGGAAACATGCCAGACTTACGGCGGCTCGCGCAGGCCCGGCCCGGCCCCGGACCTCTGACCGCGACCGTACCCCGGGAGTTCGTGCACCGCGTGGCCGTCGCGGAGATCCTCCTCACCGGCTGGACCAGGACCGACGCGGACCGGTTCACCATCACCGCCCAGTGGCCGCGCGCCCATCAGTTGCATGTGTCCCCTGATCGTTCCGCATATGAGCCGCTGCTGCTTGCAGAAACGGTCCGCCAGTGCGGGGCGCTGCTCGCCCACGCGGCCTACGAGGTCCCCCTCGACCACTGTTTCGTCCTCCAGGAACTGCGGGTGGACACGCGCCCGGAGCACCTGGCCGTCGGCGCCGTCCCCGCCGAACCCGTCGTCGACATCACCGTCAGGGAGGTCCGCCGCCGCGCCGGCCGCCCGACCGCCCTGCGCTACGACGCCGCCGTACGTCTGGGCGGTGAACAGGTAGGGACCGGTCACATCGCCGTGACCTGGACGAACGCGTCCGTCTACCGTCGACTGCGCGGAGGGCGCACCACCGACGTCGGCGCCCTGCGGCTGCCGCGACCGCTGCCGGCGCCGCTGCCCGCCGACACCGTGGGACGGGCCCTCGTCGCCGACGTCCTCCTCTCGCCCACAGGCCGCCCCGGCCGCTTCCGGCTCCGCGTCGACACCTCCCACCCCGTCTTCTTCGACCACCCCCTGGACCACATCCCCGGCATGCTCCTCCTGGAGGCCGCCCGGCAGGCGGTACGGGCGCACGGCGGGCCGGAGCGCCGGGTGCCGGCGTCGTTCCACGCCACGTTCCAGCAGTACGCGGAGTTCGACGAGCCGGTCTGGATCGAGGTGAGCGAGGAGGACGGCACCGACGTACAAGTCGTCGCGCGGCAAGGGGAGTCGGTGGTCTTCGCCTGCACGGTGGGCGCCGTCGCAGGGTGAGATATCGTGTACAGGGAGTAAAAAACAAACGGCATGACCCGTTCTTTTCCGTACCAGGAGTGTGCAGTCGATGCCGAGGCAGTTACGCGCTGAACAGACCCGAGCGACGATCATCACCGCCGCCGCCGATCTGTTCGACCGTCGCGGCTATGAATCGACCAGTCTGAGCGACATCGTCGCGCACGCCCAAGTCACCAAAGGGGCGCTGTACTTCCACTTCGCGGCCAAGGACGATCTCGCGCACGCGATCATGGAGATCCAGTCGCGGGCGTCGCGACAGCTCGCGGGCGACGTCGACGCCCGGGGGTACACCTCGCTGGAGGCGCTGGTCCGCATCACCTTCGGGATAGCCCGGCTGTCGGTCGAGGGACCGGTGCTCCGGGCCGGACTCCGGCTCGCCACGGGCGGAGTGGAGGTGCGTCCGCCGCTGCGGCACCCGTTCACGGAGCTGCTGGACATGGCCACGGGCAAGCTGCTGGGGGCGGTCAAGGAGGCCGATCTGCACCCGGACACCGATGTGGACGCGGTGGCCCACTCCCTGGTGTGCTTCTTCGTCGGGACGCGAGTGGTGGGCCGGCACCTGGAACCGCTGGGGCGCCAGCCGCGGCGGCTCGCCGAGATGTGGCACGTGATGATCCGGGGGCTGGTGCCGGTTCCTCGGCGGGCCCGCTACCTGGCGCTGGTCAGCCAGTTGGAGCAGGAGGCCCGCAGCGGCGGCTGAACGCCGTCGTCGCCGGCAGGGACCGGGCGCAGGTGCGGTTTCACCGCGTGGGCGCACCGGGTCCGAGACCTGTCCCGTCCCCCGGGTGACTACAGTCGCGGCATGTCCCGCAGCGCAGACGTCATCCTCGGCAACGAACCCGGCTCCTTCCCGCACGGCGTGCTCGCCGAGCGGCACCCCGCGATCATCCGGCAGGTCCGGGAGAGCTTCCCGTACGGCCCCACGCAGCACCGCGCCCTCGACGCGCTGCTCGAAAGCTGCACCAAGGGCGTGATCGAGCCGCTTCCCGGCGGGGCGTGGGGGGAGTGGGGGATCGACGCCTGCGCGGGGCGCTCCTGGTTCGACGTGCCGTGGCTCTGGTCCGAGAGCTACTTCTACCTCCGACTCCTCGACGCCGTCGGGTACTTCGGGGACGGGCCCTGGGCCGGCATCGACCCCTTCCGGCCCTCCAAGCTCGCCGAACTCGACTCCCGCGAGACCGACGAGGAGCTGGCCGCGCTGGACGGACTCGCCGCCCTGCCCGCCGAGGAGCAGTGGACGGCCCTGCTGCACGGCTCGCTGTGGGGGAACCGGGCCGACCTCGGGTTCCGGCTCTCCGACCAGGCCGCCGAGGGGCGGGACGCCGTACCGGACCTGGTCACCGACGACAGCGACCGCCTCCGGACCCTGCTCGACGGAGCCGGCACCCTCTGCCTGATCGCCGACAACGCCGGCCGCGAACTGATCCCCGACCTCCTGCTGGTGGCCCACCTCCTCGAACACGGGCGGATCGAGCGGGCCGTGCTGCACGTGAAGCCGTACCCCTACTATGTCTCCGACGCGACCACCGCAGACGTGGTCGACGCGCTGCGCCGGCTCGTGCGGGCACCGGGGGAGGCCGCGGCCTACGGGCGCCGGCTGTGGGACGCCATGTCCGACGGGCGGCTCGACGTCCGCGCCCACCCGTTCTCCTGCGCCCCGCTGCCGTACGCGGACATGCCCGCCGACCTCCGCGCGGAGATCGGCGCGGCCTCGCTCACCGTCCTGAAGGGGGACCTCAACTACCGGCGCCTGGTGGGCGACCGGTGGTGGGCCCCGACCACGCCGTTCGCCGACGTGACCGCGTACTTCCCGGGGCCGGTGGCCGCCCTGCGGACCCTGAAGTCCGACGTGGTCACCGGGCTCGACGGGCGTACCGAGGCCGCGCTGGTCGAGGCGGAGGGGCAGCGCTGGCGGACGAGCGGGACCCACGCGCTCATCCAGGTCCGGCCCTGAGGAGAGTTATGCTGCCGAGTCGTACCGGTGGGCTGCCATACGTCCCGCCGACGGGCAGCGAAAGAGGACGTCATTGACCCCGCGGTACCTGAGCAATCCTGGGGAGCCCGTCTACGACGTGGACGCACGGCGCTATCTCGACGTCACGGACGCCCGCGACGAGGCCGACCTGCACGACGTGTTCACGGACATCTACCGCACCAACCGCTGGGGTTCCGACGAGACCCGCTCCGGGCCGGGCTCCGAAGTGCAGCGCATGAAGCGGGTCATCGCGCAACTAGGGGCGCTCATCGCTGACTTGGGCGTCCGCTCGGTCCTGGACGCGCCGTGTGGCGACCTGAACTGGATGCAGCACGTCGACCTGCACGGCGCCTCCTACCTCGGCGGGGACGTCGTCGAGGAACTCGTCACCGCCAACCGCGCCCAACACCCCGCTCCGGGGCGGGAGTTCCAGCTCCTCGACTTCACCGCGCAGCCCGTGCCACGGGTCGACCTCATCGTCTGCCGGGACGCCCTCGTGCACTTCTCCTACCAGCACGTGGTGGAGGCGCTGACCCGTTTCCGGGAGAGCGGCTCGCGCTATCTGCTCACCACGACCTTCTCCCGGACGTCCGCCAACACGGACATCGTCACGGGCTGGTGGCGGCCCATCAACCTCCGGCTGGCGCCCTTCGGGCTGCCGGAACCGCTGCGGGTCATCGGCGACGAGGAGTCCGACGACTTCTACGACGACAAGGCACTCGCCCTGTGGGACCTCGCACAGATCCCCGCCCGCTTCCCGGGCTACGAGCCGGTGGCCGCCGAGTCGGGATCCCGGGGCGCCTGATCCTCGGTACGCAGTCGGGAGAGGGCCTCCCGGGCGGCCAGGGTCCGCGGATGCCGTAACCCCAGCACCTCCTCGCAGGCCGCCCGCACCTCCCTGAACTCGGCCTCCGCCGCCTCCGGTTCGCCCTTGAGGCACAGCAGGTCGGCCAGGTTGTGCCGGACCGACAGGGTCCCCGGATGCCGGGGCCCGAGCGTCTCCACGCAGTCCGCGAGCACCGTCCGGTACTCCGCCTCCGCCTGCTCGACGTGCCCGCGCAGATGCAGGACGTGCGCGGCGCCGTGCCGCACCGACAGGGTGAGCAGGTGCTGCTCGCCGAGCACGGTCCGCCGGGCCTCGTAGACCTCCCTGAACTCCTGCTCCGCCGCGGCGAGCCGGCCCTGGTCCTTGAGCAGGTCGGCGAGGTTGTGGCGGACCGCCAGCGTGCCCGGGTGCCGGGGACCCAGCGTCTCCACGCAGTCCGCCAGGACCGTGCGGTACTCGGTCTCGGCCCGGTCGGTACGGCCCCGCAGGTGCAGGACGTGCGCGGCGCCGTGCCGCACCGACAGGGTGAGCAGGTGCTGCTCGCCGAGCACCTCCCGGCGCGCCGCGTACACCTCCCTGAACTCGGCTTCCGCTGCCTCCAGTTGGCCCCGCTCCATCAGCAGGTCGGCCAGGTTGTGCCGGACCACCAGGGTGTGCGGGTGCATGTCGCCGAGCAGTCTGCGCTGGACCTCGAAGACCTCCCGGAACTCGCTCTCCGCGTCGGTGGGCCAGCCCCGGTCGCGCAGCACGGTGGCCAGGCCGTGCCGGGCGGCCACGGTCTCCGGGTGGTCCTCGCCGTAGGCGTCCGCGCGCAGCCCGAGCACCGCACGGAACTCGTGCTCGGCCTCCACGAGCAGGCCGCGGTCGCGCAGGACGTCCGCGAGGTCGTGGCGCACGGCGAGGGTGATCGGGTGCCGCTCGCCCAGCACGTCCGCGCACACCCGCAGCGTCTCCCGCAGCTCCTGCTCGGCCTGCCGGAACATCCCGCGCTCGTGCAGCACCTGGGCCATCTCGTGCCGGGTGACCAGGGTGTCGGGGTGGTTCGCGCCGAGGGTCTCCCGGTAGGCGTCCAGGAGCAGCCGGTACTCCTCCTCGGCCTCCGCGAGCAGCCCACGGTAGCGGGCCATCCAGGCCACGCCCTTGCGGGCTGCGAGGGTCCGGGGGTCGCGCTCGCCCAGCAGGGCCCGGCGCGTGGCGTGCACCGCCCGGTACTCGGTCTCCGCCTCCACCGGGCGCCCCCGGCCGTTGAGCAGGTTCGCGAGGGCGTACCGCGCGTCGGCGGTCTCGCAGGCCGCGTCACCGAACAGGGCCCGCGTGTCCTCCAGCACGCTGCGCAGCAGCGACTCCGCCGCCGGCAGTCGGCCGCGCAGATGGAGCAAGTGGGCCGCCGCGGAACGCACTTCGAGCGCGTCCGGGTCGCGGGGGCCGCACGCCAGCACGACCGGCTCGCACGCCCCGAGCACCTCCTCGGCCCGGTCCAGCCAGCCCCGCCGGATCAGATGCCGGGCACCGGCCGCGGCGGCCCGCAGCGCCTTGGAGACCAATTCGTCGGCCGCCTCGTACGGGTCGCCGATGAGGGCCAGTGGGGCGTCGCAGTGCGGGAGCAGCAGCCGCCAGCGCGGCCAGTCGCGTGGGTCGTCCTCGCTGAGCTCGGCGGTGGCGCAGACCACCAGGTCGGCCACGACGGCCGCGTACTCGCGCATGTGCTCGGCGAGGTCCCGCTGGAGCCGGCCGGCGTCCCGGACGAGCGGATGCATCAGCAGGGTGCGGGTGTGGTCGTCGCCGCCGGGCGGGGTGTGCAGCTCGATCAGCCCGAAGTCGGCGAGCGAGGTGAGCGCGGTGTACAGCTCCTGGGGGGTGACGCCGGGCAGCAGCGAGGAGTCCGCCAGCCGGTCGGGGCGCAGCAGGTCCACCAGCGGCACCGGCGCCTCGCCCAGACAGCACAGCAGCCGCATCAACGGCCGGGCCTGGACGATGCCCCGCCGCTCCAGGAGGTCCAGCGACAGTTCCCAGGTGCCGGTCACCGGCACGGAGTAGTTGCTGCCCTGTTGCCCGGGCGGGTGCTCGTCGAGGAGTTCGGTGAAGCGCTCGTCGAGGGCCACGCGGTAGTCGGCGTACGTCCGCACGGTCGTCGTGCCCGGCCAGGCGGGGAACGCCGAGGCCGCCGCGAGATGCGAACCCGCGATGCGCAGTGCCAGCGGCAGCCCGCCGAGCCGCCGGGTCAGCAGCCGGGCGTCCTCACGGGAACCGGCCCGCTCCCCGGCCAGGTCCCACAGCACCTCGGTGGCGTCGTCCTCCTCCAGGGCGTCGACCGAGTGCAGCGTGGCCCACGGCCCCCACGTCGTCGGACTGCTGTCCCGGCTGGTGATCAGCACCAGCCCCGGGAGCTCCGCCGCGGGCCGGATCCAGCCTCTGCCCTCCGCCAACCGGCCGTAGGGCGCGAGGTGTTCGGGCTCGTCGGCGTTGTCCACCACCAGCAGCCAGGGGCTCGCGGTGTCGCACAGCCGCCGCCACAGCAGGTCGGTCGCGCTGGAACGCCCCGACCAGGCACGGTCGATGAGGTCGGCGGGGGTGCCCAGCGCGGCCACCACCTCGCGCATCCCGGCGCTCAGCGTGGCGGGGTTCTTCGCCGTCACCCACCACACGTCGACGTTCAGCGCGGCGGCGTAGGCGGCGATCTCCAGGGCGACGGTCGTCTTGCCGCTCCCGCCCATGCCGTGCAGCACCCGTACGCCCGAAGTCGGTTTGCCCACAAGCTGTTTCAGCGTATCCAGGAGTGCCTCACGGCCCCGCACCCGGCGGTCGAGCCGGCCCAGGGGAGGCGCGACGGTCAGCGCACCCGGGGCACGCACGGGCTCCAGCGGGGCCTGGGCGTGCTGCACCTGGATGAGGACCGGGCGCGCGAGAGCGGAGAACTCCTGCACGAACTCGCTCAGCAGACCGGACAGCGCCGGGTCCTGGGCGAGCAGGCCGCGCAGGGTGGTGTCCCACTCCTGCCGCTGCTCCCGCAGCAGGATCTCCTGCCGGGCGGGCGGTGCCGCGTCGAGCGCCGCGCGTGCCCGGTCCAGCCGCTCGACGTCCTCCCGGCGCAGGAACCGTGCCATCCGCTGCCGGGCCGCCTGCCACGCGTCCGTGGTCATCAGCCCGACCATCGTGCCCGCTGCCGCGGCGGCGGTCTGGGTGAACAACTCTGCCCCGAACATCGAGGACCCCCTGTCGGCACACACCTCGACGGTTACGTCCGAACCCCTCTCGTTCCCAGGTTCTCATGTCACCTGGACGCGCAGGGACTTGATTCCGTTGATGAAGTTCGACACGAGACGTCGGGGCGGTCCGGCGACCCGCGGCTCGGGCAGCGCGCGCAATGCCTCCCGGTAGAGAACGCGCAGTTGGAGCCGGGCGAAGTGGGCGCCCAGGCAGACGTGCGGGCCGTCCCCGAAGGACACGTGCGGATTCGGTGTGCGGGACGGGTCCAGCGTGTCCGGCGCCTCGAACGCCCGCTCGTCGCGGTTGGCGGAGGCGTGGAGGACGACCACCTTGTCACCCGCGCGCACGCGCTGCCCCGCGAGCTCCGTGTCGCGCACGGCCGTACGGCGGAAGGTGAGCACGGGCGGGTGCCAGCGCAGCAATTCGTCGACAGCCGTGGTGAGTTGCCCCGGGTCGGCGCGCAGGCTCCGGTACACCGCGGGGTGCTCGGCGAGCGCCAGCAGCCCGCCGGGTGCCGCACTGCGCACGGTGTCGTTGCCCGCGACGGTGAGCAGGAAGAAGAACATCTCCAGTTCTCCGTCGACGAGTTCGCCGTCATGGGCGAGCGTGGTCATGACGTCGTCGGCCGGGTGCCGCTTCTTGTGCGCGGCCAACTGGCGGGCGTACCCGAACATGTCGGCCAGCATCGCCGGCGAGCGCGGATTGACCGGCCTGCCCTCCCCGTCGAGCTCTCCGGGACCGGCTTCGTCCGGGTCCTGGTAGCCGATGACCCGCTGCGTCCAGTGCAGGAGCAGCCCCCGGTCGCTGTCCGGGACCCCCAGCAGATCGGACAGGTTGAGCAGGGCGTAGTCGTCGGTCACGGCGGAGACGAGGTCGACGGTGCCGTCCGTGGCGCGGGCGGTGCGCAGCGCGGCGGCGAAGAGGCCCCGTGCCCGCTCCTCGGCCACCGCGGCGAACCGGTCGACCCGGCCAGGGGTGAAGGCCCGGCTCACCGTGCGCCGCAACCGGCCGTGCTCCGGCGGGTCTTGATTGAGCATCATGCGCCGGATGAAGGGCAGGTCGGCTGGATCGGGATCGCGGATCTGGGTCGCGCCGAGGTGCGAGGAGTACGTCGTCGAGTCCTTGAGCACCCGCACCACGTCCGCGTGTCGGCTCACCGCCCAGAAACCCGGCCCGGCCGGCCAGCCCAGCACCTCCGGTTCGTCCTGCCAGGCCACCGGGTGGTGGTCGCGCAGGACGCGATAGGCGTCGTAGGGAATCGCGTCGGCGTACTGACGGGGGTCGAAGACGTCGGGGACGGGCGGGGCCTGGCG
>NZ_LJBR01000536.1 GCF_001282115.1 Streptomyces sp. NRRL B-24085 | reverse complement strand
CCCACCACCCCCGACCCGGACGTCGACTACCTCTTCGGCCCCCTCGCCGCCTTCGCCCCGGAGGTGGAGCAGGCCCTGGCCGGCGCCCAGACGAAGCTGCGGGGCGTTCAGACGGGGGCCCGTGCCCAGGCGCAGGGCGTCGACGGCGTCGTACGGACGAAGAAGCAGCACACCCTCGCGGGCGCGGGCCGTACGGCGGCGGGGGCGACCGGCGCGGCACGGGCCACGCTCACCGGAGCGCAGGACCG
The DNA here is from genome assembly GCF_001282115.1 of Streptomyces sp. NRRL B-24085. Classification (GTDB taxonomy): domain Bacteria; phylum Actinomycetota; class Actinomycetes; order Streptomycetales; family Streptomycetaceae; genus Streptomyces. Next base: position 5,946 of record NZ_LJBR01000536.1, on the reverse strand, counting down.
GATCGCCGACGTGTCGGGCACGGCGGGAACAGGGGCCGGTTCCCTGAGGACCGCAGCCGAGGCCACCGTCTCCTCCGTGCCCCGACATGTCACGGGCACGGTGACCGGCGTCCACGGGCAGGCCGTCGGCACGGTCGGCGCGGTCGAGCAGCGGGCTCTCGGCGTCGTCGCGGGGGTTCCCGGTGCTGTCGCGCCCGTCGTCGGCCAGACGGCGGCCGCGGTCGTGCCGCCCGTCGTGACGGCCACCGTGGACGGCGTGCTGCCGGTCGCCGCCCAGGCGATGGACGGCGCAGTGCCGGTCGTCGAGGGGGCCGGGCCCGCCGCCGGGCGGACCGTGGGCGGGGTGGCCCCGGTCGTCACCGGCGCGGTGGCCGGCGTGACGCCGGTCGCCGGGGGAGCCGTGGGCGGGGTCGCGACGGCCGCGGGCCACGCCGTGGACGCGGCGACCGGGCTGGTGTACGGCGTCGCCGGGGACGTGTCCCCGGTCGTGGGCGGCACCGTGCAGGGCATGCCGCCCGTGGCCGGCGGCGCGGTCGCCGGCGTCGGGGAGATCCAGCAGGGCGTGGCCGGGTACGCCACCGGGACGGTCGCCGGTCTCCTCCCGGTCGCGGACGGTGTCGTGGCCGGTGTGCCGCCCTACGCCACCGGCCTCGTCGGGCAGGTCGCGCACGACACCGCCGACGCCGTGCTGCCGCCGGTCGTGAACACCGCCGTGCACGGTGTGGTGCCGGTCGCCGGGCAGGCCGTCGCGGACGCGACCGCCCTCGCGCACGGCGTCACGCGGGACGTCCGGCCCTTCGCGACCGGAGTCGCCGGGGACGTCGCTCCGCTCGCGTACGGCGTGGCGGGCCACACCACCGACCTGGCGTACGGCGTCACGGGCGAGGTCCCGGCGTTCGCGCACGGGGTCACCGGAGCCGTGGGGCCCGTCGTCGGCACCGTCACCCGCACGGTGGAGCCGGTCGCCGACAGCAGCACCGCGCTGGCCCACGGTGTGACGGGCGACGTCACGCCGTTCGCCACCGGCGTCGTCGGTGAGGCCGCCCCCGTCGCCGGACAGGTCGGCCCCTTCGCCGGAGACCTGACCGGGACCCTCCAGGACACCGCGGGACCGCTCGCCGGGCACGCCGTCACCGGCGTCCAGGGCGTGGCCGAGTCCCTCACCCCGGGTCACGCGCGGGACCACCGCGCCTGACCGCCCGCCACCACCGACTCCGTGAGGCGACGGGCCCCGGACGGCCGAAAGCCGTCGGTCTGTCCTGCCGGAACCTCACGGACGGGGGCGGAGAGGTCCCATCGGGGAAGGGACCCACCGCCCGGGCTCCTCGTGACGAGGGGCTGCACCATGGGCCTCACCGGGGCAACCCCACCCCGGTGAGGCCCTTCCCCGGGCACCGGCGAAGGCGCCCCGCCACCTCACACGCGGCACGCCGTGCCAGTGAGCGCGGCATCATGTGACAGGTATCACCGCTCAGGTGTGACCCTCGATTTAGGGGCCCCCGGCAAGCAGCGATAACCTGCGAGACGGACATGCCGCGCGCTCGGACACCGTGTGCGCCTCCCTTGTGACAGACACCGGTCGGACGTCACGTTGCCCTCGCGGCACGCCCACGCAGACAACGAACCGCGAGATCACTGATAGGGACGGAAGCGCGTGGACCTGTTCGAGTACCAGGCGAGGGACCTCTTCGCCAAGCACGATGTACCGGTGCTGGCCGGTGAAGTCATCGACACGCCTGAGGCGGCCCGCGCAGCCACCGAGCGCCTCGGTGGCAAGTCCGTCGTCAAGGCCCAGGTGAAGGTCGGCGGCCGTGGCAAGGCGGGCGGCGTCAAGCTCGCCGCCTCCGCCGACGAGGCCGTGGAGCACGCGACCAACATCCTCGGCATGGACATCAAGGGCCACACGGTCCACAAGGTGATGATCGCCGAGACGGCCCCGGAGATCGTGGAGGAGTACTACGTCTCCTTCCTCCTGGACCGTGCCAACCGCACCTTCCTCTCCATCGCGTCCGTCGAGGGCGGCATGGAGATCGAGGAGGTGGCGGAGACCCGCCCCGAGGCCGTCGCCAAGACGCCGATCGACGCCAACGAGGGTGTCACCGAGGCCAAGGCCCGCGAGATCGTCGAGGCCGCCAAGTTCCCGGCCGAGGTCGCGGACAAGGTCGTCAACGTCCTCGTCAAGCTGTGGGACACCTTCATCAAGGAGGACGCCCTCCTGGTCGAGGTCAACCCGCTGGCCAAGGTCGCCTCCGGCGAGGTCATCGCCCTCGACGGCAAGGTCTCCCTGGACGAGAACGCCGAGTTCCGCCAGCCGGAGCACGAGGCCCTCCAGGACAAGGACTCCGCGAACCCGCTGGAGGCCGCCGCCAAGGCCAAGAACCTCAACTACGTCAAGCTCGACGGCGAGGTCGGCATCATCGGCAACGGCGCGGGTCTCGTCATGAGCACCCTGGACGTCGTCGCGTACGCCGGTGAGGCGCACGGTGGCGTCAAGCCCGCCAACTTCCTCGACATCGGCGGTGGCGCCTCCGCCGCCGTCATGGCGAACGGCCTGGAGATCATCCTCGGCGACCCGGACGTCAAGTCGGTGTTCGTCAACGTCTTCGGCGGGATCACCGCGTGCGACGAGGTCGCCAACGGCATCGTGCAGGCGCTGCAGCTGCTCGCGGACAAGGGCGAGGAAGTCACCAAGCCCCTCGTCGTCCGCCTCGACGGCAACAACGCCGAGCTGGGTCGCAAGATCCTCTCCGACGCCAACCACCCGCTGGTCCAGCGCGTGGACACCATGGACGGCGCGGCCGACAAGGCCGCCGAGCTCGCGGCTGCGAAGTAAGGGAAGAGGGACAGACAAGCCATGGCTATCTTCCTCGACAAGGACTCCAAGGTCATCGTCCAGGGCATGACCGGTGCCACGGGCATGAAGCACACCAAGCTCATGCTGGCCGACGGCACGAACATCGTCGGTGGCGTGAACCCCCGCAAGGCGGGCACGTCGGTCGACTTCGACGGCACCGAGATCCCGGTGTTCGGCACCGTGGCCGAGGCGATGGAGAAGACGGGCGCGAACGTCTCCGTCCTCTTCGTACCGCCGGCCTTCGCCAAGGCCGCCGTCGTCGAGGCCATCGACGCCGAGATCCCGCTCGCGGTCGTCATCACCGAGGGCATCGCCGTCCACGACTCGGCCGCGTTCTACGCCTACGCCGTGTCCCAGGGCAACAAGACCCGGATCATCGGCCCGAACTGCCCCGGTCTCATCACCCCGGGCCAGTCGAACGCCGGCATCATCCCGGGCGACATCACCAAGCCGGGCCGCATCGGCCTGGTCTCGAAGTCCGGCACGCTGACCTACCAGATGATGTACGAGCTGCGGGACATCGGCTTCTCGTCCGCCGTCGGCATCGGTGGCGACCCGGTCATCGGCACCACCCACATCGACGCGCTCGCCGCGTTCGAGGCCGACCCCGACACCGACCTGATCGTCATGATCGGTGAGATCGGCGGCGACGCCGAGGAGCGGGCCGCGGCGTTCATCAAGGACAACGTGAAGAAGCCGGTCGTCGGCTACGTCGCGGGCTTCACCGCGCCCGAGGGCAAGACCATGGGCCACGCGGGTGCGATCGTCTCCGGTTCGTCCGGTACGGCCGCCGCCAAGAAGGAGGCCCTTGAGGCCGCCGGCGTCAAGGTCGGCAAGACGCCGACCGAGACGGCGAAGCTGGCGCGGGAGATCCTCGCCGGCTGAGTAGTACCTGGCTGAACGTCGATGGGCTCGCTCCGTGGGTTGGGGCGGGCCCATCGCGTTACAAGGTGCCGGATCGGGTCGTCGGGCGGGTGCGGGCGCGTCGTGGCTTGTCGCGCAGTTCCCCGCGCCCCTGAAAAAGCTTCGACCGCACCTGCTCAAGGGGCGCGGGGAACTGCGCGACAAGCCCTCACCGGCCCGCGGCTAACGGGCGAGCGGTGCCACCCTCTCCGGACCGCTGCCCGCACTCTTCCGCAGCTTCTCGCGGAGGGACACCTCCGACTTCGACAGCGCTCCTTGCCCCACCCGCGGCGGCACCCCCTGGATCTCCGCCCCCGGTGCCACCGGCGGCTCGTAGTGCGTCGGAGCCGTGCGCAGGGTGAGTGCCGTCGCGCCGATCAGGGCCACCGTGAACGCGATCGCCGCCTGGGTCCAGAAGCGGGCCCGGCGCTCGCTCCCGGTCCTGACCGCGGGCGCCTGCGCGGCCCGCAGCCGTTCCCTCGACGCCAGCGAGACCAGGCTCTCGTGCAGTTCGGAGGGGTCGGCCAGGTCGGGAAGCCGGGCCGCGACCGCTGCCCGCGCGTTCATCAGCCGGTAGGCCGTCGCCGGGGTGCTCGCCTCCGACTCCGCCGCCGTCTCCGGAAGGTCGAGGCCCACACCGTCGTACAGCAGGAGCGTGCGCCGCTGCGACGGCGGGAGCTTGAGGAGTACGGCCATCAGCGCGCGGTCGGCCGGGTCGGCGACGGGTGCCTCGGGGTTGCGGTAGCGGGGCCGGAAACGGTGCCAGGGGGAGAGGGCGTACTCGTACGCCATGATCCGCACCCGGCCCGCCGGGTCCCGGTCCACGGCCACCTCGGGCCAGCGCTGCCAGGCGAGTTGAAAGGCCCGTTCGACCGACTCGCGGGCGAGCTCGCGGCGGCCGGTGAGCAGATAGGTCTGCCGGACGAGGGCGGGCGCGCAGAACGCGTACAGCGCGTCGAAGGCCTGAGCGGGTGTCAGGGCGGGGGCGGCGGGCTCCTCGTGCTCCTGCTGAGGGTCCGTCAGCTCGCCGGTGGCGCCCGTCGCCTTCGCGACCTGATCCTGCGTCACCGGGCGCCCCTTCGTGCGAAAAAGTACATAGTCATATATTGAGCGACACATCCGAACTTCGCCTGTTACGACGAGAAAGCGCGTGTCGTTGGGAGCATGGCGGAGTGATCCAGATGACCGCCCGCCGCACGTCGTTGTCACCCCTGCTCACCCGGTTGCGCGACCGGACGCCCGGCCTGACCGCCGCCCTCCTGGGCGGTGCGGTGGCCGCCGGACTGGGGCTCGGCTCGTTCGCCGTGCTCGTGATCGTGCTGTGGATCAGCTCGCCGTACCCCGACAGCGGTCCGGGTGGCGCGCTGCACGTGGCCGCGGCCCTGTGGCTGCTCGCGCACGGGGCCGAACTGGTCCGCACGGACACGCTCTCCGGTGTTCCGGCGCCCGTCGGCGTCACGCCGCTGCTGCTGCTCGTGCTGCCCGTGTGGCTGGTGCACCGGGCGGCGCGGGACCTGGCCTCCGGGGACGAGGAGCCGCCGCAGGCGTCCGGGCGGACGGCGTGGACGGGGGTCGTGCTCGGCTACCTCGCCGTCGGCGCGGCCGCCGCGCTGTACGCGTCCGGCGGACCGCTGCGGCCCTCGTGGACGTGGGCCTGCGTGTGCCTGCCGGCCGTCGTCATGGGCGCGGCCGGCGCGGGGGTGTGGACGGCGTACGGCCGCCCCTCCGACGCGTTGGACGGGGCGCTGGTGCTGCTGCCCGGCGGGGTGCGGCGGGCCGTCCTCGGGGCGGAGGCGCGGGCACGGCTCGCCGCGGCCGCACGAGCCGCGGCAGCCGGGGTGTCCGTGCTGGTCGGGGGCGGGGCGGTGGTGCTGTCGGTGTCGCTGGTGGCGCACGGAGCCGCGACGCGGAGCTCGTTCCTCCAGCTCACGGAGGGATGGTCGGGACGGTTCGCCGTCCTGCTGCTCTGTCTGGCGCTGGTGCCGAACGCGGCGGTGTGGGCGGTGGGGTACGCCGCCGGCCCCGGTTTCGTCCTCGGCGCGGGCCATGCCGTCGGGCCGCTGTCGTCGGACCCGGCACCGCTGCTCCCGCCCTTCCCGCTGCTCGCGGCGGTACCGGAGGCGGGGGCCGGCGGGCCTGAGCACTGGGCGGCGGGAGTGGTGCCGGTGGTGGCCGGGGCGGTGCTGGGG
>NZ_LJBR01000535.1 GCF_001282115.1 Streptomyces sp. NRRL B-24085 | reverse complement strand
CTCCCCCGCCGCTCCGCAGCGGCGTAAAGCCAGGTTAAGGACGGCCCGGATCGGCGGGGGTGGGGTTTTCCCCCGTAGAAGACGGTGCTGAGCACCAGCGCGCCGGACCGACCCGCGGCACCAGACTGAACGCCGTACCGAACAAGGCACCAGCACTTACCGAACGCCGGGCGGTCCCGGCGGCTCACTGACTTACCGATATAGGAGACATACCGTGACATCGGCTGTAACCATCACCAGGCACGGGGGCACTGGAGGGCGTACGGCCGTTGCCGCGCGGGCGCGGCAGGTCGTCAAGGCGTACGGGTCCGGCGAGACCCGTGTCGTCGCCCTCGACCATGTGGACGTGGACATCGCTCGCGGACAGTTCACCGCGATCATGGGCCCCTCCGGGTCCGGCAAGTCCACCCTCATGCACTGCCTCGCCGGTCTCGACACCGTGACGAGCGGTCAGATCTTCCTGGACGACACCGAGATCACCGGCCTGAAGGACAAGAAGCTCACCCAACTGCGGCGGGACCGCGTCGGGTTCATCTTCCAGGCCTTCAACCTGCTTCCGACGCTCAACGCGCTCGAGAACATCACGCTGCCCATGGACATCGCCGGGCGCAAGCCGGACAAGCAGTGGCTCGCGCGCGTGGTGGACACGGTCGGACTCTCGGACCGGCTCCGGCACCGGCCCACCCAGCTCTCCGGCGGACAGCAGCAGCGCGTCGCCGTGGCCCGTGCCCTGGCCGCCCGCCCCGAGATCATCTTCGGTGACGAGCCGACCGGAAACCTCGACTCGCGCGCGGGCGCCGAGGTGCTGGGCTTCCTGCGCAGGTCGGTCGACGAGCTCGGCCAGACCATCGTGATGGTCACGCACGACCCGGTGGCCGCCTCCTACGCGGACCGCGTGCTGTACCTCGCCGACGGCCGGATCGTCGACGAGATGTACAAGCCGACCGCGGATGCCGTCCTGGACCGCATGAAGGACTTCGACGCCCGGGGGCGCACGTCATGACCGTCATGAAGACCTCCATGCGCAACTTCTTCGCGCACAAGGGACGCATGGCCCTGTCGGCCGTGGCGGTCCTGCTGTCGGTCGCCTTCGTCTGCGGGACGCTGGTGTTCACCGACACGATGAACACCACCTTCGACAAGCTCTTCGCGGCCACCTCCTCGGACGTGACGGTGAGCGCCAAGGGTGCCTCCGACAGCGGCGAGACGACCTCCGGCAACGGCAAGCCGCCGGTCATGCCGGCCTCCGTACTGTCCAAGGTGCGCGAGGCACAGGGCGTGAAGACGGCGGAGGGGACCGTCTTCTCGACCTCGGTGACCGTCGTGGACGCCGACAAGGACAGCCTCTCGCCGTCCGGCGGCGGCCCGACCATCGTCGGCAGCTGGAACGGCAACGACGCCCGCACCATGAAGATCACCTCCGGAGCGGCCCCCAAGAACTCCGGCCAGGTGATGGTCGACAAGGACACCGTCGACAAGCACCACCTCAAGCTCGGTGACGAGATCGGCGTCATCAGCGCGGTCGGCACGCACAAGGCGAAGATCTCCGGCGTCGCCGAGTTCGAGGTCACCAACCCCGGTGCGGCGATCTTCTACCTGGACACCAAAACCGCCCAGCAGACGCTCGTCGGCGAGTCGAACGTCTTCACCAACGTCAATGTCACGGCCGCGCCCGGGGTCACCGACGCGCAGCTCAAGAAGAACGTCGCCGCCGAGCTCGGCGGCACCTACAAGGTGCAGACGGCCAAGGAGACCGCCGACGCCAACCAGAAGGACGTCGAGGGCTTCATGAACGTCATGAAGTACGCGATGCTCGGCTTCGCCGGGATCGCCTTCCTCGTCGGCATCTTCCTGATCATCAACACCTTCTCCATGCTGGTCGCGCAGCGCACCCGGGAGATCGGCCTCATGCGGGCGATCGGGTCCTCGCGCAAGCAGGTCAACCGGTCCGTGCTGGCCGAGGCGCTCCTGCTGGGCGTGTTCGGGTCGGTGCTCGGGGTCGGCGCGGGCGTCGGCCTCGCGATCGGGCTGATGAAGCTCATGGGCTCCATGGGCATGAACCTTTCCACCAGTGACCTCACCATCGCCTGGACCACCCCGGTCGTCGGCCTGGTCCTCGGTGTGGTCGTCACCGTCCTGGCCGCCTGGCTGCCGGCCCGCCGCGCGGGCAAGGTCTCCCCGATGGCCGCCCTGCGGGACGCGGGCGCCCCCGCCGACGCCAGGGCGGGCCGCGTACGGGCCCTGGTCGGCACGCTCCTGACCGCCGGCGGCGCCTACGCGCTCTACCTCGCCGCCGAGGCGGACAAGGCCAAGGAGGGCTCCTCGTGGCTCGGCCTCGGCGTGGTGCTCTCCCTGATCGGCTTCGTCGTGATCGGCCCGCTCCTCGCCGGTGGCGTGGTGCGCGTCCTGGGCGCCGTCGTCCTCAGGGTGTTCGGTCCCGTCGGCCGCATGGCCGAGCGCAACGCCCTGCGCAACCCGCGCCGCACCGGAGCCACGGGCGCCGCCCTGATGATCGGCCTCGCGCTGGTCGCCTGCCTGTCGGTCGTCGGCTCCTCCATGGTCGCCTCGGCCACGGACCAGCTCGACAAGACGGTCGGCACGGACTTCATCATCCAGTCCGACAGCGGGCAGCTCGTCACCCCGGCGGCCGTGAAGGCCGTCAAGGACACGCCGGGACTCGCGCACGTCACCGAGTACAAGATCACGGAGGCCGACTACACGACCCCCGACGGCAAGACCCTCAAGGACACCGACATCACGGCGGCCGACCCGACGTACGCAACCGACCTCCAGACCAAGACGGTCGCCGGAAAGCTCGCCGACGCGTACAAGCCCGACTCGATGTCCGTGCACGACAAGTTCGCCAAGGCGCACGGCATCCACCTCGGGTCGAAGATCAAGGTCGCCTTCAAGGACGGCGCCACGGCCGACCTGACCGTGCGGGCCATCACGAGCAGCGACGGCCTGATCGACGCGGGCTCGAAGTACATCTCCACCGCCACGCTCGCCAAGTACGTGCCGGCCGACAAGATGCCCCTGGACGAGCTCGTCTTCGCCTCGGCCAAGGAAGGCCAGACGGACGCGGCGTACAAGTCGCTGAAGTCGGCGCTGCACGACTACCCGCAGTACACCGTGCGCGACCAGACCGACTACAAGGAAGCCCTCAAGGACCAGATCGGCCAGCTCCTGAACATGATCTACGGCCTGCTGGCCCTCGCGATCATCGTCGCGATCCTCGGTGTCGTGAACACCCTGGCGCTCTCGGTGGTCGAGCGGACCCGGGAGATCGGCCTGATGCGGGCGATCGGCCTCTCGCGGCGCCAGCTGCGCCGGATGATCCGCATGGAGTCGGTAGTGATCGCGCTCTTCGGCGCACTGCTCGGGCTGGGCCTGGGCATGGGCTGGGGTGCCACCGCCCAGAAGCTCCTCGCCCTGGAGGGCCTGAAGGTCCTGGAGATCCCCTGGCCGACGATCATCGCGGTCTTCATCGGCTCGGCCTTCGTGGGTCTGTTCGCCGCCCTGATCCCGGCGTTCCGGGCGGGCCGGATGAACGTCCTGAACGCCATCGCCACCGAGTAGCCCTCCCGGGGACGGGGGCGGGCCCGGCACCGAGAAGCCACGGGGGGC
>NZ_LJBR01000534.1 GCF_001282115.1 Streptomyces sp. NRRL B-24085 | reverse complement strand
CGCCCAACAGGCCACATTGGCCCCCGCCCCGCCCGGCACCGTACGGATCGCGGCGGCGGTGTCCGTGCCGGTGGCGAGCGGCCCCCGATGCCTGGCGACGACGTCCGTGATGACGTCCCCGACGACCAGGAGGCCGCCACCCCGGGCGGCCGCGGCCTGACCGAGCCCGTCCGTCGTCACGCCCCGGCCCGGGCGGCCGCGATGCGTGCCGCCAGCCGCACATTGCCCCGCACCGCCGCCAGGTTGGCGCTCAGGGAGGCGCCGTCGGTGTGCCGCACCAGGTGGTCCAGCAGGAACGGCGTGACCCCTTGACCGGTGACTCCCGCCTCCTCGCAGGCCTGGAGCGCGTCCGCGAGCACGCGCGCGTGCAGCTCGGGATCCAGCTGCTCCTCCTCGGGCACCGGGTTGGCGACGATCAGTGCCGAGCCGGGCGCGCCGAGCGCCTCACGCGCGCGCATGACCTGCGCCACCTGCTCGGGGGTGTCCAGCCGCCACTCCACCGGGAAGCCGGAGTCGGACAGGTAGAACCCGGGGAAGCGGTCCGTGCCGTAACCGGCGACCGCGACCCCCAGCGTCTCCAGCCGCTGGAGCGTCGCGGGCACGTCCAGGATGGACTTCACGCCCGCGCACACCACCGTGATCGCCGTGCGGGCCAGCAGGCCGAGGTCGGCCGACTCGTCCTGGATCGTCGTCCACTCCCGGTGCACCCCGCCGAGCCCGCCCGTGGCGAACACCTCCACCCCGGCCAGCGCCGCGAGCTGCGCCGTGGCCGACACCGTGGTCGCCCCGCTGACCCCGGCGGCCACCGCGAGCGGCAGGTCCCGGTGCCCCAGCTTGCGGATCCCGTCCTCGTTCGCGACCCGCTCCAACTGCTGCTTGTCCAGGCCGACATGGGGCCGCCCGTCCAGTACGGCGATCGTCGCCGGCACGGCCCCCTCCTGCCGTACGACGTCCTCCAGCTCCAGCGCCACCTGCAGATTGCGGGGACGCGGCAGACCGTGCGCGATGATCGTGGACTCCAGGGCCACCACGGGTCGACGCGCGTCGATCGCCTCGCGCACCTCTTCGGACACCACCAGCACCACGGGCCTGCCTCCTGTCGATCGGTTCTCCCTCATCTCTGGCGGGCGGCGGGGCAGGCCAAACCCTTGCGAGCCGTGGCGGAGGACACCAGCCTTGGGTGCATGACGGACAACTCGATACGTCTCGACCATGTCGTCCTCTGGGTGCGCGACCCGGTGGCATCGGCCGACTTCTACGAGAAGACCCTGGGCACGGAACCCGTGCGGCTCACCGACTTCGCCGCGGGAGCGGTGTCCTTCCCCTCCGTACGGCTCAACGACGAGACCATCCTCGACCTCATGCCGCTCACCCTGGCGGCCGGCATGAAAATGGTCCCCGGCGCTGCCGAGAGCGCGGGACACCCCGTCAACCACGTCTGCCTTGCCATGCCGGCCGCCGAGTTCGAGACACTCCGTGCCCGCCTGGAGGAACGCTCCGTGCCCGTCTCGGACTTCTCCCACGACTCCTTCGGCGCCCGCGGAATGGCCCGGCGCAGCTTCTACTTCCGCGACCCGGACGGCAACGTCTTCGAGGCGCGCCACTACGACTGACCGCTCCAGGGGCCACGCCGACGCGTGTCGCGTGGTCCCTCGCCCACGGCGTCAGACCAGCCGAACGTCTTTCAACTGCCGCAGGTCGTTCAGTGGCCGTACGCGCTCAGCGCCCCGTGCCGGTCGAGCAACGTGCTTGCAGCTCGCGCCCCGGTCGATCACCGTCGCTTCGGATCGCCTAGGGGGCGCCGGACGGGACCGCCTCAGAAACGCGGACGGGACTGCCTCAGAACAGCGGCTCGGGCAGCACGCCCTCCAGCGCGAGCAGTTGCCGCTTGGTCTCCAGACCGCCGCCGAAGCCACCGATGCCGCCGTCGCTCTCGACGACCCGGTGGCAGGGCACGACGACCGGCAGCGGGTTGGAGCCCATGGCCACCCCGACGGCCTGTGCGGCACCCGGCTGGCCGACCCGCCCGGCCAGCTCGCCGTAACCGACGACCTGGCCGAACCGCACGCCGGACGCCAGCTCGCGCAGCACCTGCCGGTTGAAGCCGGAGATCAGCGACCAGTCCAGGGGCAGCTCGAAATCGTGCCGTTCGCCCGCGAAATAGGCCTCGACCTGGCGTATCGCCTCGGCCAGGAGCGGAGAGCCGGGCGCCTCGACGGGCTCGGTGCCCAGCCGGGACGCGAGCCGCTCCAGTGCCTTGTCGCGGACCGGGTCGGTGGCGTGGAAGACCACGTTGACCAGACCCTCGTCGGTCGCGGCCAGCAGCAGCGGGCCGATGTCCGTGCCGACGACGGCCCACACGATCCGCTGCTCGTCCTGCCCATGGCTGTTCATGCCACCACCGTACGATCCGGCACTGACAACACCCGCCGAGCTCTGCGAACGGCCCGCTAGCCGGACAGCGCGTCCCGCACCACGTCCGGCTTGTTGGTGATGATGCCGTCGACGCCGTACCCGGCGACCCTGCGCGCGGCCTCCGCGGTGTCGACGGTCCAGGCGGAGACCTCCAGCGGCTTGTCGTGCGGACCGGTGAAGGCGTGGACGGCGGAGACGTAGGCCGTGGAGACGGTGGTGTACGACGGGTTGATCTGGTCCGCGAAGGACGCGTACGCGTGCAGGTCCGCCACGGACGGCGTCCCGAGGAAACCGGTCCTCACCGCGGGCTCGAGGTCATGGACGGTCCGCAGACTGGCCGCGCTGAAGCTCTGCACGACCAGCCGGCCCCGGTGCTTCCTGTCGAGCCACCCCTCGTTGGCGAGAAGCTTGAGGGTCTCCCGCTCGATGCCCGGGTACAGCTCCGGGTTCTTGAGTTCGAGGAGCAGTTTCTGATGGTGGAGATCGACGCGGTGCACGTACTGCTCCAGCGTCGGCACGCGCGCGCCCGCGTAGGCGGCACCGAACCAGCCGCCCGCGTCCAGCCGGGCGATCTCGGCGGCCGTGAAGTCCCTCACCTTCCAGGGTGCCCGCCCGGGGAAGACCTGCTCCACGTCGGTGGTGCGCTGGAGGCTGTCGTCGTGGAGGACGACGAGTTCGCCGTCCTTGGTGCGCTGGACGTCGTTCTCGACCCAGACGGCGCCGAGCCGGGCGGCCTTGTCGACGGCGGCCAGGGTGTTCTCGGGGGCGTAGGCGGAACCGCCCCGGTGGGCGATGACCGTGGGGGGCGTGCCGTCCTCGACGGCCCGGACGTCGGTGGCGGGAAGCAGGAGGGCGGCGGTCCCCAGGAGCGCGGTGGTCAGGGCGGCCGCGGCGCGCGCGTGCATACGTACTCCTCGCGTCGGGCGATCACGTACAGCACAACTGTGACAGCACCGGGTCAACGGCAGCGGGGTACAGAATGGACACATCCTGAACGAGCGTGTCCCGAGACCGCTCACTGGTGCCGCACAACTGGGGCAAGGGCGTGTTTCTTTGCCGGAAAATCGTTCGACCATTCCGGTGGCAGTCATACTCTCTGCCTCGGCCCTGACCGTTCGGTCAGTGCTGGGAAGGGGCACTTTTCAGGGAATTCCAGGATGTAAGAGGGCGGAAGGGCAGCCGCGCATGCAAGGCACGGTCGACGGATTCAGCTACGGACTCGTCACACCGCTGGTGGCCTACCTCATGGCCTGCCTCGGCGGTGCCCTCGGCCTGCGTTGCACCACCAGATCCATGCTGGTCAGCAGATCCTGGCGACCCGGCTGGCTGGCTCTCGGCTCGGCCGCGATCGGCTCCGGCATCTGGACCATGCACTTCGTCGCCATGATGGGGTTCAAGGTCGAGCAGGCGCCGATCCACTACGACAGGTCCATCACCTTCGCGAGCCTCGCCGTGGCCATCGTCATGGTGGGCATCGGGGTCTTCATCGTCGGATACCGGGGCACGACCGGCACCCCCCTGATGACCGGCGGCGCCGTCACCGGGCTCGGCATCGCCTCGATGCACTACCTGGGCATGGCCGGCATGCGCCTGAACGGGCAACTGGAGTACAACACGGTCACCGTCGCCATCTCCGTGGTCATAGCCGTCGTCGCCGCCACCGCAGCCCTGTGGGCCGCCGGGCAGGTCAGGGGATTCCTGTGGAGCGTGGGCGCGAGCCTCATCATGGGTCTCGCCGTCACGGGCATGCACTACACCGGCATGGCCGCCCTCAGCGTCCATCTGCACAACACGTCCGCGCCGGTCTCCGGTGACTCGCCCGCGTCCCTGCTCGCGCCGATGATGATCGGTCCGCTGGCCTTCCTGCTGCTCGCGGGTGTCGTCGTGATGTTCGACCCGCTGATGGTCATGGGCAAGCCCGTGTGGTCCCCCGCCGAGAACAAGCCCGGCGTCCCCGCCCGCGAGGTGGTCCACCACTCCCCGGCCCGATCATCATCGGCGCGAGCAGGGACGCGGGCAACAGCCACCACCACGACTCCCGCACCCCCCAGA
>NZ_LJBR01000533.1 GCF_001282115.1 Streptomyces sp. NRRL B-24085 | reverse complement strand
CCCGCAGGTACCTGCGGGGCGGGTGCCAGGGGTCGTGGCCGATGCCGACGAGGCCGAGGCCGTGCTCGGCGAGGGCCGCCCGTACGGCGGCGAGGTCGGCGGAGACGGTACCGATGCACTCCATCAGGGAGTCGGCGGGCTGCGAGCTCAGCTCCAGCTGTCCGCCGGGTTCGACGGTGAGCGCCGACTTCAGGGGCACGGTCCGCAGTGCGGCGTAGGCCGCCGCGAGTCGTTCGGGTGTGACGGGGAGCCGCGGGTCGCGCAGCTCGTGGACGAGCCATTCCACTTCCACCCCGATGCGGCGGGGCGGGCCGGTCTTGAAGCAGATACCGCGTACGAGTGCTTCCAGCTCGGCCTCCGGTATGGCTGTACGGGGTTCCGTACAGTCGCTTACCGAGTCGGACATGTCAGGATCCTCCTTGGTGGCCCGGACAGGCAACTCGTCCCACCCAAGACCCTCGCGGCGCTTGGCACAAGGGGGCGTACCCGTACGTTCCGGACTGGTCACACTTCCTTCCCGGGTGCTGTGGGCACCCCGAAACCCTGTTGCACCGCAGGACCAGCATCGCTCACGATGCGTTCATGAGCACGACGGGGGAGACCGCGCGGCGTGCGGTCATGGCGCTCACGGGGGTGGCGCCATGAGCGCGCGCTTGCGCGGGATCGCACAGGAGACGGAAGAGATCGTCGCGGCGGGGCGCTACCGCGCACCGGACGGCCGCGAGGTCTCCGTGGCCGCCGAGATCGAGGCGGCGCGCGCGGGGACGCGGATGTACGGGCCGGGACCCGTGGAGGTGCCCGCCTTCACCGTCGCGGACACGGTCGTCGAGGTCACGGGGGAGAGCAGTCTGGAGGCGGCCCGTCGGCTCGGCGGCCGGACGGCCGTGCTGAACTTCGCCTCGGCGCGCAATCCCGGCGGCGGCTATCTGAACGGCGCCCAGGCCCAGGAAGAGGCCCTGTGCCGGGCTTCCGCGCTGTACACCTGCCAGCTCCGGGCCCGCGAGTTCTACGACCATCACCGGGCCCACCGCGACCCGTTCTACACGGACCGGGTCATCCACTCGCCGGCCGTACCGGTGTTCCGGGACGATCGCGGCCGGCTGCTGGACTCGGCGTACCCCGTGGGGTTCCTGACGGCGGCCGCCCCCAACGCCGGGGTGGTGCGGCGCACGGCGCCCGAGCGGGCCGCCGAGCTGCCGCGGGCCCTCGCGGCGCGCGCCGAGCAGGTGCTGTCGGTGGCCGTGACGGAGGGCTACCGGCGGCGCCTGGGGCTGCGGTGTCTTCCAGAACGACCCCGCGCAGGTGGCGGGCGCGTTCCGGACCCTCCTCGGGCCCGACGGCCGGTTCGCCGGCGCCTTCGAGCACGTGGTGTTCGGGGTACTGGACCGGACGCGGGGGGCGGTGGTGCGGGGGG
>NZ_LJBR01000532.1 GCF_001282115.1 Streptomyces sp. NRRL B-24085 | reverse complement strand
GTGCTCGCCAGTGCGGGGACCGGGGACGCGGGGGGCGATGACGCGAGTGCGGCGTTGCTTCTTGCGGGGGCCGGGGGTGCGGTGTGACGGCCTCGGCTTCGCCTTCGGCCTTGGGGTTCCCACCCGCACCACCCGTGCTGCTTTCGCCGTCGGCGGCTTCCCCGGTCCGGATGCGGCGGGCGGCGCTCGAAGGCGGTGATCCCGTCCGGGTTCTGCTGCTGCACGGGCTGGCCGGGAGCACCTCCCAGTGGGCGGCGTACGCGGAGCTCGCCGACGACGTGGTCGAGGTGTGGGACGCGGTGCTGCCCTGGGGTGCCGAAGGCGACCCGGGGTGGAGCGTCACCGACGAACCCGGCGGCTATGTGCAGCGGGCTCTGGACGCCGTACCCGGCGGGGTGGACGTGCTCGTCGTGCACTCCTTCACCGCGGGGCCCGCGCTCGAAGTGCTCGCCCGGCGAAGCGATGTCGGGGCCGCCGTGGTCGTCGCTCCCTTCCACCGGCGCTCCCCCGACGCCTTTACCTGGGACGACGCCCAGTACTACCTGAACGGGTTCCACCGGATCCTCGAAGAGGGGCTGCGGATCGGCGCGGGCGACCGCGTCCCGCCCGAGCTGCGTGCCGCGATGGCGCTCAGGGTGCGGGAGCGGATCGGACCGTACGGATGGCAGCAGTTCTTCGGTGCCTACCTGCGCAGCCCCGGACTCGACGTCGACGCGCTGCGGCTGCCCGTGCTCGTCGTGGCCGGCGCCGGGGACTTCGCCGCCCCGCCCGACGACGCCCGGGCACTGGCCGCCGCCCTGCCCGCCGGCCGGCTGCGGCTGTTCGAGGACTGCGGGCACTTCGCGATGGCGGAACGCCCGCGGGACTTCGCCGACGCCGTGCACGAGCTGCTGCACGAGGTCTTTCCCGAGCGGGTCAGGGCCTGAGGGGCCTGAGGGGTCCTGAGCACCACACCTTTCCTCACCTGCACGCGCGTTCAGTTTCTCCTGCCCATCCCTACTCACGGAGTCGACGTGACCACCACGCACACCGCTGACATCGAGGCCGCGGTCCTCGCCCTGAAGGAGCCCAGCTCCCTGGAGATCCGGCCCCGCTACGAGGGCTCCAACATCTGCACCTGGATCGGCTTCAAGCACGTCAACTACCTCGTCGAGGAAGCCGTGCTGAACCATCTCCGCCAGGCCGGCCTCGCGCCCGGCACGGTCTACGAGGTGTACGGCCTGTGCACCGACATCGTCGACATCGACACCCGCATCCTGCACGCCTTCCACATCGACGACACGGCCGTCGCCGAGGTGAAGCCGCACCGCAAGGCCAAGGACGGCGAGCTGGTCTTCGCCGTCACCCTGCACGTGCGGCGCGAGACGCTGCTGAAGGCCGTCACCTCCACCGTGCGCGTCCAACTGCGCCTCGACCCGCGCGGCGGCGGCGAGCTGCCCGTGCCGGCCGCCCTCGCGCCGTTCGCGGTGGACCGGCTGGCCGCCGAGCCGGGCTGGACGCCCGAGCCGGTCGAGGCCGACCTCGCCGCCGACGACCTGGTCAAGGAACTGACGGCCGGGAAGAACGCGTACGCCTGGAAGTTCCGCATCCCCTACTGGTACTGCCACTTCACCGAGCGCCAGCAGATGTCCGGCTACCTGCGGCTGATGGAGGAGGCCAAGGACCGGCTCGTCGCCGACCGCGGGGTCTCCATCAAGACGCTCCTCGACGAGCAGAACTGGATCCCGGTCGTGCCGCACTCGCGGATCACCGTCCTCGACGAGGCCCGCATGGAGGAGGACCTGTACGTCGTCCTCACCGTCGAGAGCGTCTTCAAGGGGTTCACCTACGACTCCCGCATGGACACCTACGTGGTGCGGGACGGGCAGCTGGTGCAGACCGCCACCGGGCGGATCACCCACGGGTACGCCGTCATCGAGAACCGGCGCGACTGGTCGCTGGTCTCCTTCGACGACCGCATGAACGCGGCCCTGGAGGGCCGGACGGCATGAACGCCCAGGCCGAGGCCGTGGTCACCGGGGTCGGCGCCGTCACCTGCCACGGTGCGGGCGCGGACGAGCTGTGGCGGGCCATGACGGCGGCCGGGACCCGTCTGCCGGACCGGCCGGCGGACCCGCTCGCCCTCATGGACCTGCCGCTGATCAACCTGGTGCCCGGCCTCGGCCTGCCCGGCCCCCACGAGCCGGGCCCCGGCCCGACGTCCGAGCGGGCGACGCGGTTCGCCTCGCTCGCCGCCGCCGAGGCGCTGGCCGACGCGGGACTGGACACCGGCGCCCTGGACGCGGTGCGCAGCGCCGTCGTGCTCGGAAGCTGCATGGGCGAGCCCGAGGTGAACGAGCGGGGCCGCGGCGGGCAGCGGTGGGAACCGCCGTTCCGGCTGGCGAGCGCCCTCGCCGGTGAACTGGGCCTGTTCGGTACGGCCGTCGACGTCGCCAACGCCTGCGCCGCCGGGGGGTACGCCCTCGGGGTCGCGCTGGACCTGGTGCGCAGCGGTCAGGCGGATGTCGTGATCGCGGGCGGCTCCGACGCCTACTCGCGGGTCGCCCTCGGGTGCTTCAACCGGCTCGGCGCGGTCGACCCCGAACGCTGCCGGCCCTTCGAGCGCGACCGGGCCGGGACGGTGTTCGCCGAAGGCGCGGGCGTGCTGGTCGTGGAATCGGCCGCGCACGCCCGGGCCCGCGGAGCGCTCGACACCGGTCATGGGCGGGTGCTGAGCCTGTCCGGGGTCGGCTGGAGCTGCGACGGCGACCATCCGACGGCGCCCCGGGAGGACGGCGAGGAGATCGTGCGGGCGATGCGGCGGGCCCTGGGCGAACCGCCCTACGACGTGGGGTGCGTGGTGCCGCACGGCACCGGTACGCGGCTCAACGACGTGTTGGAGAGCCGGCTGCTGCGGCGGGTGCTGGGCACCGGGCGGGTGCCTCTGTACAGCCTCAAGGGGCTGCTCGGGCACGCGGGCGGCGCGTCGGCGGCGCTCGGGGTGGTGGCCGGGGCGCTGATCCTGCGGCATGGGACGGTGCCCGGGAACGTGCCGCTCAAGGAGCAGGACCCGCAGTGCGAGGTGTGGCTGCCGGAGGACTCCGTGCCGCTCGGCGCGCGGCGGGTGCTGGTGAACGCGTACGGGTTCGGCGGGAACAACGCGTCGGTGGTGCTGGGGGTGATGGCCTCGGCCTCGCCTTCGGCGTCTGGGCTCCCACCCGCACCACCCGTTTCGCCATCGTCGTCGGGTGCGGGTGGCCCCGGTGGGGCGGACTCGCGGTCGGCGGCCGGCGGGTCGTCGGCCGTGGGAGGCTCCTGATGGGTGAGATCGCTGTCACCGGGGTGGGGGTCGTCTCGCCCTGGGGTGACGAGGCCGGGAGCGCCGCCGCCTACGGCGGGCTGCCCGCGGACGGCGCATGGTTCGACCACCGGGCGCGGCTCGGGGCGCGCGGGTACAAGTACCTGCCCGCCGCCGCCCAGTACGTGCTCGCCGCGGCACGGGCCGCGGTCACCGACGGGGCCTGGGCCGACGCCGTGCCCGCCGACCGGCGCGGACTGCTGCTCGCCACCAACGCCGGGCTCGCCGGGGCGTACGACGCGATGGACGCCACCGTGGCGGAGCGCGGCGCCGACGGGATCTCCCCCGCCCTGGCGCCGTACTTCGCGGTCAACGTCCTCGGCAACCGGCTCGCCGCCGAACTCTCCCTGCACGGCTTCGCGCTGACCGTCGCCACCGCCCGTACGGCCGCGCTGGACGCCCTGTCCACCGGGGCCTCGGCGCTGGCCGCGGGCCGGTGCGGGGCGCTGCTGCTGGCCGCGACGGAGGAACCGGTGCCGGCCGCGCGGGGCGGGGGCGGGGAACAGGGCGCGGCGGTGCTCGCGCTGGAGCCGCTCACCGCGGCCCGCGCCCGCGGCACCGCCGTCCACGCCACGCTCCGGGCCCGCTCGGTGTTCCTGCCCCCCGGGGCGCTGGAGCGTCCGGAGGGCCGCGAGCGGGCGGCGCGGGTGCTGGAGCGGGTGCTGGAGGAGCTGGTCCCGGGGGCGCGGAGGCACGGGAGCACGGACCCGGCAGCGGGGGCCGACCGCGGCGGATCCGTGCCGCCGGTGGTGCGGGTCCACCTCGATCTCGACACCTCCCCGGTCTGCGAGGCAGTCGCCGGCGCGCTCGCCGGGATGCGTACGCGGGCGGCTGCCGGGCCGGACGAGCTGCCGCCCCGGCGGACCGGATGCCTGGGTCCCGCTCTCGCCCTCGCGCACGCCGTGACCGCGCGGGACGGCGGGGAACGGCTCGTCGTCAGCGCGACCGGGGCGGGCCAGGCCGCCTTCGTCCGGGTCTCTCCCGTACAGGACCGTCACACACAGGAGTTGCAGCATGCTGAAGTCGCTTGAGGGGAGCTGGTGCCTGGTTCTGGGGGCGTCCAGCGGGATCGGACGGGCCATCGCGCTCGGACTGGCCGACGAAGGCGTCCATGTCGCCGGCGTGCACTTCGACACCGCCGCGCGCCAGGACGAGGTCGCCGAACTGGTCGAGGACATCCGCGGCAAGGGCGTCGAGGCGCGGTTCTTCAACGCCAACGCCGCCTCCAGGGCGGCCCGGGCCGAGATCGTGCCCGAGCTCGCCGAACTGACCGGGGCCACCGGGGGGATCCGCGTCCTCGTCCACTCGCTGGCCTTCGGCTCGCTGGTGCCGTTCCTGCCGCGGGACGGGTGGGAGAAGCGGATCAGCGGGCGGCAGATCGAGATGACGCTCGACGTCATGGCGCACAGCCTCGTCCACTGGACGCAGGACCTGGTCGAGGCCGGCCTGCTGCGCGGCGGTTCCAAGGTGTACGCCATGACCAGCGCCGGGACCTCGCAACACCTGCCGAGCTACGGGGCGGTGTCGGCGGCCAAGAGCGCCCTGGAGTCCCATGTGCGGCAGCTCGCCTGCGAGTTGGCCACCAGCGGGATCGCCGTGAACGCGCTGCGGGCGGGGACCACGGTCACTCCCGCGCTGCGGCGGATCCCCGAGCACGCCGGGTACATCGAGCGGGCCGCCGAGAACAACCCGCACGGCCGGCTGACCCGGCCCGAGGACGTCGCGGACGCGGTCGCACTGCTGTCCCGTACCGAGTCCTCGTGGCTGACCGGCAACACCATCGGCGTCGACGGGGCGGAGCTGCACGCCGCCGCGGGGGCGTGGGGCTGAGTCCCCGTCCTGCGCCGGTCTCCGACTTCCGCGTACTTTCTACGACTTCAGGAGCAGACAGCTATGAGTGTCAGTCTTGCCACCGGGGCGGGCCCGGACACCCTGGTCGTCTCCGGCTGGTCCGTGGCGTCGCCGTACGGTCTCGGCGCCGAGGCCTTCGCCGAGGGCGTGCGGGGCCTGCGGGACGCGGTGCGTCCCGGCGACGAGGAGTCCGACCTCGGACCCTACGAACGGGCCGGGCGGATACCGGACTTCGATGTGCGCGCGATCCTCGGGCGCAAGGGGACCCGGGCGATGGACCGGGCCACCGGGCTCGCCGTGGCCACCGCCGGGATGCTGCTGGAGCAGGCCGGGGCGGGGCTCGCCGAGGAGGTGCCCGAGGCCGTGGGCATGGTGCTGGGCACCGGGCACGGCAGCGTGCAGTCGATCATGGACTTCACGCGGGACTCGCTGACCGGGGAGAAGCCCTTCCACGTCGACCCCGCGCTGTTCCCGAACACCGTGATGAACCGCGCCGCCGGGCAGAGCGCCATCTGGCACACCCTGCGCGGGCCCAACACCACCGTGTCGGGCGGGGCGTTGACCGGGCTGCTCGCGCTCAGCTACGCGGCGCGGCTGCTGCGGCGCCGGCACTGCGAGGCGGTGCTGTGCGGGGCGGTCGAGGAGTTCTCCCGGGAGCGGGCCTGGCTGGAGTACCGGGCGCGCAGCGGAGGGCCGCAGCGGCAGCCGGTCGGACCGCTCGGGGAGGGGTGCGCGCTGTTCCTGCTGGAGTCGGCCGCGCGGGCCCGTGCCTACGGGCGCACCGAGTTGGCCTCGCTGCTCGGGTCCCGGTTCATCGCGTTCCCCGATCCCGAGGGTGCCGACGAGGCCGTGGGCCGGGCCGTGCGGGAGGCGCTGAAGGAGGCCGACGTGCGGGTCGAGGACGTGGGGCTGCTGGTCCCGTCCGACGGGGGCGGGGTCCTCGGGGCCCGGGAGGACGCCGCGCTCGCCGGGATCTTCGGGGAGCACCGGCCGCCCCGGCTGCGGTTGCGGCGGCTGGTCGGGGATCTGGGGGCGGCGAGTGCGTCCCTCCAGGTCGCCGGGGCAGTCGCTGCCGGCGGCCCGGGTGAGATCGCGCTGGTGACCTCGGTGGACGTGGA
>NZ_LJBR01000531.1 GCF_001282115.1 Streptomyces sp. NRRL B-24085 | reverse complement strand
CCCAACCCGCCCCCTCACAGCCGCAACCTTGAGGTTGCGGCTGTGAGGGGGCGGGTTGGGCTGCGGCCGGCGGCGATCTCGGCGGGTGTGGGGACTTCCGCCATGAGCACGGCTCAGGCCACGACCCGGGTGCCGTCCTCGGGCTCGGTGACGGGGTCGTTCATTCCGGAGGCCAGCCGTTCCGCTCCGCCAGGTGAAGCACCAGGGCGGCGATGTTCCACGCGTCGTCCTCGCCGCGATGGTGGCGCCCTTCCAGGGGGAGTCCGGCGAGGGCGAGGGCCTGGGCCATGCCCGGACGCTTGCGGAGGCCGTGCACCTCGGTGAAGACCGCCTTGGCGTTGGTGTGGCGGCGGCCGAAGGGGTACGGCGTCCCCGTGGCCCCGCACTGCCGGGTGAACTGGTGCCGGTCGTAGTCGCCCCAACTCGCCCACGGGCGCGCCCCGGAGGCGTGTTCGGCGGCCAGCAGTCGACACGCCTCGCCGAACGGCAGGCCCGCATCGACCTCTTCCTGGGTGAGACCCGTCAACTCCGTGCAGAACGCGCTGACTTCGGAGCGGGCGGGCCGCACCAGGATCCGGTGCCGCTCGACGCGCTCGGCGGTCGACAGGTCCACGACCGTCAGTCCGATCTCGATGATCTCGCTGACCGCGCGCGGGGGAGGAGAGCCGGGCCAGCAGGTGGCTTCGACGTCCACGACGTTCAGGAGGCGCCCGGTGGCCGTGCTGTTCATGACGAGAACCGTAGGGCGCGGACACGCGCGGGTCATCTCGTTTTCCCTGCACAGGGGTTCGGCAGCGAGTGGTGGAACCCGGTGTTCCGTATGAGGGTGCTGTGAATTTCCGAGGCGCTTGAACACACCGGGCCCCCGGTCCGTATGGGGCGAGGGATGTGCATGCCCGGACAGCCGACACGCGCAGGAGTAGTTCCGTGGGACGCAGTAATCGCAGACGACCGACAGGCGCACGACGTGCGACCTTCGCCGCAGTAGCCCTGATGCTCGGGGGTGGTGGCCTGGTCGCGGCGAACGTGTACGCCTCCGCCACGGAGAGCGGCACACCGCAGCAGACGTCGTGGGGAGCCGTCACGATCGACTGCCCCGACGTCGGCGACACGCTCACCGACGTGCCGGACGCGTCGAGGGCGGAGGTCGACAAGGAGCTCGCCTTCCTCGACCAGCAGATAGCCGAGGCCTACCGGCAGCTCCAGGACCCGACGGTGGACAGCCGCGAGTCCGCGCAGAACCGCATCGTCGAGCCGCTCCAGGAGAACCGCGCCGCCACGATCGAGCGCATCACCGCCGCCCTCCAGGGCGCGGGCGAACAGCAGGACGGCCTCGGCGACATGGCCGACTGCACCCTGCGCGAGACCGAGAACCAGAACGGCGACGGTCAGGACCAGCAGGGCGGCCAGCAGCAGGACGGCCAGCAGGCCGACGGCCAGAACCAGGAAGGCCAGGACCAGGAGGGCCAGAACCAGGACGGTCAGCAGGGCGACGGCCAGAACCAGGGCGGCCAGCAGCAGGGCAACGGCGGACAGGCCGGCAACGGTCCCGTCGCCGCCGACTACGCCGACATCACCAGCGCTCCACCCACCGCGCAGGCGCCTCAGGCTCAGGGCGACGCCTCCCGCGGGACCTTCGTCACCAGCTGCGGTGTGAACGCCAACGGTCTGTTCAACTCGGACAACGTCATCGTCGCCCCCGGTGTCTCCAACGGCGCCCACCACTTCCACGACTACATCGGCAACCAGTCCAACACCGCCTTCGCCAGCGACCAGGACCTGGCGAACGCCGAGACGAGCTGTGTCGACCAGGGCGACAAGTCCACGTACTACTGGCCCGTGATCCGACTCCAGAACGGCACGCAGGAGCAGGACGCCGACAAGCCCGGCGGCGGCATCGAGGGCAACGCCGGTCAGATCGTCACCCCCAAGGAGGTAACGCTGACGTTCGTGGGCAACCCCCGCAGCAAGGTCACCGCGATGCCCCGTCTGCTGCGCATCATCACCGGTGACGCCAAGGCCTTCGTCAACGGCACCGCAAACGCCAACGCGTCGTGGAGCTGCACCGGCTTCGAGGACCGGCAGCTGAAGGACAAGTACCCGCTGTGCCCGCAGGGCAGTGACGTGGTGCGCACCTTCAAGTTCCAGAGCTGCTGGGACGGCCGCAACATCGACAGCGCCAATCACCGCACCCACGTCGCGTTCGCCCAGAACGACGGCACCTGCCCGAACGGCTTCCAGGCCATCCCGCAGCTGGTCCAGCGGATCGTCTACGACGTCGACGCGCCGAGCCTGAACGACGGCGGCCGCACGACCCCGCTGTTCGCGGTCGACTCCTTCCCGGAGCAGCTCCACAAGCCCGTCACCGACCACGGCGACTTCATCAACGTCTTCGACGAGAACCTGATGAACGAGATGGTCGGCTGCATCAACGACGGCCGTGAGTGCGGCGCGGGCACGGGCCAGGACGACCCGGGCAACGGCGGCGACGACGGCAACGGCAACGGCAACGGCGACAGCGGGGGCGACAACGGCGGCGACGACGGCAACGGTGGCGGCACCGCCCCCGACCCCGGCGCCAGTCAGGACCCGGGCAACGGGAACGGCGACAACGGCAACAACGGCAACGGCGACAACGGCTCCGGGGACAACCCCGGAAACGACGAGCCGCAGCAGCAGCCCACGCAGACCGCCGAAGCCCCGGCAGGCGACCAGACGACCGCGCCGGCGGAGAACGAACCGAAGACCTACAGCTCACCCACCGCCCACAGCACGACCGCGCCCTCGCCCGGGACCGGCAACGGAAACGGGGCCGGGAACGGGAGCGGGTCCGGCGACGACCAGGCCACCCAGCCCGTCGCCCAGGACAACACCGCCCCCAGCGGCCCGGCCGCCATCGCCCAGCCCGCACCTCAGGGCGACCAGGGCAGTCTCGCCGAGACCGGCACCCAGTTGTGGCCGGCCGCACTCGGCGCGGTCCTCCTGATCGGCGGCTTCGTCCTCCTGCGACGCACCAGCCGCCGCTCTATGTGACACCGACCGGCACGAACAAGTAGCGAAGTGGCTGTCCGCCGGGTGATTCCACCGGCGGGCAGCCGCTTCCATTCGGGCACAAGGGCAGAAGGGCAGAAGGGCAGGCGCCGATGCGTCCAGCGTTAGACGCGGCTCGCATGGCACCTCGAAATCGACGTGGTTATTCTGGGTCTGGGAAACCGAATTCGGACCGTACCCCCGGCGGGGTGAATTCACGGGAGACTCCGTGGCCCTGCCACCGGCTCGTGCACAGGTGCCCGGGAAGCAGGGGATGGTCGCTCCCGGTGACGCTCGGCGGGCCATGACGTCCCCACTTCCGGGAGCCCCCATGTCTCTACGCCGATCCCGCCTGCGAGCGGCATCCGTCCTCGCGGTCTGCCTGACCGCGCTGGCCCCGGCGACGGCCGTCGCCGCCGACGAACCGTCGGGCGACCAGTCGCTCCAGCGGCAGCTCGACGCCTTCGTGAACCGCACGGGCGGACCGCCCGGGGCCATCGCCGTCCTGCGCACCGAGAACGGGACCCGCGTGGTGCGCGCGGGAGTCGCCGAGGTGGGCACGGACCGGTCGCCCGGCTCCGACGACCACATGCGCATCGCGAGCACCGCCAAGGCGTTCAGCGGAGCGGTGGCCCTCACCCTGGTCGACCGTGACACCCTGAGCCTGGACGACACCCTGGGCGAACGGCTCCCGCAACTCCCTGACGCCTGGGCCTCGGTGACGCTCCGTCAACTCCTCAGTCACACCAGCGGCCTGCCGGACTACTCCAAGAGCGACGGGTTCGTGGACGAGCTCCGGGCCGACCCCCTGCACCACTTCGACTCCCGGCGCCTGCTCGACTACATCGCCGACGACCCCCTGCTCTTCAAGCCGGGCACGCAGTACCGCTACTCGAACTCGGACAACATCGCCGTGGCGCTCATGGCGGAGGCGGCGGCGCACAAGTCGTACGAGGAGCTTCTGCGCGACCTCGTCGACGAGCCGCTCCGGCTGGAGTCCACGAGTCTCCCGCAGGGCAACCGGATGCCGACGCCCTACCTGCACGGCTACGACGTCAGCGAGGCCGGATCCCCGCAGGACGTCAGCGAGGTCATCGGCATGTCGGGCGTCTGGGCCTCCGGAGGCATCGTCTCCACGCCGGCCGACATGACCCGGTTCATCCGGGGCTACGCCGCCGGGCGGCTGTACGACCGGTCGACCGTCGAGCAGCAGCGGCAGTGGGTCGAGGGCTCGTCCGAACCGGCCGGACCGGGCCACAACTCCGCGGGTCTGGCCGTCTTCCGGTACGAGACGCGATGCGGTGTCGTCCTCGGTCACACCGGGAACACGCTCGGATATACCCAGTTGATCGCGGCCACCCCTGACGGCCGCCGATCACTGACCTTCTCCGTCACGGCCCAGATCACGCAATCCTCGGACGCCCAAGGGTTGCACAGAATGCGGGCGTTGCAGGAGAACTTCGTCTGCGCGTTGTTGCGCGACAGGAATCAATAGAGATTTCCCGCGGAGTTCACTTTTCAGCCCAGCACGATTTCCCAGGTGTCGACGGCGTAATGGACCGACATTCCGTTGCGCGCGTACAATGCGGGCGCCCCGGTGGAGTTCTCGGTGTCCACGCCCAGTCCCACGGTCTCCCGCCCACGGGCCGCGAACGCGGCGAAGGCCTGCCGCAGCAGCAGTCCGCCGAGGCCCCGGCCGCGGGCCTCGCGGACGACTCCGAGACTGCGGATCCATCCCATGGCCTCGCGGTCGTCGCGGGAGATGAGGAAACCGGCGTCCCCGAGGTCGTCGGTGGAGACGAGCCACACCAGCGACCAGTCGAGCCGGTCCGCGTGGATGTCGGCCAGCCACTGCTCGTACGAGCGGGGCTGGAAGTCGAAGTGCTCGGCGAAGGCGGCCTGGTAGAGGGCGTACACCTGCTTCTGGTCCGACTCGTCGGCGCAGGACCGCACCCGTACGCCCGCGGGCGGCTGGGGCGGCAGGTCCTCGCCGGCCCGCAGCGGCCGTTCCAGTACGTGATAGCGGCGTACGGCCGACCACCCGCGCGCCCGTATCAGCGCGAGGTCGGTCGTCGGCGCCGAGTTGAGGTGCAGGTGGAGCACGGCCTTCGAGGCGCCGTTCGCCCGGGCCCTCTCCAGCGCCCGGGTCTCGACCGCCTCCAGGAGGAGCTCGCCGGCCTGCTGGTGGTCGGGCAGAACGTAGTGGTCGGCGTCGATGCGCTCGCCCTTCGAGTCGTCCCAGACCAGGGCGTACGCCACCAGGCGGGCTCCGTCGAAGGCCAGCCAGGAGTCACGGTCGAGGTCCACCTCGGGATGGGCCAGGTCGGACTCCACCGTGTGCAGATCGGTCTCGGGCCGCCCGATCTCGATCCGGTCGATCTCGTTGAGCAACTCGGTGACGGCCGACGCGTCGGTGGGCGCGGCAGCGCGCAGGAGATAGGGCATGAGGCAAGGGTCGAGGGCGGGCGCGCCGGCCGCAAACGAGTTTTCCGCCGACGGGCGGCAAGTGTTCTCACCGCCTTGGTAGGCTGCGGCCGTCGATCACGGACGAGCGGCCGCAACAGGGCATCCCGTGCGGCCACCACGGTGGCGACCAGCCCTGAGCCGCCGGCCGGCCGGGCGACACCGGACGGCCGGGGTTCGGGTCCGGAGCGCGGGGCGGTGACGACCGCCGACCGCGGCCGATGAGGCCTTTGCGGGATCTTTGTGGAGAGTCGTCAAGTGTGGCGCCAGGTACGCCTGTTGACACTGTGACAACTGATAAGATCATTACACTTTTCAGTAGGCTGATGACGCGTCATACGCGCGTACGGGGGACAGCCAAAACGGCCCCATCGTGAAGGAGTGACGGTTGGTCCGCCGGTAACGCCCGCGCCGCACGGCGGTGGGCATTTCCGGGGTCCCATGCACGGTCAGTCTCCCGACGCGAGGCGACTTGAAGAGAGTCTCATGACGTCATTGTTCGAAGATCCACTCCTGTGGGTCCTGCTCGTGGTACTCATCGCTGCGGTTTTCGCAGTGATGCGCGCACGGAGAACCAACATCCAGCTCCGCGCGAACAACAACAAACTGCACGGCGACATGGCGAGTGTGCGAGGTCAGCTCGCCGAGCTCCAGACGACGTACTCGTCGGTGAGCGCCCGGCACGCCGCGGATCTGGAAGAGGTGCGCAAGGACGCCGAGTCGGCGACCAAGGCAACCCTGAAGTCGGCCGTCGGCACCCTGGCGACCCTCGCCGAGGAGCAGTTGGCCCTGCTCGACGGACTCCAGCAGAAGTACGGCGATGACAACGCTGTCCTCGCCGACCTGATGCTGGTCGACCACACCGGCAGCCAGTTCAGCCGCCGTACCAAGGGCATCTCGGTGCTCTGCGGCGGCTGGCTCGGCCGGCGTGACCGGGACGCCTCGGTGTACGACGTCGCCCGCAGCGCCCAGGGACGGATCCGCGACTTCGAGCGGGTCAAGGTCCACTCGCAGGCCAACGTCGCGATCACCAGCCGGGCGGTCGAACCGGTCGCCATGGTCCTGGCCGAACTGCTGGACAACGCCACCAAGTACAGCGCTCCCGGCACCCCCGTCGAGATCAACATCCAGGCCGTCCCCACCGGGATCTGCCTGATCGTCGACGACGCCGGCCTCGGCATGGACCAGGAGACCAAGGCCCGCGCCGCGTCCCTGCTCACCTCCGGCGGATCCGTGGACATCACGAGCCTCGGCGACCCGCCCAAGTTCGGCTTCGCCCTCTCCGGGAAGCTCGCCGCCCACTACGGGTTCCACGTCTCCGTCGACGCGGTCTCCCCCTACGGCGGTGTGCGTGCCGTGATCCGGGTGCCCGAGAACCTCCTGACGGCGGAGGTGCCCGCACCGGCACCCGTCGAACTCGACGACCACGAGGGCGAGCCGGTCGCGGTCAAGCCGACCCCGGTCGCCTCCCTCGTCGTCGGACAGACGGCCGGCGGCCTGCCCAAGCGCCGGCGCCGCCGCAACGGCACCGTCTCCGTGGTCGCCACGCCCAGCGTCGAGGTGCCCGACCTGGACGCGGCCGGCGAGGAGACCGCCTCACGGCTCAAGGCATTCGCTCGCGGAACCCTGCTCGGGCGGGACTCGGACAACACGGAAGGACCTCAGAACCAGTGAATCCCGACCTGTCGTGGGTGCTGAACGACGTGCTCGAGGTACGCGGAGCCCGGCACGCCATCCTCGTCTCGGCGGACGGCCTGCTGATGCAGCGCTCCGACGGCATCGTCCGTGACGACGCCGAACGGAACGCCGCCGCGATGAGCTCCCTGCAGTCGCTGTGCCGCAGCGTCGCCCCCTTCGTGGGCGGCGGCAAGGGCCTGTGGAAGCAGACGCTCATCGAGTTCGACGGCGGATGGATCTTCCTCATCGCCGGAGGCAGCGGCTCCTACCTCGCCGTCTCGACCGCCCTGGACGTCGACATGGAGGCCATGTCGATCCGGATGCAGAAGACGGTGGGCGCGCTGACCAAGGCGATGAGCGCCACGCCGCGCCAGCACACCGGCGTGGACGCATGACCTGGCCAGGCGAGGACGCACCGGTAACCAGCGACTTCGTCCGCTCCTACGTCATCACGGGTGGCCGTCGTCTCCCCTCCGACGACGACCTGGCCCTGCACACCCTGGTGTGCATCGCCCCCGACCGGACCCTGCCGCTCGGGGCCGGCCCCGAAGTCCGGGCCATCTGGGAGCTGTGTTCGGGCGGCTACCTGTCGGTCGCCGAAGTCGCAGGTCATCTGGGCCTGCCCGTCGGCGTGGCCCGGCTGCTGCTGTCCGATTTATTCGAGCAGGGGCACCTCATGCGCCGCGCTGAACCGGCCCCCGCCCAGCACGTTCCCCGAGCGATACTCGAGAAGGTTCTGCATGGACTCGAAACCCTCAACATCGGCTGACCCCGGGGCGAACGGCTCCATCTACGTCTCCGCCGAGGTGACCACCGCCGCGAAGATCCTGGTGGTCGGACACTTCGCCGTGGGCAAGACGACCTTCATCGGGTCCCTGTCGGAGATCACTCCTCTGCGCACCGAGGAGAAGATGACCCAGGCGTCCATGCACGTCGACGACCTGCGCGGGGCCCCGGACAAGGCGACCACCACCGTGGCGCTGGACTTCGGCCGGCTGACCCTGAGCGACGAACTGGTGCTGTACCTGTTCGGCACCCCCGGACAGCAGCGCTTCATGCAGCTCTGGGAGGACATGGCCCGCGGCGCGCTAGGCGCCCTGCTGCTGGTCGACCCCTCGCGGCTGGAGGAGACGTTCCCGGTCATCGACCTGATCGACGAGTACGGCCTCGAGTACGCGATCGCCGTCAACACCTTCTCGCAGACCAGCCACTTCGAGGAGGCGGAGATCCGCGAGGCGCTGGACCTGCTCCCGGACACCCCCGTCATCTACTGCGACGCCCGCGACCAGCGCTCCTCCGCCCGCGCCCTGATCGCCCTCGTGCGTCACCTGCTCGACCGCGCAGCCTGAACCACCACCCCCCGCCCGGACCGCACGGTCCGGGCCACCAAAGGACACAGACATGGACGTTCACGACACGGC
>NZ_LJBR01000530.1 GCF_001282115.1 Streptomyces sp. NRRL B-24085 | reverse complement strand
CTCTCGTCGTCGGTGTGCTCCTCGTCGTCGCGGGCGGTGTGTGGGGCGTCATCTCGCTGACCGGGGACGACGGCAGGAAGGACACCGCGACCAAGTCGTCGCCGGGCGCCGGTGCGAGTCGGTCGCAGGAGCCGTCGCCGACCGGGTCCGTGCTGCCGTACGGCGATGTGGTCGGGCTCGACGAACCCCTGGAGGCCGGTGACTGCGTGCAGGCGGTGTGGTCGGGGACGCCGTTCGCGTCGGCGCCGAACCTCGGGGTCGTGGACTGCGCGGACGACTGGCCGGACGGCCAGGTCGTGGCCGTCGACACGGCCGCCGACTTCGCCGACGCCCGGGCCCGGGGCGCGAAGCGCTGCGCGGACCTGAGCCGGCCCGTCGTGGACGCGCTGCCGGACGCGGCCGGGTACGCCGTCGTGCCGACCGAGGCGGGCTTCCGCGCGGCCGGCCGCGGTACGGCGTGTCTCGTGCTCGGCCGCCATGCCGCGATAGGCGGTGAGGTGGGCCGGTTCCGGGACCTGGGCACGGACCTGTGGGTCGGTCAGATGAGCGTCGGCGACTGCTGGGTCTACCAGCAGCTCGACGACGGCTACCGGGCTCCGCTGACCGAGTGTTCGAAACCGCACACCGACCAGGTGATCGGCACCGTTCAGGCGCCCGCCGGAATGAGCCACAAGAAGGGCACCGACAACGCGACGAAGTTGTGCGGCAACAAATTCGAGTCGGCCTGGGCGCCCGGCCGGGAACGTCTTGTGTACGGCTGGGTCGCGGACGAGGACGACTGGAAGAAGGGATTCGACAAGATCGTGTGCACGGTCAGCCTGACCGACAACAAGGAGTCGAGCGGGAAGATACCCCCGCCCGGCGCGGTCTGAATCCGGTCGGTTTCCGTACCGAATCCGGTCCGGGCCCGGTCGCGGAAGTGCGGGAACCCGGTGAGAAGCGGGCGAGAACCGGACGGGTTCCCTGGGCGTCCGGGACAGCCGCCGGGCCCCTCGGGCGACCGGACCGGAGCGGGACGGGAGTCGGACGGAACCCTCGGGCGGCCGGACGGGAGTCGGGACGCGGGACGGACGGCAAGCGACGGGAGGCCGGTCCGGCGGACCCCGCGGCCGTGGCGGGGCGGCGTTCACCCAGGGTTCGTCTGTGCGCCGCCCGGGCGTGCCAGTCTCCACCGAAGGCGCACGCGCGGACGGAGAAAAGGGGCACGGGGAGCCATGGAGAGCGGACCGGCGATCTTCGCGGGAACGGTGTTCGCCCTGTTCGGCGGAGGGCTGCTGGTGTGGACCGCGGCCCGGGTGCGGCATCGCGAGCCCGTCGCCCACGGTGTGAGTCCCGTCGCATCCGCGACCCTCGCGACCGTCGCCGCGCTCCTCACGCTCGCCCTCGGCGCATGGTGCTTCACCGGCCTCTAGGACGGTTCCTGGGAGGTCGACGCGATCGGGCCGACCGGTATTCGGTAGATCGCCCTCCGGATGAGTGCGAAAAGGCCGGTGGGTACTCCGGGCGGCAGGAATGGCGGTAGTCGGGTTACCGTTCGAGTGGCCGTTGCGGGCTTTTCCCGTTTGACACGGGGGCGGGATGTACCGTCACACTCCGCAAGCGTCCGTATGACCCGACCCCGGGAACCAGGCCTGGGGAGATCCCAGCGTCGACCGGAGAGAAGAGCGAAGTTGTCCCCGACCAGCGAGACCGCACAGGGCGGCCGCCGACTCGTCATCGTCGAGTCGCCTGCCAAGGCGAAGACGATCAAGGGCTATCTCGGCCCCGGATACGTCGTCGAGGCGAGCGTCGGGCACATCCGCGACCTCCCCAACGGCGCCGCGGAGGTGCCCGAGAAGTACACCGGCGAGGTCCGCCGCCTCGGCGTGGACGTCGAGCACGACTTCGAGCCCATCTATGTCGTCAACGCCGACAAGCGGGCCCAGGTCAAGAAGCTCAAGGACCTGCTGAAGGACTCCGACGAGCTCTTCCTCGCCACCGATGAGGACCGCGAGGGCGAGGCCATCGCGTGGCACCTCCAGGAAGTGCTCAAGCCCAAGGTCCCGGTCAAGCGGATGGTCTTCCACGAGATCACCAAGGCCGCGATCCAGGCCGCCGTCGCCAACCCGCGCGAGCTGAACCAGAAGCTGGTCGACGCCCAGGAGACCCGCCGCATCCTCGACCGCCTCTACGGCTACGAGGTCTCGCCGGTCCTGTGGAAGAAGGTCATGCCGCGCCTGTCGGCCGGCCGTGTCCAGTCGGTCGCGACCCGGCTCGTGGTCGAGCGGGAGCGCGAGCGCATCGCGTTCCGTTCCGCCGAGTACTGGGACCTGACGGGCACCTTCGCGACCGGCCGCGCGGGAGACCCGTCGGACCCGTCGTCGCTGGTCGCCCGACTTCAGACCGTCGACGGCAGGCGCGTCGCGCAGGGCCGCGACTTCGACTCCCTCGGGCAGCTCAAGAGCGCGAACACCCTCCACCTCGACGAGGCGAACGCCCGCGCGCTCGCCGCCGCCCTGGAGCAGACCCGGTTCGCGGTCCGCTCGGTCGAGTCCAAGCCGTACCGCCGCTCGCCCTACGCCCCGTTCCGTACGACGACCCTCCAGCAGGAGGCCTCGCGCAAGCTCGGATTCGGCGCGAAGGCGACCATGCAGGTGGCCCAGAAGCTGTACGAGAACGGCTTCATCACCTACATGCGTACGGACTCCACGACCCTCAGCGACACCGCGGTCAACGCGGCCCGCGCCCAGGTCACGCAGCTGTACGGCGCCGACTACCTGCCCTCCGCGCCGCGCACCTACGCCGGGAAGGTCAAGAACGCGCAGGAGGCGCACGAGGCGATCCGTCCCTCGGGTGATCGTTTCCGCACGCCCGCCGAGACGGGTCTGACCGGCGACCAGTTCAAGCTCTACGAGCTGATCTGGAAGCGGACCGTCGCCTCGCAGATGAAGGACGCGACCGGAAACTCCGTCACCGTGAAGATCGGTGGCACCGCCGCCGACGGCCGGGACGTCGAGTTCAGCGCCTCCGGCAAGACGATCACCTTCCACGGCTTCCTCAAGGCCTACGTCGAGGGCGCCGACGACCCGAACGCCGAGCTGGACGACCGCGAGCGCCGGCTGCCCCAGGTCAACGAGGGCGACCCGCTGTCCGCCGAGGAGATCACGGTCGACGGGCACGCCACCAAGCCCCCGGCCCGCTACACCGAGGCCAGCCTGGTCAAGGAGCTCGAAGAGCGGGAGATCGGCCGCCCGTCGACGTACGCGTCGATCATCGGCACGATCCTCGACCGCGGCTACGTGTTCAAGAAGGGCACGGCACTCGTGCCGTCCTTCCTGTCCTTCGCCGTGGTCAACCTCCTGGAGAAGCACTTCGGGCGGCTCGTCGACTACGACT
This sequence comes from Streptomyces sp. NRRL B-24085, assembly GCF_001282115.1. GTDB lineage: Bacteria > Actinomycetota > Actinomycetes > Streptomycetales > Streptomycetaceae > Streptomyces. The sequence goes on along the minus strand of NZ_LJBR01000530.1, from coordinate 4,464 downwards.
TCACCGCCAAGATGGAGGACGACCTCGACCGCATCGCCCGCGGTGAGGCCCAGTCCGTGCCGTGGCTCAAGCGGTTCTACTTCGGCGAGGGCAACGGCATCGGCGGCGCGGCCGAGGCCGGCAACGGCGACGGGGACCACCTCGGCGGCCTCAAGGAACTGGTGACCGACCTGGGCGCGATCGACGCGCGCGAGGTCTCCTCGTTCCCGGTGGGCAACGACATCGTGCTCCGGGTCGGCCGCTACGGCCCGTACATCGAGCGCGGCGAGAAGGACTCCGAGAACCACCAGCGCGCCGACGTGCCCGAGGACCTGGCACCCGACGAGCTGTCCGTCGAGCTCGCCGAGGAACTGCTCGCCAAGCCCAGCGGCGACTTCGAGCTCGGCGCCGACCCGGTGACGGGCCACCAGATCATCGCCCGCGACGGCCGCTACGGCCCGTACGTCACCGAGGTGCTCCCCGAGGGCACCCCGAAGACCGGCAAGAACGCCGTGAAGCCGCGTACGGCCTCGCTGTTCAAGTCGATGTCGCTGGACACCGTGACGCTGGAGGACGCCCTCAAGCTGATGTCGCTGCCGCGGGTCGTCGGCGCCGACGCCGAGGGCCAGGAGATCACCGCGCAGAACGGCCGCTACGGCCCGTACCTGAAGAAGGGCACGGACTCGCGCTCGCTCACCTCCGAGGAGCAGCTCTTCACGATCACCCTCGAAGAGGCGCTGCAGATCTACTCCCAGCCCAAGCAGCGCGGCCGCGCGGCCGCCAAGCCGCCGCTGAAGGAGCTCGGCACCGACCCGGTCAGCGAGAAGCCGGTGGTGGTCAAGGACGGCCGCTTCGGACCGTACGTGACCGACGGGGAGACCAACGCGACCCTGCGCTCCGGCGACAGCGTCGAGACGATCACTCCCGAGCGCGGCTTCGAACTCCTCGCCGAGAAGCGGGCCAAGGGCCCCGCCAAGAAGACGGCGAAGAAGGCGCCCGCGAAGAAGGCCCCGGCCAAGAAGGCGACGGCCGCCAAGAAGACCGCGGCGAAGAAGACCACGACGGCCGCGAAGAAGACGACGGCGAAGAAGACCACCGCCACCGCGAAGAAGGCGGCGGCTTCGAAGGCGGCGTCGGAGGACTGAGTCCGTCGCTGCTCCTCCACCAAGGCTTCGCAATGCGAACGTCCCGGCATCACTTTGGTGTCGGGACGTGCGCACGTCAGGACGGGCCCTCCGGGCTGTCGGTGGCTCCCGATAGGCTGAACGCATGACCCGTGCGGAGCAGCCAACGGCCCCTGAACCGGCCCCCGACGACGCCCTGCTCGCGGACTCCCGCGAGCGCGCCGTCCGCGCCCTGCTGCGCAGGCCCCAGCTCAAACGCCTGTGGAGCGCCCAGCTCGTGGGCGGCATCGGCGACACCCTCGCCCTGCTGGTGCTGGTCCTGCTGGCCCTTCAGGCGGCGATCGCCGGGGGCTCGTTCAGCGGCGGCTACCGTGGCGCGGCGTTCGCAGTGGCGACCGTCTTCGGTACGCGCATCCTGGCGACGCTGCTCTTCGGCGCCGTCCTGCTCGGCCCGCTGACCTCGCTCACCTCGCACGAGGGGCCGCTCGACCGCCGCTGGACCATGGTCGGCGCGGACGGGGTCAGGCTCGCCCTGCTCATCGTCGCGCCGCTGTGGATCGACTGGACGCCGGACGACGCCCTCGCGATGCTCCTGGTGACCGTCTTCGTGACGGGTGTCGCCGAGCGCTTCTGGACCGTGTGCCGCGAGAGCGCGGCGCCCGCCCTGCTGCCGGCCCCGCCGCCGGAGGGCGCGACGGTACGACCGCTGCCGGACCACCTGGACGCGCTGCGCCGCCTGTCGCTGCGGACGACCTTCGTGGCGATCCCGCTCGCCGGCGCCGCACTCGTCGTGGCGGCCCTGCTCAACAACGTGCTGGGCTCGGGCATCGACTGGTTCGGCCAGCACCAGGCGGCCCTCGCGTCGTACGTCGCGGCCGGACTGTTCGCCGCGTCCCTGTCCCTGCTGACCTTCCTGGAGCTGCCCGACACCCGCACCCCGCGCGCGCGTTCGCCGCTGGAGGGGCTGCGCCGGCCCAAGACGGGCACCGGCGTCGACAAGGGCCGTACCGGCGCGATCCCGCTGCTGGTGCCGGCCTGTGCCGCCGTCGCCGGGGCGATCGCGGCCGCCGTGGCCGTCTCCGTGCTGCACGCCAAGGACCTGGGCGGCGGCCCGGTGATGTACGGGCTGATGGTGCTCGCCCTGACCGGCGGTGTCGTCGTCGGTGTCCGTACGGCGCCCAGGGTGCTGGTCTCGCTGTCGCGGCGCCGGCTGCTCGCGCTGGCGATCGCCTTCACCGGTGTCGCCCTGCTGGCCGCCGGGCTCGTCCCGGACGTCACCACCGTGCTGCTGATCGACGCGCTGGCCGGTGTCGGCGCGGGTGTCGCCGCCAACACCGGGCACACCCTGCTCGACCAGGAGACCGAGGAGTACCGGCGGGCGCGGACCACCGAGCACCTGCACGCGGTCGTGCGGGTCGGTGTGGCGTTCGGCGCCCTCGTCGCCCCCGTGGTGGCTGCGGCGATCGGACCGCACCGCCTGGAGAACGGCAAGTTCGTGTTCGCGCACGGCGGCGCCGCGTTCACCCTGATGCTGGTCGGCGCGCTGCTGCTGCCGGTGGCCGCGCTGGTGCTCGCCAAGGTCGACGACCGGTCCGGCGTCCCCCTGCGGCACGACCTGCGGGACGCGCTGCTCGGCGGCGACGACCCGGAGACGGTGCCCGCCGACACGGGGTTCTTCATCGCCCTGGAAGGCGGTGACGGGGCCGGGAAGTCCACCCAGGCCGAGGCGCTCGCCGAGTGGATACGCGCCAAGGGCCACGAGGTCGTGGTGACGCGCGAGCCGGGCGCGACCCCGGTGGGCAAGCGGCTGCGGTCGATCCTGCTGGACGTGTCGAGCGCCGGCCTCTCGCACCGCGCGGAGGCGCTGCTGTACGCGGCGGACCGCGCGGAGCACGTGGACACCGTGGTCAGGCCCGCCCTGGAGCGCGGCGCGGTCGTCATCTCCGACCGGTACATCGACTCCTCGGTGGCCTACCAGGGTGCCGGGCGCGACCTGTCCCCGGCGGAGATCGCCCGCATCAACCGCTGGGCGACCAACGGACTGGTGCCGCATCTGACCGTCCTGCTGGACGTGTCCCCGGAGATCGCCCGCGAGCGCTTCACCGAGGCGCCGGACCGGCTGGAGTCGGAGCCGGCGGAGTTCCACGCGCGCGTGCGGTCCGGATTCCTCACCCTGGCCGCCGCCGACCCCGGGCGGTACCTGGTCGTGGACGCCGGGCAGGAGCCCGAGGCCGTCACGACCGTCGTCCGGCACCGCCTCGACCAGATGCTCCCGCTGTCCGAGCAGGAGATCCGGGAACAGGAGGAGGCCCGCCGCAAGGCCGAGGAGGAGGCGCGGCGCAGGGCCGAGGAGGAGGCCGCGCGCAAGGCCGAGGAGGAGCGCCTGGAGCGGGAGCGCCAGGAGCAGCTCGCCCGGCTGAAGGCCGAGGAGGAGGAGCGCAAGCGGCGCGAGCTGGAGGAGGCCCAGCGCCGCGAGGCCGAACGCCAGGCGGAGGAGGCCCGGCTGCGGGCCGAGGAAGCGCGCAGGCGGGCCGAGGAGGAGCGGGCGCGGCTGCTCGCCGAGGAGAAGGCCCGCGCGGAGGAAGAGGCGCGGCGCAAGGCCGAGCAGGAGGCCGCCCGCAAGCGGGCCGAGGAGGAGGCGCGTCTGCGTGCCGAGGCCGAGGAGCGGCGGCTGGAGAAGCAGCGCAAGGCCGAGGAGGCGTTGCTGCGTGCCGAGGAGGCCCGGCGGCTCGCCGAGGCCGCGGCCGCGGCGGCGGAGGAGGGGCCCAAGCAGGCCGCTGCTCCGGCGGCGGGGGTGGACGCGGCGACCGTGCCCACGCCCGTGGTGACGCCGACGAACGCGTCCGGCGGTCCGGCGGACGAGACGGCCGTGCTGCCGCGCGTGTCCATGGAGAAGGACGACGGGGATTCCTCCGCGAGCCGGGACGGCAGCGGCGCCGGGGCTTCCGGTGCGTCCGTCTCCGACGCGGAGGTGACGGCCGAGCTGCCGCAGCCGCCGGTTCCGCCGGGGGCTGCGGACGAGACGGCGGTGCTGCCGCCCGTGTCGCCGGGTCCCGCTGACGAGACGGCGGTGCTGCCGCCGGTTCCGCCGGGTGCCGCCGACGAGACGGCCGTACTGCCGCCCGTGCCGCCGGCGCCGGGGGAGGGGCCCGCGGACCGGGTGCCGCCGGGGTACTTCCGGGACGAGGAGCGGACGCGGGAGCTGCCGCAGGTCGACGCCGAGGGCACACCGCGGCGCAGGGCCCGGTCGGACTGGGCCGAGGAGACGCCGTTGGACGACCTGCCGACGTTGGCGGACGAGTTGCTCGGCCCGCACGACGAGGGGTACGGCGAGGACCGGGGCCGGCGTCGGGGGCGGTAG
>NZ_LJBR01000053.1 GCF_001282115.1 Streptomyces sp. NRRL B-24085 | reverse complement strand
CCGCCGCGACCCCGCCCCGGCCCCGCCACCCCGCCCAAGCACACGGACCCACGCGCCGCCGGGCGCAGGCGGACCGTCATCGGCTTCGCCGGGCCGCCGGGCGGCGGGTCGGTTGCGGGGTCGCGGCGGCGCGTTCCGCGATGCCGGTGGTGGAGCGGCCGTCCAGGTAGGGGAACAGGACGACCTGTCCGCCCCAGCTCTCCACGAGCGACGCCTCCGGCAGGTGGGCCAGGGCGTAGTCGCCGCCCTTGGCCCAGATGTGCGGGCGCAGTTCGCCGAGGAGCCGCTCCGGGGTGTCCTCGTCGAACACGGCGACCGCGTCGACGCACTCCAGCGCGCGCAGCACCCGGACCCGGTCCGCCAGCGGGACGAGGGGCCGGCCGCTGCCCTTGCGGCGGCGTACGGAGGCGTCGGAGTTGACGCACACCACCAGGCAGTCGCCGGTGCGGCGGGCAGCCTCCAGCAGGGCGACGTGGCCGGCGTGCAGCAGGTCGAAGCAGCCGCCGGCGGCGACGACGGTTCCGCCGGCGGCCCGTACCCGGGCGGCCGTGCGCAGGGCGTCGTCCGTCGGTTCGTGGTCGTGGGAGGGGCGCGGGGGCGCGGCCGGGGCGGTGTCGACGGCGAGCGCGCGGGCGCCCCCTTCGGCGACGTACCTGGTGGCGGCGTGCACGGCGGCCCGCACCGCTGTCTCGGTGAGCTCGCCGTCGGCGAGGGATCCGGCGGCGGTCGCCGCGAACCGGTCGCCGGCCCCGCAGGCGTCGCCCTCGGCCGTGACCGGCGACGGCACCAGCAGCGGCGTCTCCCCGTGGGACAGCAGCGCGCCCCGTCCGCCCAGGGTGACGACCACGGAGGCCGCCTGCCAGGCGCGGACGAGCGTGTCGGCGTGGCGGGCCGCGGCGTGCAGGGCGCTGCCGCCCTGGGACTCGTCGCCGGGGTGCGCCCGGCCGGCGAAGGCCCGCGCCTCGCTCGCGCACGGGGTGGCCAGCCTGACGCCGGGCACCGGCGGCCGGCCGCGCGGGTGCGGGTCCCAGACGACGGGCACGCGGGCGGCCGCCGACCGCAGCGCCTCGCGCAGGACGTCGGCGGTGCCGCGGCCGTAGTCGGCGACGAGGACGGCACCGGCCTCCGCGATCGCCCGGCACGCCTCGTCGGTCCGTTCCCGGGCCCGTCCGTCGCCGTCGTCCAGGCGCAGCAGGGGCCGGTCCTCGGCGAGGACGCGTGTCTTGCTGGACAGGGCGCCGGTCAGGGGCAGCCGTACCAGGCGCACCCGGTCGGGCAGCAGTCGGCACAGCGACGCGCTGGCCTCGTCGTCGCCCAGCGCGGTGACGAGGGTGACCTGCCGTCCGTCGGCCGCGGCGAGGCAGGCGGCCAGCGCGGCTCCGCCGGGCCGTGCGATGCGCCGGAGCGAGCTGACGACCGGGACGGGCGCGTCGGGGGCCAGCCGTTCGACGCGTCCGCACAGGTCGTGGTCGAGCAGGGCGTCGCCGACGACGAGCAGCGGGGCCGGGGCGCTCATGTGCCGCCCTCCACGTCCGCGTCGGCCCGCAGGCCGTCGTCCACCGTGCGGTCGAAGGACTCGCAGAGCATGTGGACGGCCACCAGGTGCAGTTCCTGGACCGTGGCGGACGTCGCCGCGTCCACGCACAGGGAGTCGTCCGCGCACCCTTCGAGCGGGTTGGGCGCCGGGCCGGTCAGGGCCCACACGGTCAGGCCCAGGCGCTGCGCCTCCTTGGCGGCGACGAGCAGGTTGGCGCTGGCGCCGCTGGTGGACAGCAGCATCAGCACGTCCCCGGCGCGGCCGTGCGCGGCGACCTGCCGGGCGAAGATCTCCTGGACGCCGTAGTCGTTGGCGATGGCGGTGGTCGAGGACGTGTCGGCGTGCAGGGCGAGCGCGGAGAACGGCGGGCGGTCGTCGCGGTAGCGGCCGACGAGCTCGGCGGTCAGGTGCTGGGCCTGGGCGGCGCTGCCGCCGTTGCCCGCGACGAGGAGCCGGGCGCCGGTGCCCAGGCGTTCGGCGAGGGTGGTCCCCCAGCGCCGGACGACGGGGGCGGCGTGGTCGCGGAACCCTTCGAGGGCCTTCATCAGGTCGTCGCAGTGTGCGGTGTCCGGGGCGAGTTTCATCGGACCACTCCCGAGAGCGAGGGTACGGAGGAGACGGCGCCGTAGACCTGGGTCACCCCGTCGGCGACGCGGTCCCAGGTGTAGCGGGCGAGGACACGGCGGCGGCCGGCGGCGCCGTACCGGGCGAGCCGGTCCGGGTCGTCGAGCAGTTCCCGTACGGTCGCGCCGAGGTCGTGGTCCTCGTCGGGCGGGACCAGGACGCCCGTGACGCCGTCGGCGACGGTGTCGAGCTGTCCGCCGACGGCGGTGGCGACCACGGGGGTGCCGCAGGCCATGGCCTCGACCGGGACGATGCCGAAGGGCTCGTAGCGGGGCACGGACAGCACGAGGTCCGCGCCGGACATGAGGGCGGGCATCCGGGTTCGGCTCACGCCGCCGAGCAGCGTCACGCGGTCGGCCACCCCGCACTCCCGGGCGATCGAGCACAGCCGTTCCGTCTCCGGCTCGGCGAACAGGAGGGCCGGTTCGGGGCCTCCGGCGATGAGGAGTTCGGCGTCCGGCACGGCCGCCAGGGCGCGGACGGCCCGGTCGAAGCCCTTGCGGGGGACGAGCCGGCCGACGGTGAGCAGGCGCCGGGGCGCGGCCGGGTCCCGGCGGGCGCCCGCGACCGGCGCGAACCGCACGGGGTCCACGCCGCAGGGGACGACGTGGATGCGCCGGCGGGGCAGGCCCATGGCGACGAGTTCGCCCACCTCGTCCTCGCAGGTGGCGATGATGCCGCTGCACTCCCGGCCCACGGCCGTCTCGATCTCCACGCGTTCGCGCGGCGAGGTGTCGGCGGCGCCCTGGTGCCGTCTCTTCACGGTGCCGAGGGCGTGGTAGGTCTGCACGACGGGCACGCCCGTGGCGCGGGCCCCGGTCACCGCCGCCAGCCCGGACATCCAGAAGTGGGCGTGCACCACGTCGGGTGGTTCCGTCGCCCACTCACGGGTCAGCCATGCTCCGAACTCCGCCATGTACGGCAGGAGTTCGTCCTTCGGCAGGGGGGCGGGCGGTCCGGCGGGCACGTGTACGACCTTCACCCCGTCGGCCGTGACGACCCGCTCCGGCAGCCGCGGGTCGTCGCGGCGGGTGTACACGACGACCTCGTGGCCCCGGCGGGCCAGTTGGGCGGCGAGCTGGGCCACGTAGACGTTCTGGCCGCCCGCGTCGGGCCCGCCGAGCTCGGCCAGCGGGCTGGCGTGCTCGGAGACCATGGCGACGCGGCCGGCCGACGGCTGGCTGGGGCTCATCGGGTGACCTCCTTGATCAGGCGTTCCCAGTCGTCCCGGAAACGCCGCTCTCCGTAGCGGGACCGTGCCGCGGCGCGGGCGGCCTCCCCGGTCCGCCGGGCACGGTCCCGGTCCGCGAGGAACCCGCGGACGGCCTCCTCCAGGACGTCGAGGCGGTTGGAGACCACCCCGGCGCCCTCGGGCACGGCCTCGCGCACCTCCGTGGTGTCGAGCGCGACCACGGGCATGCCCAGGAACATGGCCTCCAGCAGCGACAGTCCGAGGGACGTCCACCGCACGGGATGCAGGTAGAGGCGGCAGCGGGCCATCGCGGGGTGCAGTTCGCCCTGCGGCAGGTCGCGGCTGCGGCAGCGGTCGGCGGGCAGCCCGAGCCGGTCGGCGAGTCCCTCCGTGCGCATGCCGAAGACGTCCAGCGGCGCCGAGCGCGCGAACCGCGGCAGCAGGTCGGTTCCGGTGGTGCGGCCGCGCCGTACGGGCTCGTTGACGACGACGGCCGCGCGGGTCTCCTCGCCGGTCCACAGAGGGCCCGGGTCGATGATGCCGTGCTCGATGACCTCGGTGGGAGCGCGGCCGTTGTCCCACATCAGGCGGTTGAAGTGGGTGACGTGGACGACCGGGACGTCGCTCCGGTCGGCGAGGGGGTGGCGGGTGCCGACGGGCGACTCGTGCGGGCTGTTGTGCTCGACGTACACGGCGGGCACGTCGGTGCCGGGCCGGCGGCCGGTCCAGCGCAGGGCCAGGTCCAGCTCGTGCGGCCGTTGCAGGACCATCAGGTCGATGTCGGCCTCGCGCAGTTCGGCGGGGCTCAGCTCGCGGACGGTGGCCGGCCACTGCCAGGTCCTGGCCCGCCCCAGTCCGTCCGGTCCGCGGTCGGGCGTCACCGGGACGAGGAAGGTGTACGGGCCCTGGACGAACGACGTCAGCCACGAGCCGTGCACATGCCAGACCAGGATGTTCATGCGCTCTCCTTGAGGAGTTTCTGCACGGCCCGTACGACGTCCTGGGCCGTGACCTCGTCCAGGCACGGATGGCCCGGCACGGGGCAGTGCCGGGCCCGGCTGTCGGCGCAGGGCGCGTGCTGGTCGCCGAGGAGCACGTGGGGCACGCCGTACGGGGCCCAGCGCTCGGCCGGGACGACGGGCGCGAACAGGGAGACCACGGGGGTGGCGACGGCGGCGGCCAGATGGGCGGGGCCGGTGTTGCCGCACACCACGACGTCGGCCATGCGCAGGACGCCGGCCAGGGTCTGCGGGGTCGTCCGGCCGCCGAGGTCGACGGCGGAGCCGCCCGCGACCCGCCGGGTGAGGCCGGTCTCGTCGGGGCCGCCGGTGACGACGACGCGGTGTCCCGCCTCGGTGAGCAGGGCCACGGCCTCGGCGCAGCGGTCGGGACTCCAGGCGCGGGCGGGCGCGCTGGCACCGGGGTGCACGACGACGTAGGGGCCGTTGCCGGTCAGCGCGACGGTGTCCGGCGGCGGGAGGACCCGCAGCTTGCCGTCGTCGCCCGGCGGCGGCAGGAAGCCCAGGGCGGCGGCGGTGTCGAGGGCGGCCTCGGTCTCGTGCCGGCCGGGCAGCCGCCGGTGCCGTACGTCGAGCAGGCGGCCCGGGTGGTCGACGCTGTCGGCGCCGGTCCGCGCCACGCCGGCCATCCGCAGCAGCAGGGCCGTGGGCAGCGGGCTCTGGTGGAACGACGTGAGGATCAGGGCGGTGTCGAAGGCTTCCGCCCGCAGGCGCTCCAGCAGTCCGTCGACGTCCGCCTCGGCGACGGCGGGCGCGTGCACGCCCTCCCAGGGGGCCGCCCAGGTGATCACGTCGTCGACGCCGGGCAGGAGCCGTGCGGCGGACTCGCCGAGCGGGCCGCAGAGCATGGTCACCCGGGAGGAGTGGGCGGCGACGGCCCGGACGGCGGGCCCGGCGAGCAGGACGTCACCGAAGCTGTCGAGCCGCACGACCAGGGATTTCGGTTTGCCCTCCGCCGGGGGCGGCCCGGCCGCGGTGCTCGTACCACGGCCTTCCCGGGGGGCCTCGTCGAGGAGTTCGCGGACCGCCGTGAGGAGGTCGGGGGCGGTCCGGGGAGCCGTCTCGGTCTCCTCGGGCCGGGTCGCCGCGTTGGGTACGAGCACGCCGCGGGCGCCCGCGGCACGGGCGGCCAGGACGTCGGCCGCGATGTCGCCGATCACCACGCAGTCCGACGGGGCCACTCCGAGACGGCGTGCCGCCTCGATCACGAGGCCGGGACGGGGCTTGCGGCAGTCGCAGCCCGCGTCGGGCAGGTGCGGGCAGTACACCCAGGTGCCGAGTCCGCCGAGCAGGGCGTCGGCCCGGGCGTTGACCCGCTGCACGTCGGCGTGCGTGAGCAGTCCGCGGCCGATGCCCGACTGGTTGCTGACCACGCCGGTGGCGACGCCCGCCGCGCGCAGCAGGTCGAGGGCCTGCCGGGCGCCGGGCAGGGGGCGCACCAGGTCGGGGTCGCCGTTGTAGGGGACGTCCTCGACGAGGGTGCCGTCGCGGTCGAAGAGCACGGCGGCCGGGCGGGAGGTGTGCGGGGCCGGGTGGTTCACGGCGTGCCCCCGAGCCGTGCGGCGCCCCGATGGCGTATCAGGCCGTCGACCCAGTGGCGGACGGCGAGGGGCGGGATGACCACGCTGGTGGCGAGCATGGTGGTGATCTCGCGGGCGGTGCGCGGGCCCGGTGCGATCCGGGCCAGGGCGAACTCGGCCGTGCCCAGCGCCCACAGCGCTCCGGCGGCGCCAGCGGCGCGGGGCCTGCCGGCCGCCGCGCACCCGGCCGCGAGGAGCGCGCCGGCGGTCACCAGCGCGTGCCGGGTGAGCCGTCCGCGGGGCGCACCGGCGCGGATCCACCAGTCGCGCCCGTGGAGGCGGGTCATCAGGGCGTCGTCCGCGTTGCCGCGCTGGGTCCGTACCGACACCCAGGGGTCGGCCGGGCGCACCGGGTGCCGTGTGGTGCGCCGGCCGCGGCGCAGCGTCCAGCCGGCGTCCCGCACCCGCAGCGCGAGGTCGGCGTCCTCGCGGAAGGCCCGGGGGAACCGCTCGTCGAAACCGTGGACCTGGGCCAGGGCGGCGGTGCGGTAGGCCATGTCCGCCGTGGCCCAGGCGGCGCTTTCCAGGCCGGCCGTGCCGCGTTCCCAGTCCGTGGGCCGGCGGTCGGCGGGCAGCGGGACGGACAGCCGGCCCTGGATGCCGCCGGTGGTCGCGTCGGCCGCCGTGAGGTCCTCGGCGAGCAGGCGGGACCAGTCCGGGAGCACCTGGACGTCGTCGTCGAGGAAGACGGTCCAGGGGGCGGTGACCGTGCGCCAGCCCGTGTTGCGGGCGGCCGCGGGGCCGCGTCCGCCGCTGCGCAGGGTCCGCACCCGCCCGCGCAGGACGCCCGCGGCAGCCAGCGGCAGCTCCCCGGCCGGGTCCGGGCGGTCGTCGACCACGACGACCTCGGTGGGGGGATGACCGGTGGCGGCGGCGAGCGCGCGCAGGCAGTCGGCCAGACAGGGCCGTCCGATCGTCGGCACGACGACGGCGTAGGCCGGTGCGGAGGAGAAGGAGGGGGTGTCCGTCATGCGAACATGCCCTTCCGCCGGATCGCGAACGGCCCGAGGGCCAGCAGGTCCACGGGCGCGGAGCCGAAGCACTCCAGGGCGTCCCGCGGGTCGTCGACCATGGGCCGGCCGGCCGTGTTGAGGCTGGTGTTGACCACCACGGGCAGCCCCGTGCGCCGTTCGAAGCCCTCGATCATCCGGGCCACCAGCGGCTCCGCGTCGCGGTCCACGGTCTGGATGCGGGCCGTGCCGTCCACGTGGACGACGGCCGGGATGCGCTCGCGCCACTCGGCGGCGACCTCGTGCACGAACAGCATGTAGGGGCTGGGCAGGGGCCCGTCGAAGAGCTCCGCCGCCCGCTCCGCCAGCACCATGGGGGCGACCGGACGGAACTCCTCCCGGCCCTTCACCGCGTTGAGGCGTTCCAGGTTCCCGGGCCGGCCGGGGTGGGCCAGCAGCGACCGGTGGCCGAGGGCCCGGGGGCCGTACTCGCTGCGTCCCTGGAACCAGGCCACGATGCCGTCCCGGGCGAGCTCCTCGGCGACGGTTTCGGCGATGTCGGCGGGCTCCTCGTAGGGGACGGCGGCACGCTCCAGCCATTCCCGCAGCTCCTCGTCGCTCCAGCCGCGCCCCAGGGCGGCCGTCGGCATGGCCTCCACCGTCTCCTTCTGGTGGGCGACGTGCAGCGCGGCGCCGAGGGCCGTGCCCGCGTCCCCGGCCGCGGGCTGCACCCAGATGCGGTCGAAGGGGCCCTCCCGGTGCAGCCGGGTGTTGGCCACGCAGTTGAGCGCCACACCGCCCGCCAGCGTCAGCACCTCCTCGCCGGTGCGCTCGTGCAGCCAGCGCACCAGGCCGAGCAGGACCTCCTCCAGGCACGCCTGGGCGCTGGCGGCGGCGTCGGCGTGGTCCTCGGTCCACGGGGCGCCCGCCGCACGCGGGGGGACCAGCGAGGACCAGGGGACCGGCCGGGCCCGGAAGCCGCCCTCCCCCTCCAGGTGGACGTACTCCCGCAGCTGGTCGAGGAAGCGCGGGCGGCCGTACGACGCCAGGGCCATCACCTTGAACTCGTCGCTGCTGCGCAGGAAGCCGAGGTGCTGGGTGAGGTCCTCGTAGAACAGGCCCAGGGAGTCGGGCAGCGACTGCGTCCCCAGCACGGCGAGCTCGCGGCGGGCGTAGCGGCCCGCGAGGTGGGAGCCGCATTCGCCGCGGCCGTCCAGGACGAGGACGGCGCAGTCCGGGTAGGGGGAGGCCTGCCCGGCGGAGGCGGCGTGGGCGACGTGGTGCGGGACGAAGCGCACCTTGCCCGGGTCGAGTCCGGGCAGCGCCTCCGCCAGGAACTCGGGGGCCCGCCGGGCGTACTCCTGGCGCAGCCGGTCCCAGGGGTCGTCCAGGCCCAACTGGTCTGCTGGGCGGGCGAGTTCGGGGTCGTAGGAGTAGGCGACCGCGTCGAGGTCGGCCGGGGTGAGGCCGGCCTGCTCCAGGCACCAGCGGGCGGACAGTTCGGGCAGCTCCCACGCGGAGAAGGGGATGGGCCGCTTGCCGTGCTTACGACGGCTGAAGCGCTCCTCCTCCGCGGCTGCCACGATCCTGCCGTCCATGACCAGGGCGGCGGCCGGGTCGTGGAAGAGGGCGTTGATTCCCAGGACACGCATGAGGTTCCTCCGGGGCGGCGTGGTGGACGACTTCTCGGCGCGCGGGCTCAGAGCTGCCTGATCGGCTCCCGCGTCGGCCGCGCCGCGGCGAAGTAGGCGATGGTCTGCTTGATGCCTTCCTCCCAGGGCACCTTGGGCGTCCAGCCCAGCAGTTCACGGGCCAGCCGGGTGTCCGGGCGGCGGCGCTGCGGGTCGTCGACGGGGCGGTCGACGAACTCGATGCGTGAGGAGGAGCCCGCCAGTTCCACCACCCGGCGGGCGATGTCGCGGACCGCGACCTCGTCGGTGCCGCCGATGTTCACTGGCCGTACCGAGCGGCTCGCGGCCACCAGCAGGATTCCGTCGACGGTGTCGTCGACGTAGCACAGGGACCGTGTCTGGCTGCCGTCGCCCGCCACCGTCAGGGGCTCGTCGGCCAGTGCCTGGCAGACGAACGTCGGCACGGCTCGGCCGTCGTGGGCGCGCATGCGCGGCCCGTAGGTGTTGAACAGGCGGACGATGCCCGCGTCGGCGTCCTTGACGCGTACATGAGCGGTGACCAGCGCCTCGGCGAACCGCTTGGACTCGTCGTACACGCTGCGCGGACCCACCGGGTTGACGTTGCCCCAGTAGTCCTCGCGCTGCGGGTGCACCAGGGGGTCGCCGTACACCTCGGAGGTCGAGGCGAGCAGGAAGCGGGCCCGGTCGCGTTCGGCGAGGGCCAGCATGGTGCGGGTGCCGAGGCTGCCCGCGTCGAGCGTCTCCAGGGGCAGCCGCAGGTAGTCGGCGGGCGAGGCGGGACAGGCGAAGTGCAGGACGACGTCGTACGGTCCCGGCAGGCGCCCCAGGCACTCGGGCGCGGAGACGTCGCACTCCACGAACCTGAATCCGGCGCGGCCCTCCAGGTGGGCGATGTTCCGGCGCGCTCCGGACGAGAGGTTGTCCGCGCAGTCGACTTCGACCCCTGAATCCAGCAGGCGCTCGCACAGATGGCTGCCGAGGAAGCCGGCGCCGCCGGTCACCAGGGCACGGCGCCAGGGCACGCGAGGAGTGGCATCAGTCATGGGACGTCCTTCAGCCGTGCTCGCGCGGCGGTGCGAGCGGCTTTGTGGAGGGGAGTGAAAGAACAGGGGTGGTCGGGACGCACCGGAACGTGCGTCTGGAACAGGGCCTGGCTGGTCGCGGCCGCCGTTTTCCCGACGGAGAGGAGCGAGAGTCCCGCGCCAGCTGCTTTCACGCTTTGATGCCTATTGTGCCGATAGGTCCGATCCCGCGCGACCGCTGACGGGGACGCCCGGTCGATGCGGCGCGGGCCGGCTCCATGCGTTGAACTCTGCTCTCCTCCTGTGAGCAACCGCACTCAGCCGGGCAAGTGGCGTGCGGGTGTGCGGCAGTTGGGCCCGTCAGGACGCTCTCGCGCGACGCACCGCGGCCGGCGGGCCGGGCCGGTCTGTCACGATGGTGCGCGCCGTGACCGACTCGGTGGACGGCCGCGCAGTGCAGCCGGCGTTCCTCGGTTTCGCCTACCTGTCTGACCTGCCTCTTCGTCTCCCGGGTACTCCACTGTGTCTTCAGCCCCTGTTCCCGCCTGCCCTGCCGCCGCCCCGGCCGCCGCGGTCCCGCCCCGGGCGGCGTCGCGCTCGCCGTGGCGCTCCCTGAGACACCGCAGCATGCGCTGGTGGTCCGTCGCGAACCTCGTGTCGAACGTCGGCACCTGGATGCAGCTCACCGTGCAGAACCTGCTCGTCCTCCAGATCACCGGGTCCGCCGCCGCGACGGGGCTGTCGATGTCCGTCCAGGCCGGTCCCGCCCTCTTCATGAGCCTGCTGGGCGGAGCGGCCGTGGACCGCTGGTCGCGCAAGCTGACCGCGGCCGTCAGCCAGACCCTCCTCGGCGCGGTCGCCTTCGTCACGGCCGTCCTCGTGGCGCTGGACCGGCTCGACATGACGTCCCTGCTGGTGCTGGCCGCCGTGACCGGCACCGTCGCCACCGTCGACGGACCGGCGTGCGCCCTGCTGGGCAACGACCTCGTCCCGCCCGAGGACGTCCCCTCCGCCATCGGCGTCGGCGCACTGGTGCACAGTGCCGGCCGGCTCGTCGGGACCGCCCTGGCCGGGGTGACGGTCGGCTTCCTCGGCACGGCCGCCGCGTACGCGGCCAACGGGCTGTCCTTCCTGTTCGTCGCCGCGGTCGTGCCGTTCCTGCGCCCCGCGCCCGGTGCGGCGCCGGCGGCCGGACCCGGCACGGTCACCGCGCGGACCGTGGCCGACCCGGACCCGACCGTCCGCGGCGGCCTGCGCTTCTTCGCGCGCCGGCCCCGGCTGGTGGCGCTCGCCGGCGTCACCGGGATCAGCGCGGTCTTCGGCCGCAACTACGGGCTGACCCTGGCCGTGCTCGTCACCGGGCCGCTCGCCGGCGGTGCGGGGGCCTTCGGCACGGTCTCCGTGGTCCTCGCCGTCGGCGGCATCCTGGGCGCGTTCCTCGGTGCCCGGCTGCGGCGGCCCTCCGTGCGGCTGGTGGGCACCCTGGCCGCCGCGGGCGCGCTGCTGCAACTGGCGGCGGGGCTCTCGCCGTCGGTGGCCGTCCTGCTGGTGCTGGTCCTGCCCATGGCCGTGCTGGAGTCCGTCTCCGACACCGCCGGAACGGCCGTGCTCCAGACCGACCCGCCCCCTCATCTGCGCGGGCGCGTCCTCGGTGCGTGGAACAGCATCGGCACGGTGTGGAGCCTCGGCGGCCCGCCCGCGCTGGGCCTGCTCATGGAACTGGCCGGGGCACGCGGGGCCCTCGTGACCGGTGGGCTGCTCATCGCCGGAGTGATCGGCGCGGGGTTCCTCGTACGGGCCCGCCGCACACCGGGACCCGTGGCCCTGGCGGCGGCGCCGGGCGGCGAGGTGACGGGCCGGGAAGCGCTGCAAACGGCTGCCTGAGGGTCCGCCCCGCGGGGGACGGCCGGAACACAGGTACGGAGTTTGGGCCGTCTCCGCAGCGGTGAGGCGCCGGGCATGCACGAGCACCTTGTCACGGCCGCCCCTCGGGAAGGACTCGCGGCGCGGCGGCGGCCCGCGGAGCGCGACGCCTTCTTCGACAACGCCAAGTACCTGGCGATCGTCCTGGTCGCCGTGGGGCACGCGTGGGAGCCGCTGCGGGACGGGAGCCGGGGCGTGTCCGCGCTGTACCTGCTCGTGTACGCCTTCCACATGCCGGCGTTCATCGTCGTCTCCGGATACTTCTCGCGGAACTTCGACGCGAGTCCCGGGAAGCTGCGGCGGCTGGTGACCGGGCTCGTCGTGCCGTACGTCGTGTTCGAGACGGCGTACACCTTCTTCACCCGGTGGACGGACCAGGAGCCCGGCCGGCCGGTGAGTCTGCTGGACCCGCTGTACCTGACGTGGTTCCTGGTGGCGTTGTTCGTGTGGCGGCTGACCACCCCCCTGTGGAAGCGGGTGCGGCATCCGGTGCCGGTCGCCCTGGCCGTGGCGATGCTGGCGACCCTCACGCCCTCCATCGGGGACGACCTCGACCTCCAGCGCGTCCTTCAGTTCCTGCCGTACTTCGTGCTGGGTCTGTCGCTCGGGCCCGAGCACTTCCGGCTGGTCCGCCGGCGGACGGTACGGCTGCTCGCCGGGCCGGTGTTCGCGGTCGCGCTCGTGGCGGCGTACTGGGCGGTGCCGCGGATGAGCGGGGCCTGGTTCTACCACCGGGACAGCGCCCGCGAGCTGGGCGCGCCCGGCTGGTCGGGGCCGGTGATGACGCTGGTCGCCTTCGGGTGCTCGCTGGTCCTCGTCGGCTGCTTCCTCGCGCTGGTGCCGGGGCGGCGGACCTGGTTCACCGCGCTGGGCGAGGGCACGCTCTACGGCTACCTGCTGCACGGCTTCCTCGTCCAGGGCGCCCGCTTCTGGGGCTGGTACGGGCCGCCCTGGCTGCACACCCCGCTCGGCGTGGCCGCGCTCACCCTCGCCGCCGCGGCGGTCGTGACCACCCTGTGCACCCCACCGGTCCGCCGAGCCCTGCGGTGCGTGGTGGAACCGGAACTCCGGTGGGCGTTCCACCGGGAGACACCCCGACCGGCAGGCCCGTAGTGGAAGCGGCCCCAACGCCTCCCGTCCGGGGGGGGCGGCGGGCCCTGCGACGACGCCACCGGCGCGGACACCAGGGACGGGTACCGGGCCCGGCACCGACGGGCCCGGCCCATGCCGACGACCGCACGGCCACGGCGGCGCGTCACAGGCCCAGCGGGTCACGCCGGACCGCCAACGCTCCGGCTCACGACGCCCCACCCGCACTGCGACGAACCCGGCGGTTCCCCACCTCACCTCAACGGCGGCCGGCCACCGGCTCCTCCCCCGCCTGGCCCCGCCACACGACGGCACCCGCCCTCTGCCACCAGCGTCTCCGATGGCCTGGGAAGACGCCCGCCCCGCAACCGCGGCCGGCGACCGGCCCCGGCCGCGGCCCCGGCACAAGGACCACCCCGGCCGGGGTGGCCGACGGCTCCTCACCCGGTGCTGTCGACGACGGGGCCTGACTATGACGGTGACCGCATGACAACCGCGCGAGTCACAGCCTGGGCCCCGGCGCAAACACTATGTCCGCCGCAGCCCCTCTGCGCCCCCTACTTCGACGATCCCTTCGCGACCGACGGCACCGGGCTCGGTGCTGAGGTCGGTTCCGCGGGGGCGGGGCTCGGGGCGGTCGACGGCCGCTCCTTCGGCACGACCGTCGGCACCGGGCTCGGCACAGTCGTCGGTGCGGCCGGGACCGGGCTCGGCTCGGACGGCCGCGCGGACGGGACCGGTGACGGCGCCGCCGAGGGTGCCGTGGACGGGACCGGTGACGGGGCCGTGGAAGGGGCCGACGTCGGTGACGGTGTGGCGGAGCCCGTGGCGGCGCCGGCGAGGGCGGCCCAGCCGCCCACGGCCACGGCGGTTCCCGCGAGGACGCCGATCAGGAGGCGGCGGGTGGGTCGGATGGCACGACGGTTGGTCAAGGCTGCTCCTCTGTGGTCGGTCGGTTGCGTGAGAGGAGTACGGGACGGCGGCCGGGACGGGTTGCACGGACCGGTGCGGAAACTTTTCTCGCGGGGGCGTGCAACCTCGCGGAGCGTCCCGCCGTACCTCTCAGGGACAGGTGTGACGGGTTCGGCGGAGGGTCGGGGCGGGTGCGGGAAGCAGTCCGGGAGCGGGAGTTCCGGGAGTTCGCCGAGGCCCGGCAGGGGCAGCTCCGACGCAGCGCGTACCTGCTGTGCGGGGACTGGCACCAGGCCCAGGACCTCACCCAGACGACGTTGATGAAGCTGTACGCCTCCTGGGGCCGGGTCCGCCGCGACGGCAACGTCGAGGCATACGCCCGTACGATCCTCACCCGCGTCTTCATCGACCAGTACCGCAAGCGCGGTTGGCGGGAGGAGCCGACGGAGGAGGTGCCGGAGCCGGGGCCCGCGGAGCCGCCGGTCACGCCCGAGCTGCGGCTGGTGATGCAGGCCGCGCTGATGCAACTGCCGCCCCGCTACCGGGCGGTCCTGGTACTGCGGTTCTGGGAGGACTGGAGTGTGGAGCAGACCGCCGAGGCGCTGCGCGTGACCCCGGGCACGGTCAAGAGCCAGAGCGCCCGCGGGCTCGTCCGGCTGCGCGGGCTCGTCGAGGGCCTGGCGGGCGAGACGAGCGGGAGGTGAGGCGGCAGATGTACGACACGGACGAGTACGGGGAGGGCGGCCGCGTGCGGGACGCCTTCGAGGCGATCCTCGACGGCGGGCGGGAACCGGCCCTGCCCAGCGTCACCGACGCGGCCGTCGCCGGCGGCCGACGGATCCGACGCCGTCGTACGGCGGTCTCGGGCGCCGTGGCAGCACTGGTGGCCGCCGCCCTCACGGCCGGCATCGTGGCCGCGCTGCCCGGTACGGACTCCGGCCGTTCCTC
>NZ_LJBR01000529.1 GCF_001282115.1 Streptomyces sp. NRRL B-24085 | reverse complement strand
GGGGTGCTCGTCGGAGGCGGTTGCCGCGGAGGGTTCGGCGGCCGGGAGGCTTGCGTCGGGTGCGGGAGCGTGGTCCTGCCCCGGCTGGTCCGCGTGGTCGGGCATCCGGAAGGCGTCGGCCAGCAGCTCCCGTACGCCACGCGCCCGGACGCCGGAGGCTGTGCTCGGCGTCCGGCCCCGCTCCCGGGACGCGGACGGCGGGGTGGCCCTGCGGGAGCGACGTGCGTGGGCGGCTTCCGCTTCCGCCGCCTCGGCGTCCGCCCGCCTCTTGCGTGCGGCGCGCAGCGCTTCGCGGGCGGCATCGGCGGGGCGTGCGCCGGGTTGCTCCGCAGGCAGGTCGTCGCGGGGGTCTGCGGCCGACTGGGCTTCCGTGGACTCTGCGGAGGAGGTGGGGACGGTGGCGGGGAGGGCGCCCGCGCCGGACGGACGCGGGGCACCGGTCGTGCCGGAGTCCGACGCGGGTCGGGTCGTGGCGGTTTCCGGTCGGGGTGCGCGGGACTGCGGGGGCCCGGCGGAACCGGACTCCGCGTCCCCTGTACTGCCGGGCCCTGTCCCGGACCGGCCCGCCGTCGCGGCTCGCCGCGCCGCGACGGCTTCGCGCAGGGCCGCGCGAGCCGCGTCACCCGGCCGGGGCCCGGCCGGGGCGGGGTTGGCTTCGGAGTCCTCGGTCAGCGTGCCGTCCGCGTCCTGCCCGCCGCCGGTACCTGACCGGTCTCCGCTCCCCCGGTGCGCCGCGCCATGGTCGGCTTCGTGGTCCGAGCCCGTGGCCGCGGTCCGCGCTGCGGAGTCAGCCGCTTCCTTCCCGGCGAGGCTGCGGTCTTCCTCGTCGGCATGGAGCTCGTTGCCGTGCATGGCGGAGCTCCCGGACTTCCCGACTGCGCGGCTCTCCGTGTCCGGCGCCCCGTGTGCCGGGTTCCCGATCGCCTCCCCTGCACGGCTTCCCGCAGCCGACGCCGCCTCGTCGCCCACCGCCGGACCACCGATCCGCCCGGCCGCAGGGGTTTCGGCCCGCACCACACCGACGTCCGCGGCCCGTGACGCGGCACCGCCGGCTTTCTCGGCCCCGTGGTTCTCCGCACCCGGCACCACACCGTCGTCCGCGCCCCGGGCCCGCGAACTCCCGGCCCCGTCGCCCCCGCGGCCCTCCACAGCCGGCGCAGCCCCGTGTCCCGTGTCCTTTCCGCCCTCGGACGCGGCAGAGCCCTCGGCCTCCCCTGCCGAACCTGTACTCCCCTGGCCCGCCAAGTCCTGTCCCCGAGCCGCCCGCTCCCGGGCCTCCCGCAGGGCTCGGCGGACCTCGTCGGCCGGGCCCGGGGTCATGACTGCCTCCGGAGGGTGACGAGGTCGGTCAGTTCGCGGTCGGTCAGTTCGGTGAGCGCGGACTCGCCGGAGCCGAGGATCGCGTCGGCGAGGGCACGCTTCGCTTCGAGCATCTCGGCGATGCGGTCCTCCACGGTGCCCTCGGTGATGAGGCGGTGGACCTGGACGGGCTGGGTCTGGCCGATGCGGTAGGCGCGGTCGGTGGCCTGTTCCTCGACGGCCGGGTTCCACCAGCGGTCGAAGTGGATGACGTGACCCGCGCGGGTGAGGTTGAGGCCGGTGCCCGCCGCCTTCAACGACAGCACGAGCACCGGGATCGCACCGCTCTGGAAGCGGTCCACCATGCGCTCGCGCTCCGGCACCGGCGTCCCGCCGTGCAGCAGGTCCACCGGGACTGCGCGGGCGGCGAGGTGGGCGGTGATCAGGCGGGCCATCCCCACGTACTGGGTGAAGACGAGGGCCGAGCCGTCCTCCGCGAGCAGGGTGTCCAGCAGCTCGTCCAGCAGGGCCAGTTTGCCGGAGCGGGCGACCAGGCGCTCACCGGCCGTTGGCGGTACCTCCTCCTTCAAATACAGCGCGGGATGGTCGCAGATCTGCTTCAGCGCGCCCAGCAGCTTCAGGACCAGGCCCCGGCGCGCGATGCCCTGTGCCGTCTCGATCGCCAGCAGCGACTCGCGCACCACCGCCTCGTACAGCGAGGCCTGTTCACGCGTGAGCGGGACCGGGTGGTCCGTCTCCGTCTTGGGCGGCAGCTCGGGCACGATGCCCGGGTCGGACTTCTTGCGGCGCAGGAGGAAGGGCCGCACCAGCCTCGCCAGCCTGGTCACGGCCTCCTCGTCCTCGCCGTTCTCCACCGCGCGCGCGTGGCGGGCGCGGAAGGACTTCAGGGGGCCGAGGAGTCCCGGTGTGGTCCAGTCGAGCAGGGCCCACAGCTCCGAGAGGTTGTTCTCGACCGGGGTTCCGGTCAGGGCCACGCGCGCGGGCGACGGGATGGTGCGCAGGGCCTTGGCGGTGGCCGAGTACGGGTTCTTCACGTGCTGGGCCTCGTCCGCGACGACCATGCCCCAGTGCTGTTCGGCCAGCCTCGCCGCCGCTGCCCGCATGGTGCCGTAGGTGGTGAGGACGAAGCCGCCGTCGAGGTCGTCCAGGCTGCGGTCCGTGCCGTGGAAGCGGCGCACGGGGACGCCGGGCGCGAACCGGGTGATCTCCCGCTGCCAGTTGCCCAGGAGGGAGGCGGGGCAGACGACGAGGGTCGGCTCGCGGCGGGCCCGGCGCAGGTGCAGGGCGATGACGGTGATGGTCTTGCCGAGTCCCATGTCGTCGGCGAGGCAGCCGCCGAGGCCGAGGGAGGTCATGAGGTCCAGCCAGGCGAGACCGCGGAGTTGGTAGTCGCGGAGGGTGGCGTGCAGGCCCGCGGGCGGTTCGGCGGGGCGCACCCCGGCCGTCAGGCGGTCGCGCAGGGCGGCGAGCGCTCCGACCGGCACCGCCTCCACCGTCTCGCCGTCGACCTCCGCGCTGCCGGAGAGGGCCACGGAGAGCGCGTCGACCGGGTCCAGCAGGCCCAGTTCGCGTTTGCGGGCCTTGCGCACGAGGGCGGGGTCGACCAGCACCCACTGGTCCCTGAGGCGCACGACGGGGCGGTGGGCCTCGGCCAGCGCGTCCATCTCGGCCTCGCTGAGCGGGTCGCCGCCGAGAGCCAACTGCCAGCGGAACTG
Source organism: Streptomyces sp. NRRL B-24085 (assembly GCF_001282115.1). Classification (GTDB taxonomy): domain Bacteria; phylum Actinomycetota; class Actinomycetes; order Streptomycetales; family Streptomycetaceae; genus Streptomyces. The sequence continues at coordinate 552 of NZ_LJBR01000529.1, read as the reverse complement.
GAGGAGTTCCTCGCTCTCGAAGAAACCGGTCCCGTCGGTCGCCGAGCCCGGGGCGGGGCGTACGACCGCCGCGGCGGTGAGGTCCTGCGCCAGGTCCCGCGGCCAGTGGACCGCCACTCCGGCCGCCGCGAGCCGGGTCGCTGCCACGCCGAGCAGGTCGCCCAACTCCTCGTCGGACAGGGCCAGTACGTCGGGTACGTCCTGCTCGGAGAGCCGGTCCAGGGGCGGCCAGACCCGTGCGGCGCGGCGCACGGCGAGGGCCGCGTCCACGCGGGCGCGTGGCCCGAAGACGGCGTCGGCGTCCCCCGCCCACAGGGCCGCCGCGTCGGTCACCAGGGTCGGGTCGGCGAGGCTGTGCACCTGGACGATCGCGGCGCCGGCGCTGCGCACACCGTCGGCCTCGGCGTTGAACAGGTTGTACGCCGGCAGGTCCAGGCGGAGCGAGATCCGCACGCCCGCGTCCATGCCGGCGGCGACTTCGGCGGCCCAGTCCTGGGCGTGCGGCAGCCGCTGGGGGGCGCGGTCCGCGAAGGGCCGGCCGGAGGCGTGGGG
>NZ_LJBR01000528.1 GCF_001282115.1 Streptomyces sp. NRRL B-24085 | reverse complement strand
GGCATGGGGTGACGGCGGGAGGGCGGGTGAGGCGTCTCCGCGCGTAGCGCCTGCGGGAGGTGCGCCGGGGGAGGCCGACCCGGTCCCCCGGGGCCCCTCGTCGGCATCAACGTCCCCCCTCGGAAGCCCAGTTGCGGCCGGACGCTCCGTCTCGCCCTTCTCCGAGGAGTCCGGCCGGGGGCGCCGGCGACGGTCCGCCGTCGGCTGATCGGTGCCGGTACGGGTACCGGCACCGGACTCGCCGCCGCCGTCTCCTTCGCGCAGCACCTGCACATGTGCCTCGCGGACCGCCGGGCCCGGTTCCACGCCGAGTTCCTCGATCAGGCGGGTGCGCAGGTCGCGGTGGACGGCGAGGGCCTCGGCCTGGCGGCCGGTGCGGTGGAGGGCGAGCATGAGCTGGCGGTGGTAGGACTCGCGCAGCGGGTGTTCGGCGGCCAGTGCGGAGAGTTCGGGGACGAGGGCGCCCGGACGGGTGTCGGCGAGGGCGAGTTCGGCGTCGTAGTGCCACTCCAGGAGCAGCAGCCGGGCCTCCTCCAGGCGCTGGACCAGGGCGTATCCGGCGAGTTCGGAGGGAACTCCGGTCAGCGGCGCGCCCCGCCACAGCGCGAGCGCGGCCGCACAGGCCCGGACGGTCTCATTCCAGTTCCCGTCGGCGTGGGCGCCACGGGCCCGGGCGGCGTGGCTCTCGAAGACCTGGACGTCGAGCTCACCCGGCGCGACGCGCAGCAGATAGCCGGGGGCCACCGCCTGGAGTCGTTCGGGATCGTCCAGCAGTCGCCGCAGCCGTGAGACGTGGTTGTGGAGCGAGGCCTTCGCCGAGGCGGGCGGTGTGCTCCCCCACAGCGCCTCCTTGAGGGCCTTGGTGGAGACGACCCGGCCGGCTTCGAGAAGCAGGGCGGCCAGCAGAATCCGCTGCTTGCGGCTGCCGACCATGCGTACGCCGCCGCCTTGGCCGTCGTACAGAATCGGCGGCCCGAGCAGTCCGAACCGCAGCCCCGACTGCGATCCGCGCCCCATCACGCCGCCCACTTCTGGCGGAAACCCGCCCTCTTCACGACGGTTTCCCGCCAGCCGTCCGGCACCGGCCACTGCCGGAAGCCGTTGTCGCCCCGCGGTTGCACACCGTCGGTCCCCCATCACCGCCGTCTGCTTCACGCCAACCGGCTGCTCACAAAACGTAGATGTGTTGGCCACATGTTAGCGATTTGTTGGCGCAACCTGATGTGATCACATCATCGGATCTGGCCCGAGGGCGCGCGCGTACGACGCGCAACTCGGGGGAGTGTCGCCGTCGTGGCCGGATCCGTGGGACGCGAGAGGGTCCCGGTCGGCGGAGGTGAACGACCGGGACCCTCGTCCTGTCCCGGGCCCCGGGCCTCTCAGATCATGGGCGGGTGCCCCAGCCGGCCCAGAACTTGGCGGGCCGGTCCCCGGTCTCGGCGAGCACAGCCATGCGGAAGGCGTGCCTGCCGCCCGGAAACCCGGTGACATAGCGGCCGCGCATCGGGGCGGCGGCGCCGGCGCGGTTATCCGGCAGAGGTCTGCCCCCTCCTTCCCCAGGCCC
>NZ_LJBR01000527.1 GCF_001282115.1 Streptomyces sp. NRRL B-24085 | reverse complement strand
CTCCGCATCCCCCTCCCCGCCACTGGCACGTCCCTCCTCGTCCCCGTCCACTACTGGTCCCCGACGGGATGGCACCGCTTCGGCCACCCCCGCCTCGCCGACGCCTCCGACAAGGCCCCGCCGGCCGACGCGGTCACCGTCGCCGCACTCCTCACCCGCGAGTCGGTGCAGACGGAGACCTCTGCCTCCACAGGCGGCGCCGAACTCGTGGCCCGCGTGGCGGATTCGGCCCGCCGCACCGCCACCTTCGTCCGCGAGCGCCGCAAGGACCCCGACGACGGCTCTGACCTCTTCCTCACCGCCGAGCAGGCACTCGTCCTCGGCCACCCTCTGCACCCGGCACCAAAGAGCCGCGAAGGTCTCTCCGATGCCGAAGCGGCCCTGTACTCACCGGAACTGCGCGGCTCCTTCCGCCTGCACTGGCTGGCTGTCGACCCCTCCCTCCTCGCCACCGACTCGGCCTGGACCGAACGAGGCCGTCCCGTCACCGCCCCTCAGCTCACCCAGCGACTGGCCGGCCCCGACCTCTCGCTCCCCGACGGACGCACAGCCCTGCCACTGCACCCCTGGCAACTCCGCGAGATCAGGCACCGCTCCGAGACCGCCCCGCTCTTCGATACCGGACTGCTCCAGGACCTGGGCACCCACGGCTCCCCCTGGCACCCCACCTCCTCCGTACGCACTGTTCACCGCTCCGGCGCCCCCGCCATGCTCAAGCTGTCCCTGGGCCTGCGCATCACCAACTCCCGCCGCGAGAACCTGCGCAAGGAACTCCACCGCGGTGTCGAGGTGCACCGGCTCCTTCGCAGCGGCCTGTCCCAGGAGTGGCAGGCAGCCCACCCGGCGTTCGACATCGTCCGCGACCCGGCCTGGCTCGCCGTCGACGGGCCCGACGGCAATCCGGTCCTCGGAATCGACGTAGTGATCCGGCACAACCCGTTCACCCCCTCCCACGACGTCACCTGCATCGCCGGACTGGTCTCACCTCGCCCCGTCGCCCGGGCCGGCGCCACGGAGGACGGTCAGGGCAGGAGTCGGCCGGGCACGGGTCGGCCGGACAGGAGTCGTCCGGGCAGGGGCCAACAGGGCACGGACGCCTCGGGCAAGGAACGCCCGGAGACGGACAGGTCGGCCTGGCGGTCCCGGCTGGCCGAGGTCGTCACCCGCCTCGCCGCCCGCACCGGCCGTCCGCGAGGCGCTGTGGCCGCCGAGTGGTTCCTGCGCTACCTGGAACACGTCGTCCGCCCGGTGCTGTGGCTCGATGGGGAGGCGGGGATCGCGCTGGAGGCACACCAGCAGAACACCCTGGTCCTGCTGGACGGCGACGGCTGGCCCGCCGGCGGCCGCTACCGCGACAACCAGGGCTACTACTTCCGTGAGTCCCGACGGGCGGAACTCGACGCTCGGCTGCCCGGCATCGGCACACACAGCGACACCTTCGTCTCCGACGAGGTCACCGACGAGCGTTTCGCCTACTACCTCGCGATCAACAACGTCCTCGGCCTCATCGGTGCCTTCGGGTCCCAGCACCTGGCCGACGAACGGCTGCTGCTCGCCGCCTTCCGCCGCTTCCTCACCGACGCGGCCTCTGGGCCCTCCCCACTGCGCACCTCGCTTCCCGGCCACCTGCTCGACTCACCCGTCCTGCGCTGCAAGGCCAACCTGCTGACCCGCGTGCACGGCCTGGACGAACTCGTCGGCCCGGTCGACACCCAGTCCGTCTACGTCACCATCGCCAACCCCCTTCACTCCTGAGGAACATGACCCGCCCCGCCTTCTGAGAGGAGCGCCCCCGTGTCTCCCACCGACGCGACCGCCGACGCCGTTTCCACCCCAGTGCCCGACGTCGGCGACGGCACCTGTTCCAGCCGGGGCGAGGGCCACACCGCCCGGACCGACCACGGGGACACCGGGGACCGCACCACCGCCCAGGGTGCTGAGTGGAGCACGCGCCGCGAGGAAACGGAGGACAGCACCACCCGGGAGGCTCACCGCAGCGCCGACCACGAGGACACCCTCGACCTGCGTCTGCCGGACGAACTCATCGCGCTCATCGAGACAGGTCGCGCCGACTCAGGCGTCGGCACAGGTGACACCGACACCGACACGGACACCGGAACCCAACAGGGGCGCGCGCACGGGCAGGGGCAGGGGCAGCACAGCCGACACATCGGCGTCGAACCCTCCGCCTCACTCCGCCCGGACGCCTACGACCTCCTGGACGGAGTCGCCGAATGGGGGCCGATCACGACCCCGGCGGGCGTGTTCCAGCTTGTGCCCGTGCGCGTCGAGCGGGACCTTGCCCTCATCTGCCACTGGATGAACGACCCCGCCGTGGCCGCGTTCTGGGAGCTGGCCGGGCCCCAGAACGTGACGGAGGAGCACCTGCGGTCCCAACTGGACGACGACGGACGCAGCGTTCCCTGCCTGGGCGTGCTGAACGGCACACCGATGAGCTACTGGGAGATCTACCGGGCAGACCTGGATCCGCTGGCCCGCCACTATCCGGCCAGGCCGCACGACACGGGTATCCATCTCCTAGTCGGTACGGTCGCCGACCGGGGGCGCGGTCTCGGCAGCACTCTTCTCAGAGCGGTGGCCGATCTCGTACTCGACAGGCGACCTGCCTGTGCCCGCGTCGTCGCGGAACCCGACCTTCGCAACATTCCGTCCGTCACCGCCTTTCTGAGTGCAGGATTCCGCTTCTCCGCCGAGGTGGACCTGCCCGCCAAGCGGGCCGCCCTCGTGATCCGAGACCGATCCCTGCGCGACCTGATGTAGCAACGCGTCATCGTGCAATCACTTTTGGTACACCGCTGGTGCCGGGTCGGTTCCCACTCACCGCAAAACTTTTTCAACCCGGTTCGCAGCGGGCGGCTGCCGTCGCACCGCCCGGCCGGATTGTGCTCGATCTTGGTCGCCGTCTGATCGAAGTCGGTCCTGACTGACGCGGTCCGGTCCAGTCCGGTCCCGTTCCGTCCCTACCGGACCCGACCCCGCCGAAGTCGAACCGATGCGGACTTCCGTGAACCGATGCGAACCGATGTGGAGCCGCTCCGACCTCCGCCCCCTGCCTCCCGAGGGGGTCCCGGTCTTGATCCCGCCTCTCGTCCCCGCCTTGATCACCCCTTTGTCAGTGCTGAGCCGTAGGGTGGTCGCGCTATGACGAAGCCCTCACTCCCCGAACTCCTGCATGCTGCCGTCACTGCCGTCGGCGGCACGGAGCGCCCCGGCCAGGTGACCATGGCCGAATCCGTCGCGGACGCGATCGACGACGGTTCCCACCTGCTGGTGCAGGCCGGCACCGGTACCGGAAAGTCGCTGGGCTACCTCGTGCCCGCGCTCGCGCACGGGGAGCGGGTCGTCGTGGCGACGGCAACCCTGGCCCTGCAGAGACAGCTCGTGGAGCGCGACCTGCCGCGCACCGTCGACGCGCTGCACCCGTTGCTGCGCCGCCGTCCGGAGTTCGCGATGCTCAAGGGCCGGTCGAACTACCTGTGTCTGCACCGCCTCCACGAAGGCGTCCCGCAGGACGAGGAGGAAGGCCTCTTCGACCAGTTCGAGGCCGCCGCGCCCACCAGCAAGCTGGGCCAGGACCTGCTGCGGCTTCGGGACTGGTCGCAGGACACCGAGACCGGTGACCGCGACGACCTCACGCCGGGCGTCTCCGACCGTGCCTGGGCGCAGATCTCCGTGTCCTCCCGGGAGTGCCTGGGAGCGAGCAAGTGCGCGTACGGCGCCGAGTGCTTCGCCGAGATGGCCCGCGAGCGCGCCAAGCTCGCCGAGGTCGTCGTCACCAACCACGCGCTGCTCGCGATCGACGCCATCGAGGGCGCCCCCGTCCTGCCCCAGCACGAGGTGCTGATCGTCGACGAGGCACACGAGCTGGTCTCCCGGGTCACCGGTGTCGCCACCGGCGAGCTCACCCCCGGCCAGGTCAACCGCGCGGTGCGCCGCGCTGCGAAGCTCGTCAACGAAAAGGCGGCCGACCAGCTCCAGACCGCCGCCGAGGGCTTCGAGCGGCTGATGGAGCTCGCGTTGCCCGGCCGGCTGGAGGAGATCCCCGAGGACCTCGGCTACGCGCTGATGGCCCTGCGGGACGCCGCCCGTACGGTCATCTCCGCGATCGGCGCGACCCGCGACAAGTCGGTCCAGGACGAGGACGCGGTCCGCAAACAGGCGCTGGCCTCCGTGGAGTCGGTGCACGACGTGGCGGAGAGGATCACCAACGGTTCGGAGTGGGACGTCGTCTGGTATGAACGCCACGACCGCTTCGGCGCCTCCCTGCGCGTGGCCCCTATGTCGGTGTCCGGCCTGCTGAGAGAGAAGCTGTTCGCCGACCGCTCCGTGGTTCTGACCTCGGCGACGCTGAAACTGGGCGGCGACTTCAACGGCGTGGGGGCGTCCCTGGGACTCGCTCCGGAAGGAACCGAGGGCGAGGACCTGCCGAAGTGGAAGGGCATCGACGTCGGCTCGCCCTTCGACTACCCCCGGCAGGGCATCCTCTACGTCGCCAAGCACCTCTCGCGCCCAGCGCGGGACGGCGACCGAGTGGACATGCTCGACGAACTCACGGAGCTCATCCAGGCGGCCGGCGGTCGCACCCTGGGGCTGTTCTCCTCCATGAGGGCGGCCCAGCTCGCCGCCGAGGAACTGCGCTCCCGTATCCCCGAGTTCCCCATCCTCCTCCAGGGGGAGGAGACGCTCGGCGAACTGATCAAGAACTTCGCGGCCGACCCCAAGACCTGTCTCTTCGGCACGCTGTCGCTGTGGCAGGGTGTCGACGTGCCCGGCCCCAGTTGCCAGCTCGTCGTCATGGACAAGATCCCGTTCCCGCGCCCCGACGACCCCTTGATGAGCGCCCGGCAGAAGGCGGTCGAGGAGGCGGGCGGCAACGGCTTCATGGCGGTCGCGGCCACGCACGCGGCCCTGCTCATGGCGCAGGGCGCCGGCCGCCTCGTACGCGCCTCGGGAGACCGTGGCGTGGTCGCCGTACTGGATCAGCGGCTGGCGACGGCACGGTACGGCAGCTATCTGAAGGCGTCACTGCCTGACTTCTGGTACACCACGGACCGTAACCAGGTGCGGAAGTCACTGGCGGCGATCGATGCCGCGGCGAAGGCCGCGGAGGCGGCGGAGGTCGCCGCGGAAGCGGAGAAAGCCCAGGCGGAGGTAGCCGCCGAGGCCGACAAAGCCCAGGCGGAGCTCGGGTGAACGCCTGTGGGCCTGACCCCGGCATCGGGTCAGGCCCACAGGCGATGCGCACAACGGCCCGTCATCGAGGCCGAAGAACGCAGGGCCCCGGAACCGGCGCAGGGGTTCCGGGGCCCGGTCGGATCGGCGAGGCCGTCCGCGGTGCTCAGACGCGCCGCAGAACCGCGACCACCTTGCCGAGGATCGTCGCGTCGTCGCCCGGGATCGGCTCGTACGCGGAGTTGTGGGGGAGCAGCCAGACATGGCCGTCCTCGCGCTTGAAGCGCTTCACGGTGGCCTCGCCGTCGAGCATCGCGGCCACGATGTCGCCGTTCTCGGCGACGGGCTGGCGGCGCACGGTGACCCAGTCACCGTCGCAGATCGCGGCCTCGATCATCGAGTCACCGACGACCTTCAGCACGAAGAGCTCACCGTCACCGACGAGCTGGCGGGGGAGCGGGAACACGTCCTCGACGGATTCCTCGGCGAGGATCGGGCCACCGGCCGCGATCCGGCCCACCAGCGGGACGTACGACGCGGCGGGCTTGCCCGCGGTGTCCGTGGGCTGCACCGAGGCGCCCTGGTCCGAGCCCCGCACCTCGTACGCGCGCGGGCGGTGCGGGTCGCGGCGCAGGAAGCCCTTGCGCTCCAGGGCCATGAGCTGGTGTGCGACGGACGAGGTGCTGGACAGGCCCACCGCCTGACCGATCTCCCGCATCGACGGCGGGTAGCCGCGCCGCTGGACGGAGTCCCTGATGACCTCGATCACCCGGCGCTGCCGGTCGGTGAGTCCCGAGCTGTCGGCCCGGATGCCTGGAGGTCGGCCCGGCAGGGAGCGCTTGTGCCCCTCGGGATTCACGCCTTCGTTCATCGCATGCACCGGCTCGAGTCGGCCCTGGGTACGGTCCTGGGCAGTGATGGTGGCACTGTCTGCGGTCGTGGTCACGTCGGCCCCTCTCGATGGTCTCCCTGCTGGACAACGGTAGTTGCTTTCGAAAGGTTGCGCCAAACACACGTTCGAGTGAAAAATCGCGAAGCGCCTGACGCGATCATGTGTCTGGGTGTATGGCTAACGCGCCGCCTGCCGAACAAAAGGGCCCATTGCTGTACTCTTCACCGCCGGATGGCGACCTCGCCGGTTGTCGCCCCAGTCTGCCATCCGGTGTCCCGTCGGCCCCGTACCGGCTCTCATCTGTGCGGGAATCCCACGTCCCCTCCTTGTGGCGCCCACGGTATCTCCGCATGCGCCGCAGCGATACGGCTGTGCGTCGTGTTCGCCGGGAGCCGGGACGGTCGTATGGCACATGCCAATACGGGCGCGACACGGGTGTACGGCGTGTATGCCGTGCCAATCCCTACATGTAGTGCTTGGATTGCTACAGCAGCCCAGAAGTTGTGGTCCCCCGGGTCTTCCCGCCCGCAGCGATCGCCTATGCTTGGGGCTGCTTCGAGGGGCCCATGGGGCTCAGCGACGCTATTGAGTCTGCTGTGAGGAGGTTGGGAGTTCATGCACTGCCCCTTCTGCAGGCACCCCGACAGCCGCGTCGTCGACAGTCGTACGACCGACGACGGCACGTCGATCCGCAGGCGCCGCCAGTGCCCGGACTGCTCCCGTCGTTTCACGACCGTGGAGACGTGCTCGCTGATGGTGGTCAAGCGGTCCGGGGTCACCGAGCCCTTCAGCCGTACCAAGGTCATCAACGGCGTGCGCAAGGCGTGCCAGGGGCGGCCTGTCACCGAGGACGCGCTCGCCCAGCTCGGCCAACGGGTCGAGGAGGCGGTGCGGGCCACCGGAAGCGCCGAGTTGACCACCCATGACGTGGGGCTGGCCATACTCGGCCCGTTGCAGGAGCTCGATCTCGTCGCATATCTGCGATTCGCCTCCGTGTACCGGGCGTTCGACTCGCTCGAGGACTTCGAGGCCGCGATCGCGGAGCTGAGGGAAGACACGGGACCCCCCGCCGCGGACGACGAGGACCGCGGCGAGGCTGAGGGCGGCGACGAGGCCGTCGTGGGGAGCCAGGAAGACGATCGCGGGCCCGGAGGGACTGCTCAGGTCCCCGAGCCCGCCCGTGCCGCCGACTGATCGGCGGGCCGGACCGGGCCAGCACCCCGGACCGGCCGGACGGCGGCGAACCAGGACCTGTTGCGGGCGGTAGCGAGTGGGTGCCCGCAACACCAGACAGAACATCGTGCCACGGGAACAACGGGGCACTTCAGGGCGTTTACGCCCGTACAGGGAGGCGGCATGACAGAGACGGCGAGCGGTCCGGCACGGAGTTCCCGCGCCAAGGGCACCAAGGCGGCTGCGAACAAGGGCCTGCGTATCGAGCGCATCCACACCACTCCCGGCGTGCATCCGTACGACGAGGTGGAATGGGCGCTTCGTGACGTCGTCATGACCAACTGGCGCGACGGCTCGGTCAACTTCGAGCAGCGTGGCGTCGAGTTCCCCGACTTCTGGTCGGTGAACGCGGTCAACATCGTCACCAGCAAGTACTTCCGCGGTGCCGTCGGCACCCCGCAGCGCGAGGTGAGCCTCAAGCAGCTCATCGACCGCATCGTGAAGACGTACCGGAAGGCCGGCGAGGACTACAAGTACTTCGCCTCGCCCGCCGACGCGGAGATCTTCGAGCACGAGCTGGCGTACGCCCTCCTGCACCAGATCTTCAGCTTCAACAGCCCTGTGTGGTTCAACGTCGGCACGCCCCAGCCGCAGCAGGTGTCCGCCTGCTTCATCCTGTCCGTCGACGACTCCATGGAGTCGATCCTCGACTGGTACAAGGAAGAGGGCATGATCTTCAAGGGCGGCTCCGGCGCCGGCCTGAACCTCTCCCGCATCCGCTCCTCCAAGGAACTGCTGTCCTCGGGCGGCAACGCCTCGGGTCCCGTCTCCTTCATGCGCGGTGCCGACGCCTCCGCGGGAACGATCAAGTCGGGTGGCGCCACGCGTCGCGCCGCCAAGATGGTCATCCTCGACGTCGACCACCCCGACATCGAGGACTTCATCGAGACCAAGGTGAAGGAGGAGGAGAAGATCCGCGCCCTGCGCGACGCGGGCTTCGACATGGACCTGGGCGGCGACGACATCACGTCCGTCCAGTACCAGAACGCCAACAACTCGGTCCGCGTGAACGACACGTTCATGAAGGCCGTGGAGCAGGGCGGCAAGTTCGGCCTGACGTCCCGAATGACCGGCGAGGTCATCGAGGAGGTCGATGCCAAGGCGCTGTTCCGCAAGATGGCCGAGGCCGCCTGGGCCTGTGCCGACCCGGGCATCCAGTACGACGACACCATCAACCACTGGCACACCTGCCCGGAGTCCGGCCGCATCAACGGCTCGAACCCCTGCAGCGAGTACATGCACCTGGACAACACGTCCTGCAACCTCGCCTCGCTGAACCTCATGAAGTTCCTGAAGGACGACGGCAAGGGCAACCAGTCCTTCGACGTCGAGCGCTTCGCGAAGGTCGTCGAGCTCGTCATCACCGCGATGGACATCTCCATCTGCTTCGCGGACTTCCCGACCCAGAAGATCGGCGAGAACACGCGCGCGTTCCGCCAGCTCGGCATCGGCTACGCCAACCTCGGCGCCCTGCTGATGGCGACCGGCCACGCCTACGACTCCGACGGCGGCCGTGCCCTCGCCGGCTCCATCACCTCCCTGATGACCGGCACGTCGTACCGGCGCTCCGCCGAACTCGCCGCGGTCGTCGGCCCGTACGACGGCTACGCCCGCAACGCGCAGCCGCACCTGCGGGTCATGAAGCAGCACGCCGACGAGAACACCAAGGCCGTCCGCATGGACGACCTGGACACGCCGATCTGGGCCGCCGCCACGGAGGCCTGGCAGGACGTGCTGCGCCTCGGTGAGAAGAACGGTTTCCGTAACGCCCAGGCGTCCGTCATCGCCCCGACCGGCACCATCGGTCTCGCGATGTCCTGCGACACCACCGGTCTTGAGCCCGACCTCGCGCTGGTCAAGTTCAAGAAGCTGGTCGGCGGCGGCTCGATGCAGATCGTCAACGGCACCGTCCCGCAGGCCCTGCGCCGCCTGGGCTACCAGGAGGAGCAGATCGAGGCGATCGTCGCCCACATCGCCGAGCACGGCAATGTGATCGACGCCCCCGGCCTCAAGCACGAGCACTACGAGGTGTTCGACTGCGCCATGGGCGAGCGCTCCATCTCCGCGATGGGCCACGTCCGCATGATGGCCGCGATCCAGCCCTGGATCTCCGGTGCGCTCTCCAAGACGGTCAACCTGCCGGAGTCGGCGACCGTCGAGGACGTCGAAGAGGTCTACTTCGAGGCCTGGAAGATGGGCGTCAAGGCGCTCGCCATCTACCGCGACAACTGCAAGGTCGGCCAGCCCCTCTCCGCGAAGACCAAGGAGAAGGAGAAGGCCGAGGTCACGGAGAAGACCGAGGCGACCATCCGCGAGGCGGTCGAGAAGGTCATCGAGTACCGCCCGGTCCGCAAGCGCCTCCCCAAGGGCCGTCCCGGCATCACCACGTCCTTCACGGTCGGTGGCGCCGAGGGCTACATGACCGCCAACTCCTACCCGGACGACGGTCTCGGCGAGGTCTTCCTGAAGATGTCCAAGCAGGGCTCCACCCTCGCGGGCATGATGGACGCGTTCTCCATCGCGGTCTCCGTCGGCCTCCAGTACGGCGTGCCGCTGGAGACGTACGTCTCGAAGTTCACCAACATGCGCTTCGAGCCGGCCGGCATGACGGACGACCCGGACGTGCGGATGGCGCAGTCGATCGTCGACTACATCTTCCGCCGCCTGGCGCTCGACTTCCTGCCGTTCGAGACCCGCTCCGCGCTCGGCATCCACTCCGCCGAGGAGCGTCAGCGCCACCTCGAGACCGGCTCCTACGAGCCGACCGAGGAGGAGGTCGACGTCGAGGGTCTGGCGCAGTCGGCGCCGCGCGCCCAGGAGCTGAAGGCGGTCGCCACGCCGAAGGCCGAGGTCGAGGCGGCCAAGCCCGCCCCACAGCAGGCCCACACCAGCGCCGAGCTGGTGGAGATGCAGCTGGGCATCCAGGCCGACGCCCCGCTGTGCTTCTCCTGCGGTACGAAGATGCAGCGCGCCGGTTCCTGCTACATCTGCGAGGGCTGCGGTTCGACCAGCGGTTGCAGCTGATCTGAGCCAGCTGTCCAGGGCGGTGCGGTCGAATCTCGACCGCACCGCCTTCCCGCTTTTCCGTTTCTCCACCGGACGATCACACGTTAGGCTCCCCCAGCGCGCGACCGGCGCGAACGGCAGGGTGGGGGACACGGGGAACATGGCCGAGCAGCAGACCGTCGACGTGGCGGAGGGCGTGAGACAGCCCGAGAAGGCACCGAACGAGTGGGGACAGGCTCTGGCGGCACTCGTGGTGGTCGGGGGGCTCGCCGCTCTGGTGTTGTCAGGGACCTTTCAGCAGAAGTCCGGTGACCCCGAGCCGGCCGAATGCCACACGTCGGACGACGCCCGGCCGTCGAAACCCCTCTCAGGCATGCAGTTGTGCACGGCCCTGAACCGCGGGGACCTGCCCACACTGCTCGGCACGCCGACCGACTATGCGATGAACGCCAGCGGCAACGAGACCGTGGGCGACTGGGGCGACGGCACCAGGACCGTCACACCGGAGGCGGAGGTCCAGCTCTCCACCTACTCCGTGAAGCTCTCGACGTCCGACGACGACATCCCCGTGGCCGAGATGGCCGACCTCCTGGGAAGTTCGGCGCAGAACCGGACGGTGGGCGGGCACCCGGCGGTCCTCTACTCGAACCGGACCATCGCCCTCAAGTTCAACCTCGGTGGTGGCAAGGTCGACACCGGCCCCGGTGGCATCGCCCGCAGCCTGCTGGTCGCCAAGGACACCGCGGACGGCGGCGGGTTCTACGAGGTCTCCCTGTGGCGTCAGGACGACGTTCTGCCCGATGACCTCGCCCTGTTCCGCGTCGCCGAGACGGTGCTGCCGACGGTCCCGGGCTGGACCGCCGGCTGACGCGTCACGCCCGGCCCATGCTCCGGGTGAACGTCGCGGGGTCGTCCTCGAAGCCGGTGATCCCCGGGTGGAAGTCCCAGGTGCCGTCTTCCTGGCGCACGAACTCCGCGACCTTCGCGGCCGTGGCGCCGAGGACGCCGCCGAAGTCGTCCTCGGCCAGGACCGTGTAGCCCTCTCGTATGCGCAGGCCCGGGTTGAGCACGCCGACGAAGGTGCGGTGCGCGGAGCGCTGCTGGATGACGGTGCCGACGACCACGCGCGTGTACCGGGCGTCCAGCCGGTCGAGTTCGAGGGTCATGACCTCGTCCCAGCCGAAGCCCTTGCCGTCCTTGCTGTCCCGGTTGAGATAGATGGTGCCGTCGGGTGAACGGCTGTCGAAGTGCACCACATAGGCGGGATCACCGTACGGATCGCTCGCCACGTAGGTCGCGGCGACGATGTCCAGGTCGGTGGCCGGCTGCCCCGCCGGACTCGGATCCCACTTGAGCGAGACCTCGACCTTGCGGATCCCCTTGTTGATGCCGCTCACCAGAATTTTCCCCTTCCCCCTGCGCCCGCGGCCCGAACTGCCGGTCAGGCAGGACCGGTTGTCCATCCTGCCACGCGCGTCTGTCACTCGTGGGTCACCTCTGCCGCCGAGCGTGACCGGCGCCACGCTCCGTGGCCTTACCATGGCGCGGTGCTGGTCAAGTGGATTCGCTGCACCGTGGTGGACCGCCGGGGGTTCGAGCGGGGGCAGCGAAAGTGGGCGGGGCTTCTGGGAGAGCCGGGGCGTCGGGGACAGGGCGGAGGCTGGAGCCGGGGGCGGGTGGGTGTGGCGCACATCGTCTCCTTCTGGGAGAGCCGTTCCTTCTCCGAG
>NZ_LJBR01000526.1 GCF_001282115.1 Streptomyces sp. NRRL B-24085 | reverse complement strand
CGGTGAGGTCACGGCGGGGTTGAGGGTGTCTAGGCCGGTGCTGGTGGCGCGGTTGCTGGAGCTGGATGCGGCGGGGGTGTTGACGGCGGCGCATGTGCGGGCGTGCGCCGAGGTCGGCGGGGTGAACGTGCGCACGGTGTGGCGTTGGCTGGATGTGGCGCGGGCGGAGGGCCGCCTGGAGCGCAGGCCGCGGGCCCGGCTGGAGTTGTCCGAGCAGGCGTGGGAGGTGCTGGCCCAGGCGGGCGGGAGCGTGGCGGCGCTGCACCGGCATCTGAAGGAGGCCGGGGGTGAGGTGCCGTCGCTGGCCTCGTTGTACCGGGTGGTGCGCCGGGATGTGGAGGCCGGCAGGGTTTTGCCGGACCGCGCGGTGGCGCGGCGGGAGTGGGATGAGCAGCAGACGCGGCAGGCCCTGGCTGACCTTGGCCTGGCCGGGGTGCGCGAGGGTGGCGCGGTGACGACGTCTGCGCCGCCGCCGCGTCTGGTGCCGGAGGCGGCCGGGGGCTTGCCGGTGGGGGAGAGCGGTGCGCTGGCGGGTGTGGCGTTGCCGGCGGGTGCACGGCTGGTGCGGACGTCGTCGGTGGGGGCGGTGGCCGAGGCGGTCGGGCAGGCGATGGCGGTTCAGGGTGGGTGTGCGTCTTCGGTGATGCGGGCCGGGGCAAGACCGCGGCCGTGCGGATGGCGCTTGGCGAAAGCCCCCTGGGCTGGAAGGTGTCGTGGGTGCCGGTACCGGTGCGTCCGTCGGTAACCGGCATGCGGCGGGCGGTGTTCGACGCTCTGGCGCTGCCGGGCCGTTTCCCGCACACGTCGGCGCGGGCGGATGCGGCGGCCGCGGAAGCTCTGGGTCAGGCGCGGGTGCTGGTAGGCGATGAGGCGCAGCGCCTTCCTGTGCCGTGCCTGGAGTACATGCAGAGCCTGTGGGACCACCCCGGCACGCAGGTCACGCTGGTGTTGTGCGGGGCGGGCAGCGAGCGGGCGCTGGCCCGGCTGCCGCAGCTGGCATCCAGGGTGGTCGCGTGGCAGGAGGTTCCGCGCCTGGCCGCAGCGGAAGTCGCTGCGGCGGTGACCGGGTTTCATCCGCTGTGGCGCACTGTCCCGGCTGCGGATCTGGCGTGGATCGACCGCTCGTGCGCGCACGGCACGTTCCGCACGTGGGCCGTATTGACCGCGCATCTGCAGAACGCGCTGCTCACCACCGCTGACACGTCCGTCGACCGGGCCCTGCTGCGGCGGCTGTTCAAGCGGGTCGCGCCACCCCTATGAACGCAGGCGCCCTGCAACGGCACAACAGGATGTCCCACCGCGCGAGGGGAGCTGGCATGGAGGACGGAGGCACCGTCCGCGCAGGCGGCGGGCTGCCTGCGGCGTCCAGGAGGGCCCTGCGCGGTCCTGCGGTGCGGCGGCTGCTCGCCCTGCGGGCGGGGAAAGGGCTGACGGCCGGTCATGTCCGCGTGGCTGCAGACGCGCTGGGGGTGTCGGAGCGCACGGTGTGGCGGTGGCTGGCCGCAGCCGGCCGCGACGAAGCCGCAACCGACGAACCGGGGGCCCGGGCCCAGACCAGCACGAGGTTCACGATCACGCCCGAAATCCGTGGCCTGTTGGCGCTGTGGAAGGGCAACGTGCGGGCGGTCCATCGTGAGCTGGTCCTGCGCGCGGCCCGGCAGTCTCCGCCTGGTGGTGCACCGTCCCTGACGACGCTGCACCGGGCGATCCGGCGTGATCTGACGCCGGGGGAGCGGGCGGGGCTTGCGGGTGGGGAGCGGGCGGCGCGCAAGCATGATGTGTTCCTGGTCCGGCCGCGGGGCTGGCGTAATCAGGTGTGGGAGACCGACCACAAGCAGGTCCCGGTGCTCGTCGACGTCGACGGTAAGGCCCGCCGGCCGTGGATCACCTGGTTCACCGACTGCGCGACGAACGCGATCACCGGGGTCGCGGTGACGCCGGTGCATCCGTCGCGGGAGTCGGTTCTGGCCGCGTTGCGTTCCGCGGTCCTGCGCGAGGACCCCTACGGCCCGTTCGGCGGTCTGCCCGAGAAGGTGAGGGTGGACCGGGGCAACGACTTCCTGTCGAAGACGGTGACCGCCGCGTTCGATCTGCTGGACGTGACGGTTCAGGATCTGCCCGCCTACACCCCTCACCTCAAGGGGACCGTGGAGGGCCTGAACCGGGCGGTGGAGAGCATGTTCTTGGCCGCGCTGCCCGGCTACGCCCGCCAGCCGCGCCCCGGCAAGCGCCCTTCCCGTCCCAAGGACGAGGTGCTGCTCGGCTTCGAGGAGTTCACCGCCCGGCTGCTGGCCTGGACACAGTGGTGGAACACCGAACATCAGCCCGCGCCGTTGCGGGGCAGGACCCCGCTTGAGGTGTGGCAGGACGATCCCACCCCGCTGCGGGACGTGCCGGCCGCGGATCTGTGGACGTTCACCCTGGAGGATGCCGGCACCCGCACCCTGACCACCCGCGGCATCCGCTTCCGAAAACGCGACTATGTGGGTGCGTGGATGACCGGCCAGGCCGGCATCCAGGTCCGCGTGCGTTTCATGCCCCACCACGATCACCGCATCGAGGTCTACCACGCGGCCACCGGCCGTTACCTGGGGGCGGCGGACCTGGCCGACCAGGCCACCGACGATCAGATCAGCGCCGTACGGCGGGCGCGGGCGGCCCGCTCCCGCCGCCTGAAGAAGGACCTTCAGGCCGTCCAGCGCGAGCGCTACGCCGCGGTGAACCAGCCCGCCGCACCCCAGTTGCTGGGTGCGCTGACCGCCGCGCAGGCCGGGGCCGAACTCGCCCACGCCGCCGGCACCAGCCTGTCGGATCTGGCCCTGCCGGACCTCATCCCGCCTGCCGCGCCCCCGGCCGACTGGCGGACCCCGCCGTCCCTTGCCACCCGCACCGCA
>NZ_LJBR01000525.1 GCF_001282115.1 Streptomyces sp. NRRL B-24085 | reverse complement strand
GGGGTGGAATGCCGATCACGGGTGGGACGACCCAGGCGGTGAACGGACTCACGGCACGGTGGGCGGGGGTGTGCTCCGCGGGGACCGTGTTCTCGGCCGCCGGGGTGTGGCCGCTGCTGGCCTTCCTGGCCGACGGGGCGCGGGGTCCGGCACGGGCGGAACTGGCGCGTGCGCTCGGGGTGCCGGCGGAGCAAGCGGCCGCGGCGGCACGGGAGTTGCTCGCGGGGCCGGCCGAGTCGGAGGCCCTGGACTCGGCGCTCGGAGTGTGGACGAGGCGGACCCTGGAGCCGCGCGAGGAGTGGCGGGCGGGGCTCCCCGCCGATGTGCACGGCGTCCTCACCGGCGATCCGGCCCTGGATCAGCGGGAGATGGACGCCTGGGCCGCGAAACGGACCGGCGGCCTGATCGGGCGCATGCCGGTGGAGGCGCGGGACGACACCGATCTGGTGCTGGCGAGCGCGCTCGCCCTGCGGACCACCTGGCAGCGGCCCTTCGAGGCGCGTCCGCTACGGCCCTCCGCGGGCCCCTGGCAGGGCCGGACCCTGCGCGGGCTGCACCGGAGGAGCGTACGGCTGGACCGGATCGGCGTGGCGGCCGCCCCCGAGGGCCGGGTCACCGAGGCGAAGGTGCTCGGCGACAACGGCGTGGACGTCCATCTCCTGCTCGGGGACGAACACATGACGCCTGGTCAGGTGCTGGCGGCGGGGACGGCCGCGCTCGACGGCACACGTCCCGTCGTACGGGGGTCGTCGCTTCCGCACGGGCCCGCCGGGCCGGGGCTGCGGGTGGAGGAGCGGCCGTGCGCGGTCCCCCGGCAGCCGACGCTGGAGGTGACGACGGCCGCGTTCGAGGTGCGGGCGCACCACGATCTGCTGGACCTGCACGGGCTGTTCGGCCTCACCTCGGCGCGGGACGCGCGGCAGGGCCACTTCCCCGGCATCAGCGCCTCGCCCCTGGCCGTGGGCGCCGCCCGGCAGTCCGTCCTGGCCCGCTTCGACGCGCTCGGCTTCGAGGCGGCCGCGGTGACGGCGGTCGCGGCGGCGCCGGGCGGGGCGCCGCCGTCCCCGCCCGGCCGCACGTCGACCGTGGTCACGGCCGCCTTCGACCGCCCCTTCGGCTTTCTCGCCGTCCACCGGGAGACGCGGCTGGTGCTGGCCGCGGGGTGGGTGGACGAGCCGCGGTGACGGCGGTCGCGGCGGCGCCGGGCGGGGCGCCGCCGTCCCCGCCCGGCCGCACGTCGACCGTGGTCACGGCCGCCTTCGACCGCCCCTTCGGCTTTCTCGCCGTCCACCGGGAGACGCGGCTGGTGCTGGCCGCGGGGTGGGTGGACGAGCCGCGGTGACGAGCCGGTCTCCGTCGTCGAACCGGTCTCAGTCGTCGAAGCTCGTGGCCCGGGTGCTCTTCTCCCAGGCGGCGACGTCGGACCGTACGCCGTCGAGGTGGTCGAGCACGGCGGTCACCGCGTCGTCGCCGAGGGGCAGCCGCAGCGGGGTCTGCTCGGCGTCCAGGGCCGCGCGGATCAGGGCGGCCGCCTTCGCGGGGTCACCGGCCTGGGTGCCGTCGCCACCGGAGACGAAGCCGCGGGTCTCGCTCACCTTGGCGTAGATCCCGCTGTCGGCGCTGACGCCCGCACGGTCCGCCTCGAACAGCGAGGTACGGAAGGCGCCCGGCTCCACGATCAGCACCTTGATGCCGAACTCCCGCACCTCGTCGGCGAGTCCCTCGGACAGCCCCTCCAGCGCGAACTTCGTCCCGCTGTACGCCGAGAAGCCCGCGAAGGACATCTGCCCGCCCATGCTGCTCATCTGCACGATCGCCCCCGACCTCCGCTCGCGCATGGAGGGCAGCACCGCCCTCGTCAGCGCCGCCGGCCCGAAGACGTGCAGGTCGAACAGTTCGCGCAGTTCGTCCTCCGTGGTCTCCTCGAAGGCGCCGACATGCGTGCGGCCCGCGTTGTTGACCAGCACGTCGATCCGCCCGTGCCGGGCCACCACGTCCCGTACGGCGGCCTCCGCGGCGGCCGTGTCCGTCACGTCCAGGCGCAGCGCCTCCACCTGGTCGGGGTGCGCGGCCACCAGGTCGTCCAGCGCCTCGGGCCGGCGGGCCGCGCCCACCACGACATCGCCGTCGGCCAGGGCCGCCTCGGCGATCGCCCGCCCGAACCCGCTGCTCGCGCCCGTGATCAGCCACACCTTGTTCATGAGGACTCCTCGTGATCCCACCGTCTGTGTCGCCGACCAGCCTGCTGCGCAAGCCGGTTGCCCGTCCAAGACCCATGGTGATAACCGATGGCTATGACGACCGACGTGCATGTACGGGACCTGCGCTACTTCCTCGCGGTGGCCGAGGAGCTGCACTTCACGCGCGCGGCCGAGCGGCTGTACGTGTCGCAGCCCGCGCTGAGCAAGCAGATCCGGGCGCTGGAGCGGCAGTTGGGGGTGGAGCTGTTCCGGCGCGGCCCGCGGGGTGTGCTGCTCACCGAGGCGGGCGAGGCACTGCTGCCGCACGCCGGGCGGGTGCTGGACGCCTGGTCCGCGGCGGACGCCGCGATGGCGACGGCCCGGGCCGAGGAGCGCGGCACGCTCGTGGTGGGCATGAGCACCAGCCCCGGCCGCGGCGGCCTGCTGCCGGCGATCCGCTCCCGCTTCACGGCCGCGCGTCCCGAGGCGGTCGTACGGCTGCGGCAGATGGGCTGGCAGGACCCGACCGCGGGTCTTGCGGACGGCGGGACCGAGGTCGCGTTCGTCTGGCTGCCGCTGCCGGACGAGGAACGGTACAGGTGGACGGTGGTCGCCGAGGAGCCCCGGCTGGTCGCCCTTCCCGACACCCATCCGCTCGCCGCGCGCGAGGAGATCGACTTCGCCGACCTGGCCGACGAGCCGTTCCTCGCCCTGCCGCCGAGCGCGGGCCCTCTGCGCGACTTCTGGCTCGCCGCCGACGAACGGTCCGGCCGTCCGCCGCGCGTCGGTGCGGAGATCGCGGGCACCGAGGAGACGTACGAGGCTCTCGTCGCGGGCCTGGGCATCTGCCTCGTGGCCGCCGGCAACGCCCCCCTGATCACCCTCGGCGGCGTGGTCACCCGGCCGGTGCGCGGGATCGGTCCGAGCAGATACGCGCTGGCCTGGCGCAGGGAGGACGAGGGGCGGCCGCTGGTGCGGGCGTATGCGGAGGCCTGCCGGTGGGTGGCGGGCACGAAGGCGAGCTGACGGGGCATGACCTGGGGTGTCCGGGAGGGCCACTGTCCGGTGCGGCCCCGCTCACTCCGCCGCCGAGAGCCTGGTGTCGCGCACGCCCAGGCGTTCCTGTTCCTCCTCGACGATCCGCCGGGCCAGTTCGGTGTCCGACACGTCGATCGCGTCCGGTGACGCCTCGGCCACGGCGCTGCGGCGGGCGTAGGCGTCGAAGAGGCGGGTCTTGGTCTCCAGCAGCCTCACCAGGCGTTCGTCGACGCCCCCGGTGGCCAGCAGGCGGTAGACCCGGACCGGTCTGACCTGGCCCATACGGTGGGCGCGGGCCACCGCCTGGTGCTCGATGGTCGGCTTGATCTGGGGTTCGCAGAGGACGACGACCGAGGCGGCCTGGAGGTTGAGGCCGATGCCGGCCGCCTGGATCTGCGCCACGAGCACCGCGGGGCCCTGGGCGCCGGTGTAGTCGTCGACGATCCGCTGCCGCCGCCCGGCCGGGACGCTGCCGGTGAGCGGGCCGAACACGGCGGTGCCGTCGGCCGCGAGTGCTTCCTCCACCACGCCCAGGACGTCCTTGAAGTGGGAGAAGACCACCGTCTTCTGCCCGTTCTCCCCGGCCTCCCGGACGATCTCGCGGAGCCGGTCCAGCTTGGCCGACTTCTCGGGGCGCAGGTAAGCGGCCCGGCGCATCGCCATGAAGTTGCCCGCGAGCACGGCCTCCCGGTAGGCCTCCTCGTCCGAGGCGCTCAGCTCCTCCCACTGGTCGGTGTGCTGGAGACTGGGGAGTTCCGTCAGCACGTCCTCCTGGTTGCGCCGCAGGTAGACCGGGGCCACGGCCTTGCGGAACGCGACCGATCCGGCCGGCGCGTCCCGCCTGCCGAGGGAGTCCGCGAGGTCGCCGTCGAGCATCCGGACCAGGTGGTGGAACTCCGCGACCCTGTTCTCCATCGGGGTCCCGGTCATCAGGAGGGTGCGCTCGCAGCGCTCCGCCCACTCGGCGACCGCCTGGGACCGCTTGGCCTTCGGGTTCTTCACGGCGTGGGCCTCGTCGACCACGAGCAGGGCGACCTCCCCGCCGCCGGGCGCGGGCGCGGGAAATCCGCGCAGCGCGTCGAAGGTGGTCACTCCGACCCCGCCCCGCTCCCTCCAGTCGGCGAACGCGTGGTGCCGGTCGGGGCCGTGGAGCACCGTGACCCGCAGAGTGCTGCGGGCCTCGATCTCCCGGGTCCAGTTCACGAGGACGCCCGCCGGGCAGACCACCATGAAGTGGCTCCGTCCGCCGGCGGCCAGGTGGGCCAGCACGGCGATCGCCTGGATGGTCTTGCCGAGTCCCATCTCGTCGCCGAGCATCACCTTGCGCTGGGCGAGCGCGAACCGCGCGCCGAACGCCTGGTAGCCGCGCAGGGAGACCCGCCGGAGCGAGTCGTCGAGGTGCTGGGTCCGCACCCGCTCGGCGATCTCGTCCGGCAGGAAGCCCTCGGCGGCGGCCACGTCCGGCTGCCGCCCGGAGATCTCGGCGAGCAGGCTGTAGTACTCGGCGGAGCGGAGTTCGAAGTCCACCCAGGCCGCGATGTCGGACGGGGGCGCCCGGAGCAGGTCCACCGACGCCTGGGCGAGCAGACCGGGCAGGCCCGCCCGGTCCGCCTCGTCCACCAGCGTCCGGATGCCGGTGACCGCGGCCGACGCGCGCTCCTTCTTCTCCTGGCTCGCCAGCAGCATCCGGACGCGTCCGACGGCGAGCCGGGCGTCGGCGAGCAGCGGACCGAGCCGTGCCGACAGGGCGGTGGCCCGGTCGACCGCACGCCGGGCGTCCGGACCGGCCTCCACCAGGACGTGCAGGGCCGTGACGAGAGCGGTGGTGCCCGGTTCCGGCTGCTCCACGTCGATGTGGACGGCCACGGTCTCGTGCGCGGCCTCGGAGAGCCGGCGGGCGGCCGCGAGCATCTGGCCGACTGTGCGCTCGCCGACTCCGGGAATCTGCCGCAACCGGTAGGGGCCGGCTTCGAGCACGTCGCCGACCGTGCGCAGGCCGCTCCTCCCGACGCTCCCGAGCCGCAGCCGCCCCTCGGTGACGTCCTGCAACCGGGCCACCGGGATGGCGTCGAGCTCCCGCTTCACCTCGGCGTCGTGGATCGGCCTCAGGGCCGCGCGTACCGCCTCCGCGGCCCTGCCGTGGTCGGCGACCACCGCCCGGGCCGCCTCGTACAGCCGCGCCCCCCTCGCGACGATGTCCCGCTCGACACGCCCCACGCTCCCGCCCCTCCATGGAAGAAACCTGTGCCCGGCCCGCCGGGAAAGCGGTCGCACACAGGTTTCCGACTGGTCGTCAGACGTTGAAGCGGAACGTTGACTACAACGCTCCCACCTGCGGAAACGC
>NZ_LJBR01000524.1 GCF_001282115.1 Streptomyces sp. NRRL B-24085 | reverse complement strand
CCCGGATGCGGTTCCCCCTGCCGGAGTCAGCTGCCCCGTGTCAGCTGCCTCCCCCGCATCCGCCTCCGCCGCCGCAGGACGACCCGCCACCACAGGACGACCCGCCGCCGCAGGAGTGACCGCCGGAGTGGCCGCCGCAGGAGTGCCCGCCGTGCCCTCCGTGATGTCCGCCGCCGGAGTCGGAACCGCTGTCACCGGCCCACCAGCTGCCGCCCGAACCTGAGGCGGAACCGCTGTACAGCCGCCGGTTGCGCCGGCCATGCCGCCGACGTCCGGCCCTCCCGATCGCCAGCAGCAGCACGACCGGGAAGAGAACCAGCAGGATGATGCCGAGAACCACGCCCATGGCGTCACCGACCTCTCCGCAGCGCCCCGACAACGACCCCCCGTGGGCGCCTCGCTCGCTGCGTGAGCTGGAGATGCCCTTCCGTGTCACGGGCCAAAGCAGAGTTGAGGAACTCCAGAGCTTGGGCGCAGGATGGCCGGCATGACCTCCAGCGCGCGCCCCCTGCTCAACCGCCGTCTCACCGAGTTCGGGACGACGATCTTCGCCGAGATGTCCGCCCTGGCCCTCAGCACCGGATCCATCAACCTGGGGCAGGGCTTCCCCGACACGGACGGTCCCGAGGAGGTCAGGGAGGCGGCCGTGCGGGCGCTGCGCGACGGCCGCGGCAACCAGTACCCGCCGGGCCCGGGCGTCCCGGAGCTGCGTACCGCGATCGCCGCGCACCAGGAGCGCCGGTACGGCCTGGCCCACGACCCCGACACCGAGGTCCTGGTCACGGCCGGCGCCACGGAGGCCATCGCCGCCGCCCTGCTCGCGCTGGTGGAGCCGGGGGACGAGGTCGTCGCGCTCGAGCCGTACTACGACTCCTACGCGGCCTGTATCGCCATGGCGGGCGGGACCAGGGTCCCGGTCACCCTGCGGCCGCACGAGAGCAGCTTCCGCCTCGACCTCGACGAGCTGCGCGCCGCCGTCACCGACCGCACCCGGCTCCTGCTGATCAACACCCCGCACAACCCGACCGGCACGGTCCTCACCCGCGAGGAGCTGACGGCGATCGCCGAGCTGGCCGTGGAGCGGGACCTGCTGGTGGTCACGGACGAGGTCTACGAGCACCTGGTCTTCGACGAGGCCGAGCACCTGCCGCTCGCGACCTTCCCGGGGATGCGGGAGCGCACGGTCACCATCGGCTCCGCGGGCAAGACCTTCTCCTTCACCGGCTGGAAGGTCGGCTGGATCACGGCGGCGCCCGGTCTGGTCTCGGCGGTCCGCTCGGCGAAGCAGTTCCTGACGTACGTGTCCTCCGGGCCCTTCCAGTACGCGGTCGCCGAGGCGCTCGCCCTCCCGGACAGCTACTTCGCCGCCTTCCGCGAGGACATGCTGGCCAAGCGGGACCTGCTGGCGGCGGGTCTCGCGGAGGCGGGCTTCAAGGTGTTCCGGCCCGCCGGCACCTACTTCGTCACCACCGACATCCGCCCCCTCGGCGCCGTGCTGTCCGAGGAGGGCGACGGCTTCGCCTTCTGCCGCGCCCTGCCCGAACGCGCGGGCGTCGTCGCCATCCCGAACGCGGTCTTCTACGACCACCGGGAGGCGGGCGCGCCGTTCGTGCGGTTCGCGTTCTGCAAGCGGACGGGGGTGCTGGAGGAGGCCGTCCAGCGGCTGAAGGGGCTCGCGGGCTGAGAGGGGCTCGCGGAAGGAGAGCGCCCGTCCACAGGCTGTGGACGGGCGCGGGCGTCTTCGGGTGGCGCGAGGACGTCTACTCGTCGTCCTCGGGCTTCTCCGCGTCGTTGACCTCCTGCTCGAGACCGAGCTGCTCGACGAGCCACTTGTCGAACTCGATGGCGGCGCGCACCCAGCTCACGGTCGAGGAGACGAAGTGCTCCAGGCTGACGCCGGTGCCGATGAGCATCTGCGCCTCACCGATCAGACGGACGGTGCCGTCGTCGTGGGTGTGGCTGTAGACCTTGGGCCACAGGGTGCGCCGGTTCCAGTCGTCGATGGACTCCAGCAGCGTGGGCTTCTCGTCGATCTGGTGGGGCCGGTCGTAGAACGTCCGCACCGAGAAGACCTGCTGGTCGCCCTCACCGCGGAACATGAAATACGTACGGAACTGCTCCCACGGCGCTGCGAGGTCGCCCTCGTCGTCGACGACATACTTCAGCTCCATCTGGTCGAGGAGCTGCTTCACGAGATCCTGATCCGGGACGACGGGGCCCGCCGGTCCTTGGGGCTGCGGCTCGGGCTGGCCCCCGAAGTTCGGAATCGAGGACGGGTCGATGGTCACCGTGAATTTCCCTTCGTACGGATCCTGCCATCCTCCCCCATGCGGGGAGGGGGGTGGCAAGCCCGGACGGGCCCTGTCCTCCCAGGGCTGACATGATCCGGTCAGCCCGGTAGAACGGGGGTCGACCATTGGGGGAACACATGACACCGACGGACACCGAAGCGGTCGCGGAACAGACCGCGCCGGGCGGGACCAGATGGGGGATCTTCCTGACGATCCTGGCCGTGCCGACGCTGGTGGTGGCCGGCCTGATCGCGGTTCTGGTCGCCTGGCTCTTCACGGACGACTCGGTCGAGGCGGACGTGAAGAAGACCTCGTGCGCCGAAGCGTTCGCCTTCGGCGGGGCGAAGGTGCCGGAGGGCATGCGCGACAGCTGGTGCGGGCTCCAGGCCGGGTCCGAACCCCGCTACGAGGCCCGCTTCCGGATGCCGCGCGCCGAGATCGACGCCTGGGTGGCGGCCAGCTTCCCGCAGGGGCCGAAACTGCGGACCACGCAGTGCGGCGACGCCCAGGTCGACGTCTGCCTGAACGCGGGCCCGGTGGCGGGAGAGCGGGCCTCCGTGCAGATCGACGTCACCCACGACAGCCGCAAGTGGTCCGAGGTGCGGTTCGTGACCTTCACGCGGTGACGAGGGGGGCACCCACCCCCCTCGTCACCGCGCCGCTCAGAGCGTCTTGCCGGTGGCCGGTCCCACGATCAGGCCGTCGCCGAAGGCGTCCACCCGGACCGTGTCGCCGTCCTTGACCTCGCCGGACAGGATCTCCTTGGCGAGCCGGTCGCCGATGGAGGTCTGGACGAGGCGGCGCAGCGGGCGGGCGCCGTAGGCCGGGTCCAGGCCCTCGACGGCGAGCCAGTCCAGGGCCGCGTCGGTGACCTCCAGGGTGAGCCGGCGCTCGGCGAGGCGCTGTGCGAGCCGGTCGATCTGGAGCCGCGCGATCCGGCCGAGCTCGTCCTTGGTGAGGGCGGAGAAGACGACCAGGTCGTCGAGCCGGTTGAGGAACTCCGGCTTGAAGGAGGCCCGCACCACCTCCAGGACCTGTTCCTTCTTCTCCGCCTCGCTGGTGATCGGGTCGACCAGGAACTGGCTGCCCAGGTTGGACGTCAGCACCAGGATCGTGTTGCGGAAGTCGACCGTTCGGCCCTGGCCGTCCGTCAGACGCCCGTCGTCCAGCACCTGGAGCAGGATGTCGAAGACCTCCGGGTGGGCCTTCTCCACCTCGTCGAGCAGCACCACGCTGTACGGCCGCCTGCGCACCGCCTCGGTCAGCTGGCCGCCCTCCTCGTAGCCGACGTAGCCGGGAGGCGCGCCGACGAGCCGGGCGACGGTGTGCTTCTCGCCGTACTCCGACATGTCGATGCGGACCATGGCCCGCTCGTCGTCGAAGAGGAAGTCGGCGAGCGCCTTGGCGAGTTCGGTCTTGCCGACGCCGGTAGGGCCGAGGAAGAGGAAGGAGCCGGTGGGCCGGTCCGGGTCGGCGATCCCGGCCCGGGTGCGCCGTACGGCGTCGGACACCGCCTGCACGGCCTCCGCCTGCCCGATCAGGCGGCGCCCCAACTCCTCCTCCATGCGCAGGAGTTTCTGCGTCTCGCCCTCCATGAGGCGGCCGGCCGGGATGCCGGTCCAGGCAGCGACGGTGTCGGCGATGTCGTCGGCGCCGACCTCCTCCTTGACCATGGTGTCCTTGGCGGCCTCCTCCTCCGCCTCGGAGGCGGCCTCCAGGTCGCGCTCCAGGGTGGGGATCTCGCCGTAGAGCAGCTTGCTGGCGGTGTCGAAGTCGCCGTCGCGCTGGGCGCGTTCGGCCTGGCCGCGCAACTCGTCCAGCTTCTCCTTGAGTTCACCCACCCGGTTGAGGGACTGCTTCTCCTTCTCCCAGCGGGCGGTCAGGCCCCGCAGCTCCTCCTCCTTGTCGGCGAGGTCGCGGCGCAGCCGCTCCAGGCGCTCGCGGGAGGCCGGGTCGGTCTCCTTGTCCAGCGCGAGCTCCTCCATCTTCAACCGGTCGACCCCGCGCTGGAGTTCGTCGATCTCGACGGGCGAGGAGTCGATCTCCATCCGCAGCCGGGAGGCGGCCTCGTCGACGAGGTCGATGGCCTTGTCGGGCAGGAAGCGGGAGGTGATGTACCGGTCGGACAGGGTGGCCGCCGCGACGAGCGCGCTGTCGGCGATCTGGACCTTGTGGTGGGCCTCGTAGCGCCCCTTGAGGCCGCGCAGGATGGCGATGGTGTCCTCGACGGTGGGCTCGGCGACCAGCACCTGCTGGAAGCGGCGCTCCAGGGCGGGGTCCTTCTCGATCCGCTCCCGGTACTCGTCGAGGGTGGTGGCACCGACCATCCGCAGCTCACCGCGGGCCAGCATGGGCTTGAGCATGTTGCCGGCGTCCATGGAGGAGTCCCCGCCGGCGCCCGCGCCCACGACGGTGTGCAGCTCGTCGATGAAGGTGATGATCTGTCCGTCGGAGTCCTTGATCTCCGCGAGGACGGTCTTCAGCCGCTCCTCGAACTCACCGCGGTACTTGGCCCCGGCGACCATGGCCCCGAGGTCGAGCGCGACCAGCCGCTTGTCCTTGAGCGACTCGGGCACGTCCCCCTTGACGATCCGCTGGGCGAGTCCCTCAACGACGGCGGTCTTGCCGACGCCGGGCTCGCCGATGAGGACGGGGTTGTTCTTGGTGCGGCGGGACAGCACCTGGACGACCCGGCGGATCTCCTGGTCGCGGCCGATGACGGGGTCGAGCTTGCCGTCCCGCGCGGCGGCGGTGAAGTCGGTTCCGAACTTCTCCAGGGCCTTGTACTGCCCCTCGGGGTCGGCGGTGGTCACCCTGCGCCCTCCTCTGGCCTTCTGGAAGGCGTCGACAAGCTTGTTGGGGGTTGCGCCCTGGCGGGTCAGCACCTCGGCGGCCGGTCCGCCCTTGGCGGCGATGCCGATGAGCAGGTGCTCGGTGGAGAGGTACTCGTCACCGAGGTCCTTGGCGCGGGCCTGCGCGTCGGCGATGACGGTGAGCAGGTCGCGGTTGGGCTGCGGGGGCGCGACGGTGGACCCGGCCACGCTGGGCAGCGAGCCGAGCACCTTCTCGGCGCCGGCCCGCACGGCGGCCTGGTCGGCGTCGACGGCCGCGAGCAGATCGACGATGTTCTCGTTGTCCTGCCCCTGGAGCAGAGCGAGGAGCAGGTGGGCGGGGGTGAGGTCCGGGTGTCCCTCGGTCACGGCCCGGTTGCTGGCCGCGTTGATCGCGTCCCGGCTCCGGTTGGTCAGCTCGGCATCCACGTGTCCGTACTCCTCCTGGTGTCGCTCCTGTAACCGGCTCCTGCACTGACTCAGTCAGCGTACATAAAGTTGAGTCTATTCCACTCAAGGTGGTCCACGGGAGGGATGGGGGGACTAGCTTTCCCGGCATGACCTCCTACGCCCAGGATCCGGGTGCCCCGGACCCGTCGTTCCTCAGCTTCTGGCGCGAACGGCATCTGTGCACACTGACGACCCCGCGCCCGGACGGGACCCCGCACGTGGTGCCCGTCGGGGTGACCTACGACCCCGAGGCCCGGCTCGCCCGGGTGATCACCAACCGGACCAGCGCGAAGGTCCGGCACGTGCTGGAGGCCGGCGAGGACGGGGCGGCGGTGGCGGTGTGCCAGGTGGCGGGGCGGCGCTGGGCCACGCTGGAAGGGCGGGCGCACGTGCGCACGGAGCCGGAGCGGGTGGCGGAGGCGGTGCGGCGCTACGCCGAGCGCTACGAACGCACCCCCGCGCCGAACCCGCGGCGGGTGGTCATCGAGATCTCCCTCACGGGAGCGATGGGACATTTTTGAGCCATGGGCTGATCACCCGATACACCGAAATGTCGCCCAAAACTGCAGCGGCGTCACCGTGTTCAGGTCACGGTGACGCCGCTGCGGGGGGAAGCACCTGCGCGATCTGTTACGACGGGGGAATCGCGTCAGGCACTGCGGGGGGTGGCTGAGATGGTCCGCGGGGTGGGGG
>NZ_LJBR01000523.1 GCF_001282115.1 Streptomyces sp. NRRL B-24085 | reverse complement strand
AGCACGCCCTCGGGCTGCTGCTGCTCTGCGCTGGCGGGGAGGGCCGGTGCCGCCGGGCCGGGCACCGGACTGGGCGGAGCAGTGGATGGAGGGGAGAAGGCAGCGGGCGCAGGAGAAGCAGGCGGCGGGGGAGGCCGGTTCCG
This sequence comes from Streptomyces sp. NRRL B-24085, assembly GCF_001282115.1. Lineage (GTDB taxonomy): Bacteria > Actinomycetota > Actinomycetes > Streptomycetales > Streptomycetaceae > Streptomyces. The sequence goes on along the minus strand of NZ_LJBR01000523.1, from coordinate 15,898 downwards.
CTGCCGGCTCCGGTGATCCGGAGGCGGCGCGGCGCAGGGCGGAGCGCCGGGCGGCGCGGATCACCGCGGGGGCGACGGAGCTGGAGCAGCGTCTGGCGGATCTGCTGCGCGGCGGCCTCGCGGGCGCGGAACAGGCGGGGTACGGCATGTGGGAGGAGACGGCCGCCCGCATGGTCGACGCCCAGGCGCCGGGACTCGCCGGGCGGGTGCGGGAGTTGGGGTCGATCCCGTCGTCCGGTCCGGGCTGGCCGGTGCGGCTGCTGGAGGAGTGTGCCCTCCTGCACCTCCTCGACCAGGGCTGGCTGCGCCGCGAGCGGCTGCCGGACGGCCTCGCGTCGACGGTCCGGTCCCGGATCGGCCTGCCCGCCTCGGCGGACGGCCCGGCGGTACGGGACCGCTGGCTGGTGCTCGCCCAGTACGACACCTCGGACGCCCGGCTGACGACCCGCCGGATCTGGCTGCACGGCACGCACTCGGGCCGCACGGCCCTGCTCCTGTCCTACGGCGCTGCGGGCCGCGCTCCCGAACTGGCGCTGCCGGTGGGCCTGGAGCTGGAGGCGGAGGTGTCCGCCTATCCCGGCACCGGTCAGTCGAGGGCGGCGCTGGGCGAGCGGTTCACACCGCCCGCGCCCTCGGCGGCGCGTCCGCCGGGGGTGACGACCGAGCAGGCGGCCGCCCGGTACGGCGAGGCGCTGCGGGACGACCCGTGGCTCGACTCCGTCCCCGTGACCCTGGACCGGGTGATACCGGCCCCGGACGGCGACTCCTGGCAACTGGCCGACGCCGAGGGCGACTCGGCCCTGCCGCTCACCGCTTCCGCCCGCTCGCGCCCGGGCCTGTGGCGCCTGGTCGCGCTTTCGGGCGGGGCCCCGGTGAAGGTCTTCGGGGAGTGCGGCCACCGTGGTTTCACCCCGCTGACGGCCTGGCCGGAGGGCGCGGGCGAGGCGGTGCCGCTGTGCTGAACGGAACCGCGCGCCCCGCCGGACACCCGACCCCGAACTGCGCCGGCAAGTCCGTCACCGAGCCGAACCGAGCACTCGACCGGACGGAAAGGAACCGCATGGACAGGACCTCCGCCCCGGACGCCTGGGAGGAGCTCGTCACCTCGGCGCTGCTCGGCACCGCGCGCCGCACGCCGCCCGGTGTCGCGGCCGGGCCCGAGGCGCCGGTGGCGTTGCTGGACGCGGCGGCCGTGGAGACCGTACGACGGCGGGCCGGGCTCAGGCCCGCGCGCGCGGCACAGCGGCCGGAGCCGGCACCGGAGGACCCGCGCCCCGCGTTGCCCGCGGCGGCGGCCCGTCGGCTCGCGATGCTGCTCGCCGACCGGCCGGGCACGGGCGGAGGCGGACGCAGGGGCACGGCACCGGATCTGATGGAGCTGCTCCCCCAGTGGCTCGCGGCGGCGAACGTCCGCGGTTACGCCGCGCCCCCGCAGCTCCTGCCCGCGTTGCTGGACGCGGCCCGGGGGCGTACGGACCTGCGGCCGGCGGCGCTGGCGTTCGCGGGAGCGCGGGCCACCTGGCTCGCCCGGCTGAACCCGGACTGGCGGTTCGCGCTGCGGGCGACACCCGGCGGCGGAGCGGCACTGCCACCGCCGCAGGACACCGCCGGGATCCAACTGCTCTGGGAGGAGGGCCTGTTCGCCGAGCGGGTGGCGCTCCTCGCGGCGATCCGTGCGCGGGAGCCCGCCGCCGCGCGCGAGCTGCTCGCGACGACCTGGGCGACCGAGCGGGCCGAGGACCGGCTGATGTTCCTCGACTCGCTGCGGACGGGGCTGGGCCCGGACGACGAGCCGTTCCTGGAGCAGGCGCTGGCCGACCGCAGCCGCAACGTACGGGCCACGGCCGCGGAGTTGCTGTCCGCGCTGCCGGGGTCGGCGCTGGCGGCGCGGATGGCGGTCAGGGCCGGGGCGTGCGTGGCGGTCGACCACACCCGGGACAGGCCGACGATCGTCGTCGAGGCGCCGCACGAGTGCGACTCGGGCATGGAGCGCGACGGCGTCGTGGCGAAGGCGCCCCCGGGGCGGGGCGAACGGTCGTGGTGGTTCGGACAGTTGGTGGAGGCCGCGCCGTTGAGCGGCTGGTCGGGGCGGCTCGGCGGGCGGACGCCCGAGGAGATGGTGGCGCTGCCGGTGGCGGACGACTGGCGTGACGAACTGCACGCGGCCTGGTGCCGGGCCGCCGTACGGCAGCGGGACGCCGGGTGGGCGCGGGCGCTGCTCGGGACGCCCGCGGCTCCGGAGGCCGGCGGTCCGGGAGCGGTGTCGCTGGCGGAGCGGGCCAAGCTGCTGGGCACCCTGGACTCCGCCGAGCGGGCCGAGTGGGTCGCCGGGTTCATCGCGACGCACGGGTTGTCGGAGGCGTTCCAGCTCCTGGGCGTGTGCAGGGTGCCGTGGTCCGCGCCGCTCGGGCGGGCGGTGGTCGACGCGCTCAACATCGCCCGGGACGCCGGGAGCTATCCGTGGAGCTTCAGCGGGGTAATGGGGCTGGCGGAGAGGTGTCTCGATCCGGCCGAGGCGGGGCGGCTGGAGGGGCTGACGGCGGTGCCGGACGAGGGCGAGGACGCGAGTCCGGGGGCCGGGGGTTACTGGGCGGAGGCGTTCCAGCGCCTGGTGACGACCTTGCGTTTGCGGGCGGCGATGGCGGCGGAACTGGAGGGCGGCGCCTGAGGAACGAAGGGGCGGGTATCCGCGTGCCGTGCCGTGCCGTGCCGTCGGCGGTCGGTGCGGGCCCACCGCCCCGGCCGGGGCCCGTCCACCGGATACAGGGAACTGCGCGATCGGCCCCGCCCCACGGTCCTCTACTGACGCCCCGAAACCTGGCCGAGATCCCGAAGGCCTACGCCCCCGCCGGCTGCCGTACGTTCTCCCGGACCCAGTCGACGATCGACTGGGTCGTCGCCCCCGGCGTGAAGATCTCCGCGACGCCCTTCTCCTTCAGCGGCGGGATGTCCGCCTCCGGGATGATCCCGCCGCCGAACACCAGGATGTCCTCGGCGTCCCGCTCCCTGAGCAGGTCGATCACCGCGGCGAACAGCGTGTTGTGGGCGCCGGAGAGGATGGAGAGACCGATCGCGTCGGCGTCCTCCTGGATCGCCGTGTCGACGATCTGCTCGGGCGTCTGGTGGAGGCCGGTGTAGATGACCTCCATGCCGGCGTCGCGCAGCGCCCTCGCGATCACCTTGGCTCCGCGATCATGACCGTCCAGCCCCGGCTTGGCCACCACCACGCGGATCGGACCGGCTGTCACACCCATCACTGCCTCCATGAAGCGACTGCGTGCATTCCTACCGACTAGTACCGCACAGACCGGGAAGGTGAACGAACGTTATCGCCACCATCTCGCACGATGCAGTTTCCAGGCGACCTCAAGGGGGAAATCACATGGTGGGACACGTTCGGGAGCCGCAACGAGGTCGCCGCACCGCCGCGCAGCAGTCCACGCGCCGCGGGGGCGCGGCGCGCCGGCGACGGCACGAAGGGCACGCAGGACAGGTAAGGCACGACAGCGGGCAGCCTCGTCGCCACACCGACAGGGCGGCTCGTCACGTCACCGGCGCACCACCAGCACCGCGAGCACCATCGGCACCACCGATACGACCGGAGAACGCACCGGCACCGTCGGCGTCGCCCGCACCACCGGTTCCACCGGCCCGTCCGGGTCGTCCGGCACCTCGGGAACCGCGCGCCGACCGCCGTACTCATCCCCCGCGCCCCCCTCGCGCCACGTCGGCGTCGGAGACGACCTTCGCCGTGACTCCCCATGAGCGCACACGGGGGACGGAGCCGTCCTCCCGTGTGCCGACAGGAGGTCGGCCATGAAGGTCACCAAGGCGGCGCTGCCCCTTCTCCCGCTCTGCGAACGCCTGCTTCCCGGCAGGCTGGCGGGACTCTCCCTGGCCCTGCTGAAGGCGACCGCGCTCGAGCTCGCGATCCTCGCGGGACACCTCCTCCTGTACCCGTCCGGCATCGCCCAGGAGCGCCGCTCCCCCGTATCTCCGCTCCCCGCGTCCGAGGACGGCGCCGCCCAGTTGCCGACGGAGGCCAAGCCCCCGGTCGTGCTGCTGCACGGGTTCATCGACAACCGCTCGGTGTTCGTGCTCCTGCGCCGCAGCCTCGCCCAGCACGGCAGGCAGCAGATCGAGTCGCTCAACTACTCCCCGCTGACCTGCGACATCCGGGCCGCGGCGGAGTTGCTCGGCCGGCACATAGAGGGAATCTGCGAGCGCACGGGCAGTGAGCGGGTCGACGTCGTCGGGCACAGCCTCGGCGGCCTGATCGCGCGGTACTACGTGCAGCGTCTCGGCGGCGACGCCCGGGTCCGCACCCTGGTGACGCTCGGCACCCCGCACTCCGGCACCCGGGTGGTGCCGCTGGCGAACGCACACCCGATCGTGCGCCAGATGCGCCCCGGCTCGGAGTTGCTCAAGGAGCTCACTCAGCCGGCTCCGGGCTGCCGGACGCACTTCGTCAGCTTCTGGAGCGACCTCGACCACCTGATGGACCCGCTGGAGAGCGCCTGCATCGAGCACGAGGACCTGATGGCGGAGAACGTCCAGGTGACCGGGATCGGACATCTCGCCCTGCCCGTGCACCCCGCCGTGGCGACCGGCATACGGCAGGTGCTCGACACCGCGCGGGCCGGCGAGGAGACGGCCGGACGCGCGGGCGGACTGACCGTGGCGTAACGGTCGTACCGGTCACCGGACGAGGGCCGCGGACAGCTCGTCGGCACAGACCGCCGACAGCTCTCCGCGCGCCTCCGGAGCCCGGACCGGACCCGACCGCCATCGAACAAGCTTCGAACACAGAGCCAAGGTCCCGTCCGCAGTCCCCCGAAACACGGCCGAATGCCCGTTTCCTGCGCGCCCGAAACCAGTTGAAGATTGTCGCGCCCGCGTACCGCCGGGTACAGTCGCCGCACTGCTCTGGCAGCCCCTGTTGTCGAGGCGAAAGAGAAGTTGGTGAACGACCGTCACCCGTCGGGGACCATGACCACCCCGGCTCCGGCCTCCGACGCCGACTCGTCGCACTATGCGTCGTACGGCACGCAGGAGGCCCAGTACGGCGACTTCACCACGTACGGCGGCTACGACGCCACTGGTTTCTGCACCGCGGGTACCCCGGACGCCGGTGCGCACACCACCGGCACCTTCGAGACCGACCCGCTCTTCGGCGACATGCCGGGCGACGCGACCGGTTCGTACGACGCCTCGACGTGGACCACGGGCGGTCACCAGACCCTGAACTACGACATGTACGCGGCCCAGCACCACGCCGCCTACGACACCGGCGCGTACGACACCACGCAGTGGGGCGCCGACCACCAGCAGCTCGCCGCGATCCCGCCGCAGGGTGGCAGCGTCGACCACTCCGGGCAGTGGGACGCGAGTTCCTGGCACCAGCCGGATCAGTCCGCGGTCCCGGCCGACCAGACCCAGCAGTGGGAATGGGGCACGCAGACCTTCGACACCGGGGCGTACGACGCCACGCAGTGGAACTCCGACGGCACGGCGGCCGGCCCGCAGCAGACGGCCGCGTTCGAGCAGGCCGGCCACGACGAGCCCCATGGCTACGAGGAGAGCCACGCGTACGGCGAGGCGAATCCTTACGGCGAGACCTACGCCGAACACGCCTCGCACGACGGCGAGTCGCACGACGGCGCGGACACCGCCGCCACGGCCACCGGCGAGTTGCCCGCCGTCCACGACGCCGACGCCCCGCTCCTGGACGACCAGGAGGAGGCGCCCCGGGCCGCGGCACCCGCCCCCGGCTCCCGTGTCGCCGCCCGCAACGCCAACCGCTCCCGCCGCCGGATGCCCGCCAAGCGCTCCGCGCTGCTGACGATCGCCGTTCCCTCGGCGTGCGTCATGGGTGTCGCCGGGATCGCCGCCGCCTCGGTCGGCACCCTCACCGGCGACGACAAGGAGACCTCGACGACGCTCGCGGACACCAGCGCCGTCAAGCCGTCCGTCGCGAACAACAAGCTGGACACCCAGCTCGAGAGTCTCAGGGCCGGTGCCGACGACTTCGCCGACCGCGCCAGCCGTACGCAGGAACGCATCGACCTCAAGGCCCAGCAGGTGGCCGAGAAGAAGAAGGCGGCGGAGGAGGCGGCCCGCAAGGAGCGGCTGCGCCCGAAGTTCGCGCTTCCGGTCGCGCAGCGCGGACTCAGCGCCTACTACGGCCAGTCCGGCGTCAACTGGATGTCCGTCCACACCGGCATCGACTTCCCGGTGTCGTACGGCACCACGGTGATGGCCGTGACCGACGGCACCGTGCGGACGCAGTGGAACAGCGCCTACGGCAACATGATGGTCGTGACCGCGAAGGACGGCACGGAGACGTGGTACTGCCACCTCTCCACCTACCGCGTCGCCTCCGGTACGACGGTGAAGGCCGGCGACCCGATCGCCTACTCCGGCAACTCCGGCAACTCGACCGGCCCTCACCTGCACTTCGAGGTGCACCCGGCGGGCGGTTCGGCGATAGACCCCCTGCCGTGGCTGCGCAGCCACGGGCTGGACCCGACGTAACCCCTCGGGCCCGGCCCCCGCCCGCCCGGAGCTACAGCTTCTCCACCGGCGCGTACCGCAGCAGCAGCCGCTTCGGCTTCGCCTCCCCGAAGTCGATCGTCGCCTCGGCGTTCGCCCCCGTGCCCTTCACCCCGACCACCGTGCCCAGACCGAACTGGTCGTGGGTGACACGGTCGCCGACGGCCAGGGACACCACCGGCTTCTCCGCGGTCCTGCGCGTCGCGAAACCGGACGCGCCCGAGGCCGAGGACCGCGAACGGGACGACGACAGCGAGGCGGCGACCGCCGAGACCGGCCCCGCGGGAGCGGCGGACGCCCCCGTGCGCTTCCAGTCGACGTGCTGCGCCGGGATCTCCTCCAGGAAGCGGGAGGGCGGGTTGTACGACGGCTGCCCCCACGCGCTGCGCAGCGCGGACCGGGTCAGGTACAGCCGCTCACGCGCGCGCGTGATGCCGACGTACGCCAGGCGCCGCTCCTCCTCCAGTTCCTTGGTCTGGCCGAGGGCGCGCATGTGCGGGAAGACGCCGTCCTCCATGCCGGTGAGGAAGACGACCGGGAACTCCAGGCCCTTGGCGGTGTGCAGGGTCATCAGGGTGATGACACCGGAGCCGTCCTCGTCCTCGTCGGGGATCTGGTCGGAGTCGGCGACGAGCGCGACCCGCTCCAGGAAGTCGGAGAGCGAACCGGTCTCCTCGCCCTCCCCGGACTCCTGCTCGAACTCCAGGGCCACGGCGGCGAGTTCCTGGAGGTTCTCGATGCGGGTCTCGTCCTGGGGGTCGGTGGAGGCCTGCAACTCGGCGAGGTAGCCGGTGCGTTCGAGCACTGCCTCCAGGACGGTCGCCGGGCCCGCGCCGGACTCGACGATCGTACGCAGCTCCTCCATCAGCACGTTGAACCGCTTGACGGCGTTGGTGGAGCGCGCGGCCATGCCGTACGCCTCGTCGACACGCTTGAGCGCCTGCGGGAAGCTGATCTTCTCGCGCTGGGACAGGGCGTCGATCATCGCCTCGGCGCGGTCGCCGATGCCCCGCTTGGGGACGTTCAGGATGCGCCGCAGGGGTACGGAGTCCTCGGGGTTGGCGAGGACACGCAGGTAGGCCAGGACGTCCCGGACCTCCTTGCGCTCGTAGAAGCGGACGCCGCCGACGACCTTGTAGGGCAGGCCGACGCGGATGAAGACCTCTTCGAAGACACGGGACTGCGCGTTGGTGCGGTAGAAGACGGCGACGTCGCCGGCCTTCGCGTCGCCCGCGTCGGTGAGGCGGTCTATCTCGTCGGCGACGAACTGCGCCTCGTCGTGCTCGGTGTCGGCGACATAGCCGGTGATGCGCGCGCCCGCGCCCGCGTTGGTCCACAGGTTCTTGGGGCGGCGGGACTCGTTGCGCTCGATGACGGCGTTGGCGGCGGTGAGGATCGTCTGGGTGGAGCGGTAGTTCTGCTCCAGGAGGATCGTCGTCGCGTCCGGGTAGTCCTCCTCGAACTGGAGAATGTTGCGGATGGTCGCGCCGCGGAAGGCGTAGATCGACTGGTCGGCGTCACCGACGACGCACAGCTCGGCGGGCGGCAGGTCCTGCTCGCTCGGCGGTACGTCCACCGGGTGCTCGGAGGTCCCGACCAGCTCCCTGACCAGGGCGTACTGCGCGTGGTTGGTGTCCTGGTACTCGTCGACGAGGACGTGCCGGAAGCGGCGGCGGTAGTGCTCGGCGACGTCGGGGAACGCCCGGAGCAGGTTGACCGTCGTCATGATCAGGTCGTCGAAGTCCAGGGCGTTGGCCTCGCGGAGCCGCGACTGGTACATGGCGTAGGCCTGCGCGAGGGTCTTCTCGAAGCCGTCGGTGGCCTGGGCGGCGAAGTCCTCCTCGTCGATCAGCTCGTTCTTCAGGTTGCTGATCTTGGCGCTGAAGGACTTCGGCGGGTACCGCTTGGGGTCGAGGTCCAGGTCGCGGCAGACCAGGGCCATGAGCCGCTTGGAGTCGGCCGCGTCGTAGATCGAGAACGACGACGTGAACCCGAGCTTCTTCGACTCCCTGCGCAGGATCCGCACGCAGGCGCTGTGGAAGGTCATGACCCACATCGCGTTCGCGCGCGGGCCGACGAGCTGCTCGACGCGCTCCTTCATCTCGCCCGCGGCCTTGTTGGTGAAGGTGATCGCGAGGATCTGGCCGGGGTGGACATGACGCTCGCCGAGGAGGTGGGCGATGCGGTGGGTGAGCACCCGGGTCTTGCCGGAGCCGGCGCCGGCCACGATGAGCAGGGGGCTGCCGGAGTGCACGACGGCCGCGCGCTGGTTCTCGTTCAGCCCCTCCAGGAGGGCGGCCGGGTCCACCACGGGGCGCGGGGCGCCGTCGCGGTAATAGGCGTCCCGGTCCGGGGGCACGTCGAACTTCCCACCGAACAGGTCGTCCGGGACCTGCTCCGGCACGTGCTCGTCCTCGGGCGGCGGCGGGGGTTCCTCCGCGTGCCCGCGAGGGGCCTGGAGGTCCGCCAGGAAGCTGTCGTCAAAGAGGCTGCTCATCGCTCTCCGAGTCTAGGGTGCCCCACTGACAGACCGCCGCCGCCCCGAGAACATCGCCCGAATCACCGTCCCACCCCGGCCGGCCGGACGCCGACCCGGAAACGGGCAGGCGTCACCACTCCGAACAAATGCACCAGGCAATGACAAACCCCTACGCATCGGCCACGCGGCACGATGCCTGGGACGAAGGTCACGAAAATGTATCGGGCATATCGAACATCAACCTTCACACGTGCCACACCAGTTGGCTACCGTTCCCGCAGGCCGTACGACCCCCTCCGGCGAACGTCGCCGGGCCGCACGGCCTCCGCCGAGTCCGCAGCGCCGCCGCGCGCCCGGAGCCGGGGACCCACCGAACCTGGGGTGAATCGGCCGCCTCCCGCGCAGGGGAGAGCCGTAGGGCAAACCTTCCGAAGCACCGCGCCCGAACCCGACAGCTAACCCGGTAGGCGGAGCACGGGAAGGAGTCGCCTCCCTTGGCGTCGCACCGCAAGTCGCGTCCCGTCGGTACGCGCGTGGCAGGCATACGGACCCCGGCCCTCGCGACGGCCGCCCTCACCTCCGTGGCCCTGCTGTCCCAGTCGGCGAACGCCGCGCCGGCCGATGACAAGCCGAGTCTTGAAGAGGTCGAGAAGAAGGTCGACGACCTCTACCGCCAGGCCGAGTCGGCGACCGACAACTACAACGCGGCCAAGGAGAAGACGGCCAAGCAGCGCAAGCAGGTCGACACGCTCCTCGACGACGTCGCCCAGCGCACCCAGAAGCTCAACGAGGCGCGGGAGGAGCTCGGCGCGTTCGCCGCGGCCCAGTACCGCACCGGCGCCGCCGCGCCCGACACGGCGACCTTCCTGCTCGCGGACACCCCGCAGGACTACTTCGACCAGACCCAGCTCATGGGCCGCCTGACCAGCCGCCAGAAGGGCGCTGTCGACGACTACGTCACCGAGCAGTCCGCGACGATGAAGAAGCGCCAGGAGGCCTCCCGGAGCCTCCAGACGCTCACCGAGACGCAGAGCGACCTGAGGACCGCCAAGGCGACCGTCCAGAAGAAGCTCGCCGACGCGCGCGAGCTGCTGTCCGAGCTGACGGCCCAGGAGAAGGCGCGTCTCGCGGCGATCGAGCAGCAGAGGCAGCAGGAGGCGGCCCGCAAGGCGGCGGAGCTCGCGCGGCAGCAGGCGGCGGCGCAGAAGGCCGCACAGGAGACCGCGCAGGAGACCGCCGCCCCGCAGGACACGACCTCGACGGCGCCCGACTCCTCGTACGCCACCAAGGCCGCCAAGGCCCTCGCCTTCGCCCGCGCGCAGATCGGCAAGCCGTACGTCTGGGGCGCCACCGGCCCCGGCTCCTACGACTGCTCGGGGCTCACCCAGGCCGCCTGGAAGGCCGCCGGCGTCGACCTCCCCCGCGTCACCTACGACCAGGTCAACGCCGGCACCACCGTCTCCCTGGCCGACGCCCAGCCCGGTGACCTGGTCTTCTTCTACGACGACATCAGCCACGTCGGCCTCTACATCGGCAACGGCATGATGATCCACGCCCCCAAGCCGGGCGCGTACGTCCGCGAGGAGTCGATCTACTACGACGGCGAGTCGGCGATCCACAGCGTGGTCCGCCCGGCCTGAGCCCGGCGCTCGGAGTTCCGTCCCGCCCCGAGCCGTCCCGCGGGGCCCGCACTCGCGTGCATTTCACACGCGCGCGTGCGCGCCCCGCCACCACGGCGCGGGGAGCTTCCTAGCATCGCCCCATGCCCGGTACCTCCCAGCACTCCGCCCAGCCCATCTGGTGGGCGCAGCGCCCGCCCGCGGTCGGGGCCGCGGTGCTGGCGACCGGCATCCTGTCGGTCGGGCTCCGTCTCACGGGCCACGAGACGCTGTCCCGCATCGCCCTGGTGCTCGGTTGCGCGGCCTGGCTCGGGCTGGCCGCCGACTTCGCCGTACGACTGCTGCGGCAGCGCGCGCGATGGGTCGCGGACGCCGGGACACCGGGCGCGCTGACGGCCGTGGCGGCGACCACGGTGCTCGGCACCCGCTTCTCCCTGCTGGGCCGGCAGGCCCTCGCCGAGGCGCTGCTGGCCCTGTCCGCCCTGCTGTGGCCGCCGCTGATCACGCTGGTCATGAGGCACTGGAGGCCGCGGATGCCCGGCGGGGTGTTCCTGTGCTGCGTGGCCACCCAGGGCCTCGCGGTCCTCGGTGCCACCCTCGCGGCGGCCGAGTCCGCGGCCTGGCTCGCGCACACCGCGCTGGTCCTCTTCTGGCTCGGCCTGGTCCTCTACGGCATCGCGCTGTTGCGCTTCGATCTGCGCCAGGTCCTGGAGGGACCGGGCGACCAGTGGATCGCGGGCGGCGCCCTCGCCGTCTCGGCGCTCGCCGGCTCGGAACTGCTCGCCGCCGACAGCGCGCGCCTGTACCTGTGGAACGACGACGACCGCGGAGTCCTGCGCGCGGTGACCCTCGCCCTGCTGGTGCTCGGACTGGCCTGGTACGCCGTCCTGCTGGCCGCCGAGTGCGTACGGCCCCGCCCGCGCTACGACGTGCGCCGCTGGGCCACCGTGTTCCCGTTGGGGATGACGGCGGTCGCGACGCTGTCGGTCTCCGCCACCGCGGACGTCCCGTGGCTCGGAACGCCGGGTGAGGTGCTGCTGTGGATCTCCGTGGCGGCCTGGTCGGCCGTCGCGGCGGGGGCGGTCGGCTCCGCCCGGGCGGCCGTCAGGTCCAGAGGACCGCGATGAAGACGTTGGCCGTGGTCAGCGCGCCGACCAGGCCGAACAGGCTCTTGTCCACCTTCTCGTCGTCCCGCTTCACATAGACGAGGCCGAGGATCACGATCAGCAGAGCCAGCTTGACGCCGATCTTGATGTTGTTGACGTGCTGGTCGTCGGCCTGGTTGAGGCCGACCAGGATCACCCCGGTGACCAGCATCGTCGCGGCACCGTGCAGCATCGCGGGGACGAACCGGGCGGTGCCCCGGCCCATCGCCTTCATCTGGGTGAGGAAGCCGCCGAGCAGCGAGGCGATGCCGATGATGTGCAGGCCGACGAACAGATGGATGAGTACGTCCATGAGGCCGGAGCTTATGCAGAGGCGGCAGGGGTGTCCGCACCGGCCCCCGCGGCAGGGCTTGCATATATGCGGCCCATAGCACCCCGCACCCGTCCCGCGTCCGTGAATCCCGACTTCGGTCAGCGCACCACGCGAAGTCGACGGCGTCACCCCGGCAGCACGGTCACCTTCGGTCACCCCGCGGTCCCCTGGCGGCAGTTCCGCACAACGCGTCACCTCCCGGACACGGTCAGGTTTAGCGTCCTCCACCAGGTGACCGGCTCCCCACCGCCGCCCGGGCCAGGGGCGGCAGTCGGACACCACCGCCGAGAAGGTCCGGCGGCGGCTCGCTCCCCCTGTGCGGGCCGTCGCCGGACGCGCACACCGCCCCGGGCGGTCGTACGGCCGCTCCCCGGCGTCGTACGGCTGTGAGCCCCGGGGCGGGCGATCGTACGAAAGGACGTGCAGTCCACGTGGCAGCGCACCGCAAGCCCCGCAGACGCTCGGCCGGCGGCCATACGGTCCGTACGGCGGCGACGATCGCCCTCGCGGGGGCCGCGACCGCGACGGGCTTCGACGGGATCGGACACGCCGAACCGCAGCTGACACCCGAGCAGGTCAGGGCGAAGGTGGACCGGCTGTACCAGGAGGCCGAGGCGGCCACCGAGAAGTACAACGGCGCGAAGGAGAGGGCGGAGGCGGCCGAGACCCGCCTGGACGGTCTGCGGGACGAGGCCGCCCGCAGGACGGAACAGCTCAACGAGGCCCGGGACGCGCTGGGTTCGATCGCCGCGGCGCAGTACCGCGGCGGCGGCCTCGACCCCGCGATGCAGCTCGCGCTGACCGACGACCCCGACCGGTACCTGGACAGCGCCGAGTTCGTCGAACGCGCCGGCACCCGCCAGGCCGCCTCCGTGGCGAACGTGCGCCGGCAGTTGCGGGAGATCGAGCAGCTCCGCGGGGCCGCGCACGTCGAGCTGACGTCACTGAAGTCGCGCCAGGCCGAGCTGAAGCGCCACAAGAAGACGATCACCGGCAAACTGGGCGCGGCCCGCCGGCTGATGTCCCGGCTGTCGGCGGACGAACGCGCGGCTGTTCTGGGCGAGGACGGGGAACGCGCCTCACGGGCCACCACGGGCGCACGCGGGGAGCTGACGACCCCCGGCACGGCCACCGCGCAAGCGCCCAACTCCCGTGCGGCGGCGGCTGTCTCCTACGCCTACACCAAGCTCGGCAGCCCCTATGTCTGGGGCGCCACAGGACCGGACGCCTTCGACTGCTCGGGCCTGATCCAGGCCGCCTACCGCTCCGCGGGCATCTCCCTGCCCCGCACGACCTACGCCCAGATCGACGCCGGCCGGCGTGTCTCCCGCTCCGAACTCCTCCCCGGCGACCTGGTGTTCTTCTACTCGGGCATCAGCCACGTCGGCCTCTACGTCGGCAACGGGCAGATGATCCACGCCCCGAACCCCTCGGCCCCGGTGCGGGTGGCGCCGATCGACGAGATGCCGTTCGCGGGCGCCACGCGCGTGGTGTGAGCGTGAGCGGTCCCGCCTCAGACCAGCCGCCGTGCCGTCGCCCACCGGGTCAGCTCATGACGGTTGGACAACTGCAACTTCCGCAGCACCGCCGAGACATGGGACTCGACCGTCTTCACCGAGATGAACAGCTGCTTGGCGATCTCCTTGTAGGCGTAGCCGCGCGCGATGAGCCTGAGCACCTCCCGCTCGCGCTGGGTGAGGCGGTCAAGGTCCTCGTCGACCGGCGGGGCGTCGGTGGAGGCGAAGGCGTCCAGCACGAAGCCGGCCAGGCGCGGGGAGAAGACGGCGTCGCCCTCCTGGACGCGGAAGACGGAGTCGACGAGGTCGGTGCCGGTGATCGTCTTCGTCACGTAGCCGCGCGCACCGCCCCTGATCACCCCGATCACGTCCTCGGCCGCGTCCGAGACGGACAGCGCGAGGAAGCGGACGGGCTGGTCGGCGTCGGCCATCAACGGGGCGCACCGGCGCAGCACTTCGACCCCGCCGCCGCCCGGGAGATGGACGTCGAGGAGGACGACCTCGGGGCGGGTCGCGGTGATGACGGTGACGGCCTGCTCGACGTCCGCGGCCTCCCCGACGACCTCGACGCCGGTCTCCTCGGTGCGGCCGATCTCGGCCTGGACGCCCGTACGGAACATGCGGTGGTCGTCGACGAGGACCACGCGCACGTGCCGCTCGCCCGCGCCGCCGGCCGGTGCCGGCTCCACGGGGTCCGTGTTCGCCTCGGTGGGGTCACTCATGACGTCTTCTCCGCCCTCTCCATCTCCAGCTCGACCTCCGTGCCGCCGTCCGGCACCGCGCGCAGCCGGGCCGTGCCGCCATGGCGCTCCATGCGGCCGATGATCGATTCTCTGACACCCATCCGGTCGGCGGGTATCGAGTCGAGGTCGAAGCCGGGGCCGCGGTCCCGGACGGACACGAAGACCGTCCTGCCCTCGACTTCGGCGTAGACCTGTACGGCGCCGCCCTCGCCACCGTACTTGGCGGCGTTGACCATCGCCTCACGCGCGGCCTGCATCTGTGCGGCGGTTCTCTCGTCGAGGGGGCAGTCGCCGACGACGACCACCTCTATGGGGACGCCGTGCTTGTCCTCGACCTCGGCCGCGTTGCGCCGCACGGCGTCGGCGAGGTCGGTCGGTTCGTCGGCCTCGTCCTTGCCGGTGCCCTCGGGTTTGTACAGCCAGGTGCGCAGGTCGCGCTCCTGGGCACGGGCGAGGCGGCGGACCTCGCCCGGGTTCTCCGCGTTGCGCTGGATCAGGGTCAGGGTGTGCAGCACCGAGTCGTGGACGTGGGCCGCGACCTCCGCGCGCTCCTGGGCACGGATGCGCATCAGCCGCTCCTCGGAGAGATCCTGGGTCATGCGGACGAGATACGGCCCGGCGAGGAGCGTTATCCCGACGAGGACCGCGAGGGCGGCCTGGAGGACGGAGCCGAGGTGGGCGGCGGAGCCCTGGAGCACGAAGACCCCGGAGACACCGGCGGTGACGAGGAGGACACCGCCCGCGGCACGCAGCAGCGTCAGGGTGCGCCGGCGGCGGCCGACCTCCATCCAGCGGGCCCGGCGGGCGTTGTCCGCCTGGCGCCAGACCAGGGCGACGCCCGCGCCGACCAGGACGGCGGGCCAGAGGTAGGCCTTGGCGCCGTTGCCCACGTTGACATTGCCGACGAAGACCATGGCCACGACGACCATGAGCAGCAGGGCCACGATCTGGCCCCGGTCGGGGCGGCGGGCGACCAGTCTGCGGCGGCCGTCGGGCGAGGTCTCGGTGGTGACCAGGGACGGCGGCTTCTGTCCGCCGACCCCGCCGACGCCGAGCGGCACGAAGAACCAGAACGCGGCGTACAGCAGCGCACCGAGCCCGTCCGCCATGAACAGGCCCACGAAGACGAGCCGCACCCAGATGACGGGCAGCCCGAGATGCCCGGCGAGCCCCCGCGCCACACCACCCAGCCAGCGTCCGTCACTGCTGCGGTAGAGCTTGCGCGGCGGCCGCGGTTCGACGAGGGGCGCTGCTGCGGCTTCCGGCATGCCATCGATGGTCACACGGCCGGGGTGCCGGGGCATCAGGGTTGGCCCCCGAGACTCCCCTGATCTTCGAACGGCGTGCCCTCCGAACGCTTCCCTCCTTCCTCTCAGGGCCGATATCAGGGTCCGGCCAGGGTCGTTCCGACTCCCGTGGCGCCCTCTCGCCCGTCACCATGGACACATGACAGATCACCAGCACGCCGCGGGCGCCGGATCCGGCGGAGGCCCGGACCCGGGCACCGGC
>NZ_LJBR01000522.1 GCF_001282115.1 Streptomyces sp. NRRL B-24085 | reverse complement strand
CCCCCCAGGGGCGCGGGGAACTGCGCGACCGGCCACGACGGACCCGCAGCTGCTCGACGACCCTTCGTAGGCCAGGGTTCGTACGTGGTCCGGGTGACTGCACCCACCCCAGGGGCGCGACCAGCCCCCACCGGCCCGCAGCGTTCTCTACGACATGAAGAAGGAGCCGTGCCGTGAGCATTCGCAGGATCATGCCTGACGTCCACGTCGAGTCCGCGGCGGCCCTGACCGCCAACCGGGACTTCTACGGCCTGCTCGGCTTCGAGGAGGTCATGGACATGGGGTGGGTGGTGACGATGGCCTCGCCCGCGAACCCGACCGCCCAGATCAGCTTCCTCACCGAGGAGCGCACCGCGCCCGTCGTCCCCGACCTGAGCGTCGAGGTCGAGGACGTCGACGCCGTGTACGCGCAGGTCGTGGCGTCGGGCGCGGAGGTCGTACGGGAGCTGCGGGACGAGGAGTGGGGCGTACGCCGCTTCTTCGTGCGGGACCCGAACGGCCGGGTCGTGAACGTACTGACCCACCGGGCCGGGGAAGACCGGTGAGACCCCTCAGGCGTTGCGGTCGGCCACCGCCCAGGACGCCAGGGCCACCGCGCCCGCCGCACTGAACACCGCGGGCCAGGCGCCCACCTTCCTGGCCAGCGGGTGGGACCCGGCGAAGGCGGCCACGTACGCGGCGGACAGTGCCCCGGCCGCCTTGCCGCCGGCCCGCTCTCGCCACTGCTGGGCCGCCGCGGCCCCGGCGAGGGCCAGTACCGCCCCGCCGAGCTGCCGCTTCCTCGTCCAGCGGGCCACGCCGTACCCGCCGACGAGACCGCCCGCCGCGAGCAGCGCGCTGGGAACCTTCGCCATGTCTGCCTCCTCCTGACGCTTGGGTCGAGGCTAACTCCGGACCCGGTCCGGCAACCGGACCTGAGTCGGGGCTTGTCAAGTTTCCTGGCTCCGAGCTATATAAGAAGGCGTAGGGCATCGCACCCGGACAGTCTGTGGAAAGGAGATGGACTGTGATGCTCATGCGTACCGACCCCTTCCGTGAGTTCGACCGCCTCACGCAGCAGGTTTTCGGTTCCACCGCCCGTCCCGCCGCGATGGCGATGGACGCGTACCGGTCGGGGGACGACTTCGTCGTCCACTTCGACCTCCCCGGCGTCGACCCCGAGACGATCGACCTGGACGTCGAACGCAACGTCCTGAACGTCCGCGCCGAGCGCCGCGTCCCCGCCCCCGAGGGCGCGGAGATGATCGTCGCGGAGCGCCCCACCGGCTCCTTCACCCGGCAGCTCTTCCTCGGCGACACCCTCGACACGGAACGCATCGACGCCTCCTACGACTCCGGCGTCCTCACCCTGCGCATCCCCGTGGCCGAACAGGCCAAGCCGCGCCGCATCCAGATCACGGGCGGCGACAGCGGCCGCAAGCAGATCAGCCGCTGACTGCGGCGGCCGAAGAACGTACAAGGCAGTCGCGCCCCCGCGGGCCCGGCCGGTCCGCCCGCGGGGCGCAACGACCCCCAGGAGACCCGTACATGAGCGCACTCAGCGCGGAACGAGCGACCAGAACGACACGGTGGAGCGACCTCGTCGACGCCGTGCGGGATGCCGGACAGTACGCGACCACGGCGGAGGCGGAAGAGGTCGTCCGCGTCGTCCTCTGCGCCCTCGGCGACCATGTCACCGGCGACGAACGTGTCGACCTCGCCCGGGCCCTGCCCGAGGAGGCCGCCAGGCTTGTCGCCTCCCGGATTCCGCTCAACAGGCCCTTGACGGCACCGGAGTTCGTGGACGCCGTGGCCGCCCGCATCGAGGGCGCTACGCCGGCGACGGCCCGCTGGGACGTCAGCTCGGTCCTGAGCGTGCTGCCGAGGCTGGTGGGCGACGAGCTCGTCGATCGGCTGCTCTCCCAACTGCCCTCCGGCTACGCGCTGTTGTTCGGCAAGGCGGAACTGGCCCCCGCGGCCTGAACCGCCCGCCGCACCTAGGGGTTCTCGCCCTCGCGTGCCCTGGCGCGCAGCCGCAGCTCCGTCGCGTAAGCGGCGGCTACGGCACAGCCGGTTGCGGCGAGGGCGGAGCCCAGGGCGACGGGATTGACGTACCCGGGGATCGCCTCGGCCGGGTAACTGCCGCCGCCCTTCAGCTCGCAGTCGAAGGAGAGGGGGAGGTAGCTCACCGAGTAGTCGATGACGTGGAAGGCCTGTTCGCTCCCACGGCACGGGGGCAGCGGGGCGGAACCCGTGCCGCCGTCCTCCGCCTCCAGGACCGCGCCGGCCAGGTGCAGCAACCCCCAGGCGTACACGGCGAGCACCACGAGTCCCGCCAGCGTGGCGCACCCCCGCAGGCGCCGATGCAAGGACGACATCCCGGCCTCCTGACCGCTCGTTCACGGGTCCGCCGAGTTCAGCAGTACGGAGGGTGAACGGCTGTGGCGGAGCCCACAGTTCCGGCAACAGGCCTGTCACGGACGGGAAGCGCGAAGCGGCTGGCGCGGAAGGCGCGGGCGGGCGACTCTTCACTCACGCACGCAACCGGGGTGAGGGGGAAGGGCCTTGCAGTACGAACGCACGCGGGCCGGCCGTGAACGACGCCGGCGCGGGGAATCATGAGCGGCGCCGGCGGCACCGGCCGCGCCCTCCTCTACCTCGACGTCGACGGGCCCCTCAACCCCTACGCCGCCCAGCCCGAACGCCGCCCCGAGGGCTACACCACCCACCGTATGAAGCCCGAGGGCTGGATCGCCCAGCACCCCGGCCTGCCCGCGTCCGCGGTACGGCCCCTGCGGGTCTGGCTCAACCCCGACCACGGACCCGCGCTGCTGGCCCTGACCGACCGCTACGACCTCGTCTGGGCGACCACGTGGCGCCAGGAGGCCAACACCTGCATCGCCCCCGTCCTCGGCCTCCCCGACCTCCCCGTCGTCGACTGGCCCACGCCCCCC
>NZ_LJBR01000521.1 GCF_001282115.1 Streptomyces sp. NRRL B-24085 | reverse complement strand
GAGCTGCTGGGCGACCGGTGCGGGTTCCGCGGCTCCGCCGGGGACTACCAGCGACTGGAGTCGTCGTTGCTGCACGAGGTGCTGGTGCGGCGGCGCGGGCTGCCGATCCTGCTGTCGGTGGTGTGGATGGGGGTGGCCCGGCGGGCGGGGGCTCCCGTGCACGGGGTCGCCCTGCCGGGGCACTTCGTCGTGGGGTTCGGGCCGCCGGAGGAGCAGGTGCTGGCCGATCCCTTCGACGGGGGGCGGGTGTTGAGCGGGGGCGACGCGGAGGTGCTGGTCGCCGGGGCGACCGGGGGCTCGCTCGATCCGTCGATGCTGGGTCCGGCGGACCCGCTGGAGGTGGTGCAGCGGATCCTCAACAACGTCCGCGCGTGGGCCGCGGCCCGGCCGGAGCGGTCGGACGTGGGGCTGTGGGCCGTGGAGCTGGCCCTGCTGCTGCCCTCGCATCCGGCGCGGCTGCGGTACGAGCGGGCGCAGTTGCTCGTGCAGCGGGGTGACTTCGTCGAGGGGGCCGGGGAGTTGGAGGCGTACGCGGGGGTGGTGGCTGCGGTGGACGAGGCGGCGGCGGCTCGGATTCGGCAGCAGGCCCATTCCGCTCGAGCGATGTTGAACTGACGGTTGTGTGGCGTCTGCGGCCCGGTGGGGGCTTGTCGCGCAGTTCCCCGCGCCCCTAAAAGCAAAAGGCCCTCACAGCCAGCCCTTCTCCCTTGCAATCCGGACTGCCTCCGCCCGATTCCGGACCGCCAGTTTCTGGATCGCCGTCGAGAGGTAGTTGCGGACCGTTCCCTGGGACAGGTGCAGGGTCTCGGCCAGTTCGGCGTTCGTGGAGCCGTCCGCCGCCGCCCGCAGGACCTCTCGCTCGCGGTCGGTGAGCGGGTTCGCGCCCTCCGCCAGGGCCGCCGCCGCAAGGGTGGGGTCGATGACCTTCTCCCCCGCCAGCACCTTGCGTACCGCTTCGGCCAGTTGGGCCGCGGGGGCGTCCTTGACCAGGAAGGCGTCGGCGCCCGACTCCATCGCGCTGCGCAGGTAGCCGGGGCGGCCGAAGGTCGTGAGGATGACGAGCCTGACCGCAGGGAGTTCCTCGTGGAGCAGGGCCGCCGCCTCGATGCCCGTGGCACCCGGCATCTCGATGTCCATGAGGGCCACGTCGACGTCGTGGGCGCGGGCCGCCGAGAGGACCTCGTCGCCGCGGGCCACCTGGGCGACGACCTCGATGTCGTCCTCCAGGCCGAGCAGGGCGGCCAGGGCCTCGCGGACCATCGACTGGTCCTCGGCGAGCAGGACCTTGATCGTGCGGCTCGTCATGAGGCGGATCCTATGTCGGCCGCGGCCCCGGCCGGCACGCGGGCGACCAGGCGGAAGCCGCGCCGGGTGCCGGTGGCCTCCAGGGTGCCGCCGGCCTTCTCCAGGCGTTCGCTGAGACCGGTGAGGCCGTTGCCGGGGCCGTCGCCCGAGCCGCCCGAGCCGTCGTCCTCGACGGTGAGTTCGAGCCGCGGCCCGTCAAGGGTCTGGCGGTGCAGCAGCTCCACCGTGCAGCCGCGGGCCCCGCTGTGCCGTACGACGTTGGTGACCGCCTCGCGCAGCGCCCAGGCGAGGGCGGACTCGCTCTCCTCGGGGACGCCGGTGAGGTCGGGCTCGGCGGGCAGGGTGGCGCTCACTCCGGCGGCCGTCAACGCGACCTGCGCGCCCGCGAGTTCCGCGGCGAGGCGGGCGCGCCGGTAGCCGGAGACGGCCGCACGGACGTCCACCAGGGCCTGGCGACTGACCTGTTCGATGTCGGCGACCTGCTGGGCCGCCTTGTCGGGGTGGGCAGGGAGCATCCGGCCGGCCAGCTCGCTCTTCAGGGTGATGAGGGACAGGGAGTGGCCGAGGAGGTCGTGCAGGTCGCGGGCCAGGCGCAGTCGCTCCTCGTTGGCGGCCAGCTGGGCGACCCGGGCCCTGGCCTCCCGCAACTCGATGGTCGTCCTGATGAGTTCACGGACGCCGGTCATCGCGAACCCGCCGAGCAGGGCCGGGATGAGCAGGGCTCCGATGTACTCCGTGCCGTCGGTGACGACCAGGGCGAGGCACGCCATCAGGGCCGACGCGGCCGGGACGGTCCAGCGGGCGAGCCGCAGCGGCAGGGCCGCGCCGGACGCGATCGACACGTACACGAACAGGACCAGCCACTCGCGGCCCAGGGTGAGGACGAGCAGGGCCGACTCGGCCGACAGGACCGCCAGGGAGGCGAGCACGAACTCCTGGGCGTTGCGGCGGCCGGTCCGGAACAGCAGGGCCAGGTACCAGGCGACGAAGCCCGCGAGGCCGAGCCAGCCGAGGACGACCGCCGCGACTCCGTGGCCGCCGTGCAGGAGGTCCGAGACGGGTGCGCTCAGATAAACCAGCCAGATGCCCGTCCACAGCATCTTGACCATCATCTGCTTGCGGGTCTCCGGGCGCTGCCCGATCCCGACGCCGGTGCCGCTCACGCCTTCAACGTGTCCTTCCGGTACAGCCAGGCCGCGCCGCCCGCGAACAGGGCGAAGGAGACGGCCAGAATGGCGATGTCCTGTGCGTGCGGGGCGCGGCTCTGCTCGATGGCCTGCCCGAGGGCAGCGTACGCGTGCGTGGGCAGCCACTCGGCGATGTCCTGGAGCCACCGCGGAAAGGTTGTCGTGGGCATCCACAGGCCGCCCAGCAGCGACAGTCCGAAGTAGGTGATCATGGTGATCGGGCGGACGGCGTCGCCGGTGGCGAGGTAGCCGATGGCGACGCCGAGCGCGGCGAAGACGAGGCTCCCGGCCCAGATCGCACCGGTGAGGGCGAGCCACTGCCACGCCTCCAGGCGTACGTCCTTCACGACCGCGGCGACGACGAACACCACCACGATCGAGGGCAGGCTCACCACGGCCGCGCTCGCCGTCTTGGCGAGGACGTAGCCGTGCCCCGGCAGGGCGGTCAGCCGCAACTGCCGTACCCAGCCGCCCTCCCGCTCCTTCGCGATGCGCTCGCTGTTGCCCATCAGGACGGCGGTCAGGGCGCCGAAGGAGGCCATCGAGACCATCATGTAGGTCGCGACCGTCAGACCGGTGCCGTCGACCTCGTCGGTGGTCCCGGTGCCGCCCGCGATGATCAGGAACAGCAGCGACGGGTACAGCACCGAGAAGAACAGGAACTTGCGGTTGCGCAGGGCGCGGACGAGTTCCAGCTTGACCAGGCCCCGCGAAGCAGAGGTGTTCCTCATGACTGCTTGGCCTCCTCGGCCTCGGTGATGGCGACGAAGGCCTGCTCCAGGCCGAGCCCGGCGACTTCGAGGTTGCGGGGGTAGATGCCGAGGCCGTAGAGGGCGTGGACGGTCGCGTCGGCGTCGGTGGACTGGATGCGGACGGTCCGGCCGGAGCCGCTGTTGGACACCGTGATGGCGCTCAGGAACGGCAGCGCGCGCAGCAGGGCCTCGTCGACCGCGCCCTCCATGTCGAAGGCGATCCTGCGGGCGCCCGCCTTGGCCTTGATCTCGGCGGCGGTGCCGTCGGCGAGCAGGCGGCCCCGGTGCAGGACCAGCACCCGGTCGGCGACGGCGTCGGCCTCTTCGAGGTAGTGGGTGGCGAAGAGGACCGTACGGCCCTGGTCGGCCTGTTCGCGCACGGTGGCCCAGAAGGCCTGGCGGGTGGTGACGTCCATGCCGGTGGTCGGCTCGTCGAGGACGATCAGGTCGCTGTCGCCGGCGGTCGCGAGGGCGAAGCGGACCCGCTGGGCCTGGCCCCCGGAGAGCTTGCCGACCTT
This sequence comes from Streptomyces sp. NRRL B-24085, assembly GCF_001282115.1. Taxonomy (GTDB): domain Bacteria; phylum Actinomycetota; class Actinomycetes; order Streptomycetales; family Streptomycetaceae; genus Streptomyces. Next base: position 1,731 of record NZ_LJBR01000521.1, on the reverse strand, counting down.
GCGGTCGGCGATCTGGGCGACGCCCGCGCGGGACAGCACCTCGGAGGGCCGGTACGGCTTGGGGTGCAGGTCGCAGGCGAGCCCTACCAGCTCGGCGACCGTGACCTCGTCCATCAGGCCGCCGCTCTGGAGCATCGCGCCCACGCGCCCGGCGACGATCGCCTCACGCGGGGTGCCGCCGAAGAGGCGGACGCCGCCGCTGTCGGGCGTCTTGAGGCCGAGCAGCAGATCGAGGGTGGTCGACTTGCCCGCGCCGTTGGGGCCGAGCAGCGCGACGGTCTCCCCCGGCCGCAGGGTCAGGGTCAGTCCGTCCACGGCGCGTACCTCGCCGTACGCCTTGCTCACCTGGTCGAACGCGACCACCGGGGCTGTCGTTGTCATACGGCCATGCTGGCCGCGCGGGTGCGGTGGCGGGCAGTGTCGGCCGTCCGGAGTGCCGCATGACAGATGTCATGCGGCACTCGGTACGGGGTTCGCGACGGGTCAGCTCGGGTTCGTGTCGATGACCCCGACGCGCTCCGCCGCCGTCTTGCCGCGCAGTGCCTTGCGGAGCGCGGACGCCACGTCCTCGGGCAGCACGTCGCGCTTGCCGCTCGCGCCGTTGATCTGCACGCCGACGAAGGTGGTGCCGTACGCCTCCTTGAGCGCTTCGAGGTCGTACGTCTCCACGAGCTTGCCGTTGACCGCCTTGAACCCGAGGATCTTCGGCAGGGACAGCGAGCCGAACTGGATGCTGTGCGCCGCGTCGGTCTGGATGGTGACGCGGTCGGACATCGCGGGCTCCGCGAACTCCTTCATCACCCGGTCGACCTCGGCGTTCGAGATCGTCGGCTGCTTGGTGACCGTCGGCAGCGTCACCTGGCCGGCGGTGCCGGTCTCCATCTGGGTGCGGTACGCCTCCTCGACCGCCGCGGTCGACCTGGCGACGTCGATGCCCTTGCCGGCCTTGCCGTACACGGCGACGGCCTTGCCGTTCTTGAACTTGATCGTGCCGTCGGTCGCCGAGCCGGCACCGCCCGAGGCGTCCTCCAGGGCCGCCTGGAGCTTCTCCTCGTCGACCGGCATGACCGGGTCGACGACCCGGTGGTTGCCGAAGAGGGAGCCGATGACGGAGACCGGGTTGTAGTCGCTCTTGGCGGCCGCGGCGACCGTGGCCTGCTCGTCGAGCTGGAGTCCGGCCTGGTCCGGCTTGAGGGAGACGGTGCCGCCGCCGACCGACAGCTTCAGCGGCTCGTTCACGCGGCTGCCGAGGGAGTCGTCGAGCTTCTTGACGGCGTCGTCGCGGGTGCCGCCGCCGATGTCCACGCCGAGCACGGTGGTGCCCTTGGGCACGTCGGAGCGGTTCATCAGGAGACCGGCGCCGTAGGCGCCGACGCCGAGGAGGACCACGGTGCCGCCGACCATCGCCAGCTTGCTGCGGCCCTTCTTCTTTTTCTTCTTCGACGCGGCGGCCGGGGCCTCCTGCGCCGGGCTGTCCGGCAGCTTAGGGGGCGTACGGCCCTCGGTGGCCTGGCCGAAGGGGGCGTTCTGGGCACCCGACGGCACGACCGGCATACCGCTGGTGACGGTGTGCCCGGAGACGTTGTCCGGGGCGCCGTAGCCGGGTGCGCCCGGTCCGGGGGCGGGCTTCTGCGGGGTGAGGATCGCGGTGTCGTCGCTCAGACCGCCACCGGGGCCGAGACCGGCACCGGGAGCGCCGCCGGGGGCACCGGCGCTCCCCGCGCCGCAGTC
>NZ_LJBR01000520.1 GCF_001282115.1 Streptomyces sp. NRRL B-24085 | reverse complement strand
CCATGCTCAGGTGGGCCCGCTGCCCGGGCTCAGGTGGGGCGTGTCGCTGGTGGTCGCCGGCCGGACCGGGCAGGGGTGCTGGGCTGCACCCAGGCGGGGCGCAGAGCAGCGCGGCGACCATGCTCAGGTGGGCCCGCTGCCCGGGCTCAGGTGGGGCGGGTGGCTGGTGGCTCCCTGCTGGACTGGGCAGGGGCGCTGGGCTGCACTCCGGCGGGGCGTGGGAAGCAGGGCAGCGCGGCGATCTGCCCTGGGCGGGCGCCCTGTCCAGGGCAGCGCGGCGATCTGCCCTGGGCGGGCGCCCTGTCCGAGCTCAGGGCAGGCGTGCCGGGCGGCGCTCCGTTGGGACGTGGGGCGCTATTCGGTGTGCGTGAGGTCGGGCTCGGGCGCGGCGACCATGCTCAGGTGGGCCCGCTGCCCGGGCTCAGGTGGGGCGTGTCGCCGGTGGTCGCCGGCCGGACCGGGCAGGGGCGCTGGGCTGCACTCCGGCGGGGCGTGGGGCGCAGGGCAGCGCGGCGGGCTGCCCTGGGCGGTGCTTCGTCCGAGCTCAGGGCCGGTGGCTGGACGGGCAGGCCTACCGGGCAGCGCTCCGTTGGGACGCGGGCGGGACTCGGTGTGCGTGAGGCCGGCTCGCGTAGAGGCGTACCCCGGGCTCCGGCAGGGGTGTGCGGCCGTTCAGAACACCAGTGCCGTTCCGCAGACAGCCATCGCCACCGTGCACAGCACCGCCGTCGCCGCGGTTCGCGGGACGAGGGGCGGCGGGGTGTCGGACGAGGTCAGGGTGCGGATGCGGCGGTGGGCGAGGTACAGGAAGCCGAGCCACAGCGCGCAACACAGGGCGCAGGCCACGAGTGCGGTGGGGGAGGGGCCGCCGTGCAGGGCCGTCTTCACGGCGAGTACGGCGGAGACGGTGCCCGAGAGGGTCGTACGGCGCCAGGCGAGCCGGGTGCGTTCGGGCTGGAGCCCCGGGTCGCGCTCGGCGGCCGCGCCCTGGCTCATCCCTCCCACCCGACGAGCACGACCACGACCATGGCCACGGCGACCACCGCGACCACCAGGCTCAGCAGCGCCGGGAACCGCGACACCGGCAGGTCCTCGCCCTTGCGCATTGCCCGCTCGCACCGCACCCAGTGGTTGACCGCCCGCAGCGAGCACAGCACGCCCGCGGCGAGCAGCGCGAGCGCCAGGCCGACCCGCCAGCCCCAGCGCAGATCGGGCAGGAACTGGTCCACGGCGAAGCCACCGCCGATCAGCGCGAGTGCGGTGCGCAGCCAGGCCAGGAAGGTGCGCTCGTTGGCCAGGGAGAACCGGTAGTCGGGCGTACGGCCCTCCTGCCGTACCTCCTCGGGGGCGAACCAGACGCGGACGTTCCGTGCGAAATCGATCACGCGCACGAGCCTATCGGGGACAGGGCCCGGACCAGGGGCTCACCCCATCGACCGGTACGCCCTGAGCCGCTCGTAGGCCGCCAGCCCGTCCGGCACCCACTCCCACTCCCGAAGGCGCAGCTCCACCTCGTCCTCGCTGAGGAAGTCGTGCCAGGCGACCTCCTCCACCTGGGGGCTGACCGGGAGCTCGCAGCGGACCTCGTACACCGCGGACCACCAGGTCCGGCCGGCGCCGTCGTCGTACAGGAACTTGAAGAGGTACTCGGGCCGGGGCAGGCCCTCCACCCCGAGCTCCTCCTCCGCCTCGCGCAGGGCCGCGTCGTCGTAGGACTCACCCGCCCCGACCACTCCGCCGACGAACATGTCGTAGAGGGACGGGAAGACCAGCTTGCCGGGTGTCCGACGGTGCACGAAGAGCCAGCCCTGCGCGTCCCTGGCCTGGATGAACACGCAGCGGTGCCGCAGGCCTTTCGCGTAGGCCTCCCCGCGGGGCGACTGTGCGACGACGTTGTCGTCCTCGTCGACGATGTCGAGAATCTCGTCAGCAGCGCTCATGTGCCCATCCAAGCAGCCGTCCCGGCAGGCGCGGGCGTCAGCTCGGCTGGAGGTCCCTCGTCGGTTCCGTGCGGGTCGCTCCGCAGGGCATCGCCGGGTGCATGCCGAGCAGGACGATGCCCGCGACGACGGCCGCGAGGCCCAGGGCCTCCCAGGTCAGCGCGACGGTGTCGGTGCGCAGACGGTCGCCCAGGAAGCCCACCCCGCACACGATCCCGGCGAGCGGCTGGGCCGCGGTCAGGGCGGGCAGCGACATCCGCAGCGGCGCGGTCTCGAACGCGCTCTGCACCAGGACGAGCCCGGTGACGCCGAGCGCCAGGACGGCGTACGGCTGCCAGCTCGTCAGCAGCTCGGCGAGGCCGCCCGCGGAGAAGCGCTGGCCGCTGACCCGGGTGAGGGCGTCCTGGACGCCGTACAGCAGTCCCGCCGCCAGGGCCAGCAGCACCGGGCCGGAGCTGAGGCGGGAGCGCTTGGCGTACGTCGTGAGGAGCAGGGCGAGCCCGATCATGGCGCCGATGATCAGCCAGTGCCGGAAGGGGTCGGTGACGGCCGTGCCGCCGCGTGGCTCGCCCGCCACGATGAACGCGCTCACTCCGCCCGCCAGCAGCGCGAGACCCGCCCAGCCCTGGCGGCCCAGCGGCTGCTTGCTCTGCTTGCGGGAGAGGGCGAGGGCGAACAGCAGGTTCGTGGCGAGGAGTGGTTCGACCAGGGACACCTCGCCCTGACCGAGCGCGATCGCGCCCAGCACCATGCCGGCCACCATCAGTCCGATGCCCCCGAGCCAGCGCGGCACCTTCACCAGGTCGAGGAGCAGTCTGGGGGAGAGGAAGTCGCTCAGCGGGGCCTGGCGCGCCGCGTTCTGCTGCAGCACGAAGCCGAAGCCCAGGCAGCAGGCAGCACCCACGGCGAGAATCAGAACCAGAACCGACACGCTGCGTACCTCGATCGTCCGGCCGGGCGGCGGGGTGGTAGTCGCCGACTGTAGCGTCCCAGCGTCCGGCTTGCCCCTGGGAGTACCCGGATCCGGGCCGTCGACTCGCCCGCCGAACCCCTTCTCGGCGGCGGGGTGTCCCGCCCGTGGTGCGGTGCGGGGTGTCCCGCCCGTGGTGCGGTGCGGGGTGTCCCGCCATGGTGCGGTGCGTCCGAGGCCGACGCCATGGCGTACGCCACAGAAACGGGGCCTTGACCTGTTCCCACCAGCACCGCCTCACCACAACTTCCCCTCACGTATGGAGAGTTGACGCGTGTAACGCGCCTTCGGCCCTTGACGCAAACCATTGGCGGAGGGTTGGCTGTCCGTGATCAGTCGATGGCGGTGTGAATCGGCCCGGTACCCCTTCGCCCCTTCCGCCCCATCCACCACCTCCGCCCACCGCGCCCCCTGTTC
>NZ_LJBR01000052.1 GCF_001282115.1 Streptomyces sp. NRRL B-24085 | reverse complement strand
TGTCCCCCACCCCCGGCAGCCCCCGGCAGCAGGGCGCCGACCCCACCGTCACGGTCACGGCGAGCCCGAAGCCGCCCAAGTCCAGAACGACCAGGGCGAGTTCGCCGAAACCGCAGCCCCCCGCGACCTACCGTTCGGTCCGCTCGGTCAACTACCCCGACCGCTACTGGCACGTGGACGACGGCTATGTGGGCCTGGACCCGGTCAGCGGTGCGCAGTCCCGCGAGGACGCCACCTTCAAGCAGGTCAAGGGACTGGCGGACGGCTCCTGTTACTCGTTCGCCACCCAGGACGGCAGATACCTGCGCCACCGCTCCTTCGTCCTGCGGGCCGACCGCGACGACGGCTCCTCCCTCTTCGAGCAGGACGCGACGTTCTGCCCCCGGGACGCCGCCTACTCGGGCGCGAAGATGCTGGAGTCGGTGAACTACCCCGGCTCCTTCCTCCGCCACAGGAACTTCGTGATCCGTCTGGAGCGCTTCGAGTACGACTCGCAGTACCTGTCGGACTCGTCGTTCCAGCTCGTGGGCGGCCTGGCCTGAGCCGCGTCCGGGCACACGGAAGCGGCGGCACCCGAAGGTGCCGCCGCTTTGCCGTCCGCTCGTCCCTCAGACGTTGAACCCGAGCGCCCGCAACTGCTCGCGTCCGTCGTCCGTGATCTTGTCCGGGCCCCACGGCGGCATCCACACCCAGTTGATGCGCAGCTCGCTGACGAGGCCGTCCGTGGCGGACTTGGCCTGGTCCTCGATGACGTCCGTCAGCGGACAGGCCGCCGAGGTCAGGGTCATGTCGAGGGTCGCGATGTTCGCGTCGTCGATGTGGATGCCGTAGATCAGGCCGAGGTTGACGACGTCGATGCCCAGCTCGGGGTCGACGACGTCGTACAGCGCCTCGCGGATCTCTTCCTCCGAGGCCGGCTTCATCTCAACGGTCTCGCTCATGCCGTCTTCCTTTCGGCGTCGGCTCCGGCGTCCATCGCCTGGGCCGTCGCGTCCTTCCACGCCATCCAGCTGAGGAGGGCGCACTTGACCCGGGCCGGGTACTTGGAGACACCGGCGAACGCGACCGCGTCCTCCAGCACCTCCTCCATCGCGTCGTCCGGCTCGATCCGGCCCTTGGACTGCATCAGCTCCAGGAAGGTCTCCTGGATCCGCTGCGCCTGGGCCAGGTCCTTGCCGACCAGCAGGTCGTTCAGGACGGACGCGCTGGCCTGGCTGATCGAGCAGCCCTGCCCCTCGTAGGAGACGTCCTCGATCCTCGTGCCGTCGTACTTCACGCGGAGGGTGATCTCGTCGCCGCACGTCGGGTTCACGTGGTGCACCTCGGCGTCGCCGTCCCGGAGACCACGCCCGTGCGGGTGCTTGTAGTGGTCCAGGATGACTTCCTGGTACATCGAGTCCAGCTTCATGCGATAGCCCGTTCCCGTCAGCCGAAGAAGTTCCGTACGTGCTCCAGGCCCTCGACCAGTGCATCGATCTCGGCCGGAGTGGAGTACAGATAGAACGACGCTCGCGTGGTCGCGGGAATTCCGTACCGCAGGCAGACCGGCCGCGCGCAGTGGTGGCCGACCCGGACCGCGATGCCCTGCTCGTCGAGGACCTGGCCCACGTCGTGCGGGTGGATGTCACCGAGCGTGAAGGAGATCGCCGCGCCCCGGTCCTCGGCCGTGGTCGGGCCGATGATCCTGAGGTCGGGGACCTCCGCCAGGCGCTGGACCGCGTACTCGGTCAGCGCGTGCTCATGGGCGAGGATCTTGTCCATGCCGATCGAGTTGAGGTAGTCGATCGCCGCGCCCAGGCCCACCGCCTGCGCGACCGGGGGCGTACCCGCCTCGAACTTGTGCGGCGCCGGGGCGTACGTCGACGAGTGCATCGACACGGTCTCGATCATCTCGCCGCCGCCGAGGAACGGGGGCAGGTCCTCCAGGAGTTCCTGCCGGCCCCAGAGCACGCCGATGCCCGTCGGGCCGCACATCTTGTGGCCGGTGAAGGCCACGAAGTCGGCCTGGAGCGCCTGCACGTCCACCGGCATGTGCGGGGCGGCCTGCGAGGCGTCGATGCAGACCAGCGCACCGACCTCCTGCGCGCGGCGGATGATCGCCTCGACCGGGTTGACCGTGCCCAGGATGTTGGAGACCAGCACGAAGGAGACGATCTTGGTCTTCTCGGTGATGACCTCGTCGATGTTGGAGAGGTCGAGACGGCCGTCGTCGGTCAGTCCGAACCACTTCAGCTTCGCGCCCGTGCGCTGCGCGAGCAGCTGCCACGGCACGATGTTGGAGTGGTGCTCCATCTCCGTGATGACGATCTCGGTCTCGGAGTCCACGCGGTAGGGCTCGTCGGCCCAGCCCAGCATGTTGGCCACGAGGTTGAGCGACTCGGAGGCGTTCTTGGTGAAGATCACCTCGTCGCGCGAGGGCGCGTTGATGAACTCGGCGACCTTGTCGCGCGCGCCCTCGTACAGCGCCGTGGCCTCCTCGGCGAGCACATGCACACCGCGGTGGACGTTGGCGTTGTAGCGCTCGTAGTACTCGCTCAGGGCGTCCAGTACCTGGCGCGGCTTCTGCGAGGTCGCCGCGTTGTCCAGGTAGACGAGCTTCCGGTCGTCGTGGACCAGGCGGTCCAGGATCGGGAAGTCCTTGCGGATCGCCTCGGTGTCGAGGAGGCCCGGCAACTGTGTCACTCGGATGCGCCACCCTTCGTGTAGGCCTCGTAGCCCTCGTTCTCCAGCTTGTCGGCGAGCTCGGCACCGCCGGACTCGACGATCTTGCCGCCGGCGAACACGTGCACGTGGTCGGGCTTGATGTAGCGCAGGATGCGCGTGTAGTGCGTGATCAGCAGGGTGCCGACCTCACCGGTCTCGCGGACGCGGTTGACGCCCTCGGAGACGACCCGCAGCGCGTCGACGTCGAGGCCGGAGTCGGTCTCGTCGAGGATCGCGATCTTGGGCTTGAGGAGCTCGAGCTGGAGGATCTCGTGGCGCTTCTTCTCACCGCCGGAGAAGCCCTCGTTGACGTTGCGCTCGGCGAAGGAGGGGTCCATGTTGAGGCGCTCCATGGCCTCCTTGACCTCCTTCACCCAGGTGCGCAGCTTGGGGGCCTCGCCGCGGATGGCGGTGGCGGAGGTGCGCAGGAAGTTCGATACGGAGACACCCGGGACCTCGACCGGGTACTGCATCGCGAGGAACAGACCGGCGCGGGCGCGCTCGTCGACCTCCATCTCCAGGACGTCCTCGCCGTCGAGGGTGACGGTGCCGCCGGTGATCGTGTACTTGGGGTGACCCGCGAGGGAGTAGGCGAGCGTCGACTTGCCGGAGCCGTTGGGGCCCATGATGGCGTGCGTCTCGCCCTGCTTCACGGTCAGGTCGACACCCTTGAGGATCTCCTTCGTGGCGTTGTCGGCCTCGACGGTGACGTGCAGGTCTCGGATTTCAAGCGTTGCCATGGGTGCCTCAGGACTCCTGGGTGAGGGAGACGAGCACGTCGTCCCCTTCGATCTTTACGGGGTATACGGGGACGGGGCGTGTCGCGGGAAGGCCGGACGGTTTGCCGGTGCGCAGGTCGAAGCTGGAGCCGTGCAGCCAGCACTCGATCTGGCAGTCCTCCACCTCGCCCTCGGAGAGCGAGACGTTGGCGTGGGAGCAGATGTCGTGGATGGCGAACACCTCTCCCTCGGTCCGCACGACCGAGACCGGCGTGCCGTCGAGTTCCACCCGCTTCGGGGTGTCCTCCTCCAGCTCGCTCAGCCCGCAGGCGCGTACGAAGGCGGCCATCAGACGGTGGCCTCCAGCTCCTCGTCGATCTTCACGAGAAGGCGCTCCTCGATGTCGTCGACACCGATCTGCTGGACCAGCTCGGCGAAGAAGCCGCGGACCACCAGACGCCGGGCCTCGTCGGCGGGGATGCCGCGGGCCATCAGGTAGAAGAGCTGCTCGTCGTCGAACCGGCCGGTCGCCGAGGCGTGGCCGGCGCCGACGATCTCGCCGGTCTCGATCTCCAGGTTCGGCACGGAGTCGACCCGGGCGCCGTCGGTGAGGACGAGGTTCCGGTTCATCTCGTAGGTGTCGGTGCCCTCGGCCTTGGCCTCGATGAGCACGTCACCGATCCACACGGCGTGCGCCGCGTCGCCCTGGAGCGCGCCCTTGTAGACGACGTTGGACTTGCAGTGCGGGGTGTTGTGGTCGACCAGGAGGCGGTGCTCCTGGTGCTGGCCCTGGTCCGTGAAGTACAGCCCGAACAGCTCGGCCTCGCCGCCGGTGCCGGCGTAGGACACGCGCGGGTGCAGCCGTACGAGATCGCCGCCGAAGGTGACGACGACCGACTTGAAGGACGCGTCCCGGCCGACCAGCGCGTTGTGCTGGGCCACGTGCACGGCCTTGTCGTCCCAGTCCTGGACGGAGACGACGGTCAGCTTGGCGCCGTCGCCCAGGATGTAGTCGACGTTGGCGGCGAGCACCGCGTCACCGGTGTGGTCGATGACCACGACGGCCTCGGCGAAGGCTCCGAGCTCGATGACCTGGTGGCCGAAGCGGACCCCGCCCTCGCCGTGCACGGCGATGCGGATCGGCTCGGTGAGGACCGTCTCCTTGGGGACGGTGACCACGCCGGCCTTCTCGAACGACGAGTACGCCTGGGCGGCGATGCGGTCCACCGGGGTGCCCGCCTTGCCGATCCGGGCGTCGTCACGGCCGACGGTCTCGACGGTGACGCCCTCGGGGGCCTGCACGTCCACCGTCACGCCGGCGCCGGTGGCGACCGCGGTGCCGTCGTGCAGCCCGCGCAGGCGCTCCAGCGGGGTGAACCGCCACTCCTCCTCACGGCCGTGCGGGACCGGGAAGTCCGCGACGTCGAAGGACGGGGGCGCGCTCATGCGCGTGGCGACGGTCGACTCGGCGGCCACCGCGATCTGGCCCGCGGTGGTGGAGCCCACGGGGATGTTCTGAGCCTCAGCCATGGCTGTCGGTCTGCTCTCTTCCTACGTCAAGAAATCTTCGGGCTTCAGGAGGCGGGTCAGCCGACCGCGCCTTCCATCTGCAGCTCGATCAGCCGGTTGAGTTCGAGGGCGTACTCCATCGGCAGCTCCTTCGCGATGGGCTCGACGAAGCCGCGCACGATCATGGCCATCGCCTCGAACTCGGAGAGACCGCGGCTCATCAGGTAGAAGAGCTGGTCCTCGGAGACCTTGGAGACGGTCGCCTCGTGGCCCATGGACACGTCGTCCTCGCGGACGTCCACGTAGGGGTACGTGTCGGAGCGGGAGATGGTGTCGACGAGCAGCGCGTCGCACAGCACGTTCGACTTGGATCCGGCGGCGCCCTCACCGATCTCGACGAGACCGCGGTAGGACGTACGGCCGCCGCCGCGCGCCACCGACTTGGAGACGATGTTGGAGGAGGTGTTCGGCGCCATGTGGACCATCTTGGAGCCGGCGTCCTGGTGCTGGCCCTCGCCCGCGAAGGCGATGGACAGGGTCTCGCCCTTGGCGTGCTCGCCCATCAGGTAGACGGCCGGGTACTTCATGGTGACCTTGGAGCCGATGTTGCCGTCGATCCACTCCATGGTCGCGCCCTCGTACGCCACGGCGCGCTTGGTGACCAGGTTGTAGACGTTGTTCGACCAGTTCTGGATGGTCGTGTAGCGGCAGCGGGCGCCCTTCTTCACGATGATCTCGACGACCGCGGAGTGCAGGGAGTCCGACTTGTAGATCGGGGCCGTGCAGCCCTCGACGTAGTGGACGTAGGCGTCCTCGTCGACGATGATCAGCGTCCGCTCGAACTGGCCCATGTTCTCGGTGTTGATCCGGAAGTAGGCCTGGAGCGGGATCTCCACGTGCACGCCCTTCGGCACGTAGATGAAGGAACCGCCGGACCACACCGCGGTGTTCAGCGACGCGAACTTGTTGTCGCCGACCGGGATGACGGTGCCGAAGTACTCCTTGAAGAGCTCGGGGTGCTCCTTCAGGGCGGTGTCGGTGTCCAGGAAGATGACGCCCTGCTCCTCCAGGTCCTCGCGGATCTGGTGGTAGACGACCTCGGACTCGTACTGGGCCGCGACACCGGCGACGAGGCGCTGCTTCTCCGCCTCGGGGATGCCGAGCTTGTCGTACGTGTTCTTGATGTCCTCGGGCAGGTCCTCCCAGGACTCCGCCTGCTTCTCCGTGGAGCGCACGAAGTACTTGATGTTGTCGAAGTCGATGCCCGACAGGTCCGAGCCCCAGTTCGGCATGGGCTTCTTGTCGAAGAGGCGCAGACCCTTGAGCCGGAGCTTGGTCATCCACTCCGGCTCGTTCTTCTTCGCGGAGATGTCGCGCACGACTTCCTCGCTCAGACCGCGCTTCGCAGAGGCGCCGGCTTCGTCGGAGTCGGCCCAGCCGTATTCGTACTTGCCCAGGCCCTCGAGCTCAGGGTGGGCAGTCTCCGTGGGGAGAGTCATGCGGGGTTCCTCCCGGCCGTGCTTGCAGATGCGTGATGAGTGGTGTGGGAAATCTTGGGGATGAACGTCGTGCAGACGCCGTCGCCGTGCGCGATGGTCGCCAGTCGCTGGACATGGGTTCCCAGCAGCTGGGAGAAGATCTCGGTCTCCGCCTCACAGAGCTGGGGGAACTTCTCCGCGACGTGGGCCACCGGGCAGTGGTGCTGGCAGAGCTGCTCGCCGACCGGTGCGCTGCGCGCCGTAGCAGCGTACCCGTCCGCACTCAGGGCCTTGGCCAGGGCTTCGGTGCGCTCCTCGGGGGCGGCGGACTCGACGGCCTTGCGGTAGACCTCGGCCTGCGCGGCGATCCTCGCGCGCGCGAAGGCGACGACCGCCTCGTCCCCGCCGAAGCGCTCCTGGATCCAGCGCAGGGCGTCCGCGGCGAGCTTGTCGTAGGACTGGTCGAAGGCGTCCCGGCCGCAGTCGGTGAGCGCGAAGACCTTGGCGGGACGGCCTCGCGTCCGCGCGCCGTAGACCCGCTGCTCGCGCGCCTCGACCACCTCGTCGGCCACCAGCGCGTCCAGATGGCGTCGTACGGCCGCCTGGGTGAGCCCCAGTCGTCCGGCCAGCTCGGCGACGGTCGACGGGCCGTGGTCCAGGATGGATCGCGCGACGCGGTTGCGGGTGGACCGCTCACCGGTCGCGAGCTCCTCCTGAGGGGCCCCCGTGGGGGTCTCCCGAGCCTCGCCGACGTTTTTCACAACGCCATTGTTGCGTAATTCCTCAGGACCGGGCAAGCCGCGTCCGCTCCGGGGGACGGTGCCCTGCGTCACTTAGGCACCCCTAACCTGACCTGGGGAAACGATCTTTGATCGATCAAACCGGTGGCGTCCGGCGGTCCTGTCAGGGACACTCCCGAACCATGCCGACACGACCTCCCACCGGCCCACTTGTCACGCGCGACACCCTCGCCGGACAGCTGCGCGAGCTGGGTGTCATGAGCGGCGAGACCCTGCTCGTGCACTCCTCCCTGAGCTCCCTCGGCTGGGTCTGCGGAGGCCCGGTCGCGGTGGTCCAGGGACTCCTGGACGCCCTCGGCCCGGACGGCACCCTCGTGGTCCCCACCCAGACCGGCGACCTCTCGGACCCGGCGGTGTGGAGCGACCCCCCGGTGCCCGAGGAGTGGTGGGACACGATCCGGGCGGCCATGCCCGCCTACGACCCCCTCGTGACGCCCTCGCGCGGGGTCGGCGTCATCCCCGAGACCGTCCGCACCTGGCCCGGCGCCCTGCGCAGCGCGCACCCGCAGACCTCCTTCGCGGCGACAGGCCCCCGCGCGCGTGCGGTGCTCGACGGCCACGCCCCCGACTGCCGCCTGGGCGAGCGCAGCCCCCTGGCCAGGCTGGAGGCCCTCCACGCGCGCGTGCTCCTCCTCGGCGCGGGCTACGACACCTGCACGAGCTTCCATCTCGCCGAGTACCGCGTCCCGGCCCCGCTGGTGAAGGTCGGCCGCCCGGGACCGGAGGGCTGGGAGGTGGTCACGGAGGTCTCGATCACCTCGGACCGCTTCGACGAACTCGGGTACGACTTCGAGCGGGACACCGGTGTCGTCGTACGGGGAAGGGTGGGCGCCGCCGACGCTCGGCTGTTCCCGGTGGCCGACGCCGTGCGGTACGCGGAGCGCTGGCTGCCGCTGCACCGCTCGCGGGAGGAGGAGGTCCCGCTCGCGGCGCGGGAGGGACTCGGGCGCACCCGGGAGGGCCCGGCAACCGACTGAACCGGTTGCAACGCCCCGGCGGAGCCCACCCATGCCGGTCCGGAAGGCCCCAGCCACTTCGGAAGGCCGCCCGGTCCGGTCCCGAAAGCCACCGGGATGGTTCGGAAGGGCCCGGGCCGGTTCGCAAGGGCCGCGGCCCGGTCTCGGGGACCCCGAGGCCCGCCTCACAGACACCCGGCCCGGTGCCGAAGACACCCGAACCTGCCCCGGGACCGCGAGCCATCTCACAGGCACCCGCGCCTGCCCCGGGCCCCCGGGCCCCCGGGCCAGCCTCCGAAACCCCGTAACGACCCCGCTGGAACCTCACGACGGCCCCGGAATTCCTCCCGGCGGTGGAGATCTCGCACCCGCCCGTCTGCGTGGCGCACGGCGAACCTAGACTCGGGCCCATGCGAAGTGAGCCCGTGGTCCAGGTCCACGCCCTGGTGAAGCGGTACGGCACGAAGACCGCCGTGGACGGCCTCGACCTGGTGACCCGGGCGGGCGTGACCGCCGTACTCGGGCCCAACGGCGCAGGCAAGACGACGACCGTGGAGACCTGCGAGGGCTACCGCAGGCCGGACTCCGGCACGGTACGGGTCCTGGGCCTCGACCCGGTGCGTCAGGCCCGTGAGCTGCACCCGCGGATCGGCGTGATGCTCCAGTCCGGGGGCGTGTACTCGGGCGCCCGGGCCGACGAGATGCTCCGCCACATGGCGAAACTGCACGCGCACCCGCTCGACGTGGACGCGCTGATCGAGCGCCTGGGTCTGGAGAGCTGCGGCCGGACGACGTACCGCAGGCTGTCGGGCGGCCAGCAGCAGCGCCTGGCCCTCGCCATGGCCGTCGTCGGGCGCCCGGAACTGGTGTTCCTGGACGAGCCGACCGCCGGCCTCGACCCGCAGGCCCGCCGCGCCACCTGGGACCTGGTTCGCGACCTGCGCGCGGACGGCGTCTCGGTCGTCCTGACCACGCACTACATGGACGAGGCCGAGCAGCTCGCCGACGACGTGGCGATCATCGACGGCGGCCGGGTCATCGCCCAGGGCAGCCCCGAGGAGCTGTGCCGCGGCGGCGCGGAGAACACCCTGCGCTTCACGGGCCGCCCCGGACTGGACGTCGGCTCCCTCCTCAAGGCCCTTCCCGCCGACTGCACGGCGGCCGAGCTGACCCCCGGCTCCTACCGGGTGGTCGGCAAGGTGAACCCGCAACTGCTGGCCACGGTGACGTCCTGGTGCGCCCAGCACGGCGTGATGCCGGACAGGATCTCGGTGGAACGCCACACCCTGGAAGACGTGTTCTTGGAGCTGACCGGCAAGGAGCTGCGCGCGTGACCGCCACCGGCATGTACACCCCGAAGCCGGGCGCGGCGCCCCTGGGACGCATGATCGCGACCCAGGCGGTCCTGGAGACGAAGATGCTGCTGCGCAACGGCGAGCAGCTCCTGCTGACGGTGGTGATCCCCACCCTCGTCCTGGTCCTGTTCAGCTCGGTGGACATCATCGACACCGGCACGGACAAGGCGGTGGACTTCCTGGCCCCCGGCGTCCTGGCCCTCGCGGTCATGTCGACGGCCTTCACGGGCCAGGCCATCGCGACCGGCTTCGAACGCCGCTACGGCGTCCTGAAGCGCCTGGCGTCCTCCCCGCTCCCCCGCTGGGCCCTGATGACGGCGAAGACGGCCTCGGTCCTGGTGACGGAGATCCTCCAGGTGATCCTGCTGACGGTGATCGCCTTCGCCCTGGGCTGGTCCCCGCACGGCAACCCCTTCGCCGTCCTCCTGCTCCTGGTCCTCGGCACGGCGGCGTTCTCGGGCCTGGGCCTCCTGATGGCCGGCACCCTCAAGGCGGAGGCCACCCTGGCCGCGGCCAACCTGGTCTTCCTGCTCCTCCTGGTCAGCGGCGGGGTCATCATCCCGCTGGACCAGTTCTCCCGGACCACCCAGGACATCCTGAGCCTGCTCCCGATCACGGCCCTGTCGGACGGCCTGCGGGACGTGCTCCAGCACGGCGCCGGGATGCCGTGGGGCGACCTGGGGATCCTCGCGGTGTGGGCGGTGGCCGGTCTGGCCGCCGCGGGACGCTTCTTCCGCTGGGAGTAGACGCGGACCGGGGCCCTCGTGAAAGCGTGCACAAGCGGGCCCCCTACGATGGAAGGCGTGCCGAACCTGACCCGCGCCGACGCCGTAGCGGCCGTCCGCAACCCGCTCGCCTTCATCGCCGCACGCTGGACCCCGACCCCCCGGACGGTTCAGCGGGCCGCTCTCTCCGCGCTCGTCATGGCGGTGGTCATCGTGGTCACCGGCGGGGCGGTGCGGCTGACCGGGTCGGGACTCGGGTGCCCGACGTGGCCCAAGTGCACGGAAGACTCGCTGACCGCGACCAGCGCGATGGGCTTCCACGGAGCGATCGAGTTCGGCAACCGGATGCTGACGTACGTGCTGTGCGCCGCCGTAGGCTGGGCCATCGTCGCGGCCCGCAGCGAGAAGCCGCGCCGCCGCAGCCTCACCCGGCTGGGCTGGGCGCAGTTCTGGATCGTGATGAGCAACGCGATCCTCGGCGGCATCGTCGTCCTGGTCGGCCTCAACCCCTACACGGTCGCGGCCCACTTCGTGGCGACCACGGCCCTGATCACGGTCGCCGCGGTGATGTGGCAGCGCACCCGCGAGGGCGACACGGCACCCCGCCCGCTGGTCGGCAAGCCGGTGCAGCAGCTCGTGTGGTTCATGGTCGCGGCCGCCGCCCTGCTGATCCTCGTCGGCACCGTGGTGACCGGCGCCGGACCGCACGCCGGTGACTCCAGCGAGGTCGAGCGGATGCCGCTGGACTGGGAGACCGTGAGCAAGGTGCACGCGGTCCTGGCCTGGATCGTGGTGTCGCTGACCTTCGCCCTGTGGTTCATCCTCAAGGCGGTCGACGCTCCCCGGGGCCCCCTGCACCGCACCCGCGACCTCTTCCTGATCCTCCTCTCCCAGGGGGTCATCGGTTACGTCCAGTACTTCACCGACCTGCCCGAGTTCCTGGTCGGGCTGCACATGCTCGGCTCGGCCCTGGTGTGGATCGGGGTGCTGCGCGTCCTGCTGGCCCTGCGGGAGCGGCCCGAGGACGAACTGCCCGAGGTGCCGGCTCAGTACGCGGCCACCAGCTCGTCGATCGCCGGGCCCAGGTAGCCGCGGGTCAGCTCCGCCCTGTTCTCCACCGCGGGCCCCGGTTCGCCGTAGCGGCGCCCCCGCACGTCCTCGACGACCTCCTCGGGCGCCCCGAGCCGGGGCAGCAGGTCCAGCGCCTCGCGCTTCGAGATGAGCCGGCCCTCGCGCACGGTCACGGTCGCGCGGGCGAACGTCAGCAGCCCCAGGTCGACCCACACGTCCCGGTGCCACAGCGCCGCGTTGTCGACGGCCGGCCGCCAGAAGTCACGCTGGTCACGGATCACGAAGTCGGCCAGCTCCCGGTCCGGGACCGGCGCCAGCAGGTCCGCGGGCGGCTTCCCGTGCAGCACCCGCCCGAAAGAGTGCAGTTCGCGCCGGGTCACCGGGGAGACCGGCCGCCTGAACAGCTCCTCGTGGGCCCAGGTGAGGTGGCGGCGGTCCAGGTCGGCCGACGGCGTCAGATAGGTGCAGTGGAGCTGTGCGGACAGCGGCTCGGCCCGCAGGCGCGCGTGCAGCTTCGCCAGCCGCCACACCGTGCGGGGCGTGACCGAGGGGAGGACGGCGATCAGGTCCAGGTCGCTGCGGCCCTCCTGGTAGTCGCCGCCGGCCAGCGAGCCGTGGGCCCACACGGCGACGGGCGCGAGCGGGGCCAGGTCGGCGAGGAAGCGGTCCAGCAAGGCGTCGGTCTGCATGGACCCATCCTGTACAGCTCACTCCAGCCCGTACACCCTGCGCGCGTTCCCCGCCGCGATCAGCCCGGCCACCCGCTGGGCGTCCGCCAGCGACCAGGCCCCCTCGGCGACCCAGCCGCCCAGCACCCGGGCCAGCGCCTCACGGAACAGGCGGGCCCCCACCACATGCAGTTCGGGCAGGCTGTGGGCCCCGCTGGAGAAGACGATCTTGCCGAAGGGCGCCAGTTCCAGGATCTCCGCGAGGACGGTCGCCGCGCGGGCGCCGGTCCGCACGAGGGCGGCGCCCGAGTCGGTGTAGACGTGCGGGAAGACACCCGCGAGATGGGCGGCGTGCCGGTGGTAGGGGTAGCTGTGCAGCAGGACGATGTCGGTGCCGAGACCCGCGGTGGCGCGCACGAAGTCGGTGAGCAGGACGGGGTCGGTGCGGTCGATGCGCAGTCCCGGTTCGCCGAGACCGGCGTGCAGCTGGAGGGGCAGGCCGGAGGCGGCCGCGATCCACAGCAGGTGCCGCAGGAGCACGGGGTCGGACAGCTCGCCGCCCACCCGGCGGCCCGCCAGCCAGCGGCCTGCCGCGCCCCGCACCTCTCCGGGCCCGGGCGGCTCGGGCGCCAGCGCGAGCCCGTGCCGTACGCCCGCCACCGAGGTGAAGGCGACCGCGTTCGCGGCGGCTCCGTGCACCGACTCGGCGAGGTTGGCGAGGAAGGACTCGACGGTGCCCGAGGTGTCGGCGACCTGTTCGGCGAGGAGTTCCAGGCGGACGATCTCCCGGGTCTCCGCGGACGCGGCGGAGGCCAGCTCGGTGGGGCCTGTGAGGTCGCCGGGCAGTCCGGTGTCGATCAGGTAGGTGGTGATCCCGCTGCCGCGCAGCAGCCTGCGGCCCGCTTCCAGCACCCCGAGCTCACGGCGCCGGGCCAGATAGCGGGCGGGCGGGCAGTGCGGTTCGAGGCCGAGGAGGGGCGGGCACCAGCGCCGTACGGCGAAACCGGTCTGGGTGTCGAACAGCGTGGTCCCCGGGGCGGGCGGCCCCTCGGTGCGGGCCAGCTGGGCCTCGAAGGTGCCGAGGCCCAGCTCCGTCCTCAGTACGCCGTGGCAGTACTGGTCCACGAGGGACGGCGTTTCGATCATCCGGGCTCCCCGTGTCTGGACCGTGCCGGCTACTCACAGGTCCTAACGGGTGAACCGGGTGTCAGGTGTTGGGGACGCACACCCCATGTGAAAGGGCGGCGGATCTCAGCCGTTCGAGGGACCGCCGACCTGGATGCCGGCCATGCGGCTCCACTCGTACGGACCGGTCCTCACCTTGGCCGCGAACTCGCCGTCGAACTCCTCGTGCACGGTGAGGCCGGACTTCTCGACGGCCTTCTCGGCGATGTCGTGCGAGGGGGCCACCAGGTCGCCCCAGCCGCCGTCCGCGCCGACGAGGACGATCCGGGTGCCGCGCTCGCCGATGTTGGCGAGCTGGCCCTCGGCGCCGCCGTGCTCCCTGGAGAAGGCGCTGATCCGCCTGGCGAGCCGGGCGACCTTGCGCTCGGCCTTCGCGTCAACCTGCTGCGTGTCTGCCATGACCAGGATGCTACCGACGAGTAGAGGGGACGGCGACGTGACCCTTACCTCAGGAAGGGGTCGACCGCCACCGCGAGGAAGAGGATCGACACATAGGTGATCGACCAGTGGAACAGCCGCATCTCCTTGAGCTTCGCGCCCGTCACCTCGGCCTTGGCCCGGTTCTGCAGGCCGTGCGCCTCCCACAGCCAGAAGCCGCCCGCGAGGAGCGCGACCGCCGTGTAGAACCAGCCGGTGTAGCCGAGCGGGGTCAGCAGCAGCGAGACCGCGACCATCACCCAGCTGTAGATGACGATCTGCTTGGCGACGACCTTGTTGGAGGCGACGACCGGCAGCATCGGCACGCCCACGCGCGCGTAGTCCTCACGGACCTTCATGGACAGCGGCCAGTAGTGCGGCGGCGTCCAGAAGAACATGACGAGGAAGAGGACGACCGGGGCCCACGACATGGAGTTCGTGACCGACGACCAGCCGATCAGGACCGGCAGGCAGCCGGCGATGCCGCCCCACACGATGTTCTGCGAGGTACGCCGCTTGAGGATCATCGTGTAGACGACGACGTAGAAGAGCAGCGCTCCGAGCGACAGCCAGGCGGACAGCCAGTTGACGGTGAGGCCGAACAGCAGGGTCGACACGACCGCCAGCGTGATGCCGAAGGCGAGGCACTCGCGCGGCGACACCATGCCGGTCACCAGGGGGCGCTGCGAGGTGCGGTCCATGAGCGCGTCGATGTCGCGGTCGATGTACATGTTGAGCGCGTTGGCGCCGCCCGCGGACAGATAGCCGCCGACACAGGTGAGCAGGACCAGCTTCAGGTCCGGCACACCCTGCTGCGCCAGGAACATCACCGGAACGGTGGTGATGAGCAGCAGCTCGATGATCCGCGGCTTGGTCAGCGCCACGAACGCCTTGGCCCGGGCCCCGAACGGCCGGTGACTCGAGCTCTTGCTCTCCCCCAGCACACCGGCTGGACGGGATTCGACGGCCGTCACGCACACCCCTACAGAGACATCCCAGCAAGCCTCAGCCGTGTGAAGTCCCGGTAAAGGCTCGCGCGTACCACGCCACTGTAGACGTTGCCCATACCCCGATATCCGCGGGGGTCGGGTCGTGTCCGCCGACACCCCCGGAAGAGCTCGGTCCCACTCGGTTGAGCACTCGGACGAGCGCTTGCGTATTCAGTTGCCAAGTGCGCTCCGAGCCGGTCGGGAGGCGGATCCCGGTAAGGCCCGGCAGTCTGGAATGACTCGAAAAAACGCACGTACTTGCGGGGGTAGGCTCGACAACGGCCGGGCGTCCCGTGCACCGGCATTTCGACATGTGTGACATGTGGAGAGGAGCCCTGACCCAGGGTGAGCACCAAGCCGACCACCACAGACCTCGAGTGGACCGAGTTGGACCAGCGGGCCGTCGACACCGCCCGCGTCCTGGCCGCCGACGCCGTACAGAAGGTCGGAAACGGCCATCCGGGTACGGCGATGAGCCTGGCTCCCGCCGCCTACACCCTCTTCCAGAAGGTGATGCGGCACGACCCGGCCGACCCCGACTGGGTCGGGCGCGACCGCTTCGTGCTGTCCGCCGGCCACTCGTCCCTGACCCTCTACACCCAGCTCTACCTGGCCGGCTTCGGCCTGGAGCTGGACGACCTCAAGTCCTTCCGCACCTGGGGCTCCAAGACCCCGGGCCACCCGGAGTACGGCCACACCAAGGGCGTGGAGACCACCACCGGTCCGCTCGGCCAGGGTGTCGCCAACGCGGTGGGCATGGCGATGGCCGCCCGCTACGAGCGCGGTCTGTTCGACCCCGAGGCCCCCGAGGGCACCTCCCCCTTCGACCACTTCGTCTTCGCCATCGCCGGTGACGGCTGCCTCCAGGAGGGCATCTCCGCCGAGGCGTCCTCGATGGCCGGCCACCAGAAGCTCGGCAACCTGATCCTGCTGTGGGACGACAACCACATCTCGATCGAGGGCGACACCGAGACGGCCGTCTCCGAGGACACCGTCAAGCGCTACGAGGCGTACGGCTGGCACGTCCAGCGTGTCGAGCCGCAGGCCAACGGCGACCTCGACCCGGTCGCGATCTTCGAGGCGATCCAGAAGGCCAAGGCGGTCACCGACAAGCCGTCCTTCATCGCGATGCGCTCGATCATCGCCTGGCCCGCCCCCAACGCGCAGAACACCGAGGCCGCGCACGGCTCGGCGCTCGGCGACGACGAGGTCGCGGCCACCAAGCGGGTCCTCGGCTTCGACCCGGAGCAGTCCTTCGAGGTCTCCGAGGAGGTCATCGGCCACACCCGCCAGGCGCTGGAGCGCGGCCGGCAGGCCCGCGCCGAGTGGGAGAAGTCCTTCCAGGAGTGGCGCAGCAACAACCCGGAGCGCGCGGCCGAGTACGAGCGCGTCGCCGCGGGTGAGCTGCCCAAGGACTGGGAGTCGGCGATCCCCGTCTTCGAGCCCGGCAAGGGCGTCGCCACGCGTGCCGCGTCCGGCAAGGTCCTCCAGGCGCTCGGCGCGGTGATCCCCGAGCTGTGGGGCGGCTCCGCCGACCTCGCCGGTTCGAACAACACCACGATCGACAAGAACAGCTCCTTCCTCCCGGCGGACAACCCGCTGCCGGAGGCGGACCCGTACGGCCGCACGATCCACTTCGGCATCCGCGAGCACTCCATGGCAGCGGAGATGAACGGCATCGCCCTGCACGGCAACACGCGGATCTACGGCGGCACCTTCCTGGTGTTCTCCGACTACATGCGCAACGCCGTGCGGCTCTCGGCCCTGATGCACCTGCCGGTGACGTACGTGTGGACGCACGACTCCATCGGTCTGGGCGAGGACGGCCCGACCCACCAGCCGGTCGAGCACCTGGCCTCGCTGCGCGCGATCCCCGGCCTGAACGTGGTCCGCCCGGCCGACGCCAACGAGACCGCGACCGCCTGGCGCGAGATCCTCGGCCGCTGGACCAAGGAGTTCGGCAAGGGCGCCCCGCACGGACTGGCGCTGACCCGTCAGGGCGTGCCGACGTACGAGCCCAACGAGGACGCGGTCAAGGGCGGTTACGTGCTGTTCGAGGCCGAGGGGCCCGACGGGCAGAACACAGAGCCGGAGGTCATCCTGATCGCCACCGGCTCCGAGGTGCATGTGGCTGTCGAGGCACGTGAGCAGCTCCAGGCCGACGGCGTGCCGACGCGTGTCGTCTCCATGCCGTGCGTGGAGTGGTTCGAGGAGCAGGACCAGGGGTACCGGGACAGCGTCCTGCCCCCGTCCGTGAGGGCCCGTGTCGCGGTCGAGGCGGGTATCGGTCTGACCTGGCACAAGTACGTCGGGGACGCCGGTCGCATCGTTTCCCTGGAGCACTTCGGTGCTTCCGCGGACGGCAAGGTCCTCTTCCAGGAGTTCGGCTTCACCGGCGAGAACGTGGCCGCCAAGGCGCGGGAATCTCTCGCCGCCGCCCAGCGCTGACGCTCATATACGACACGTAGGAGATGTAATTCCATGACAGACGCACTCAAGCGCCTCTCCGAGGAAGGCGTCGCGATCTGGCTGGACGACCTGTCGCGCAAGCGGATCACGTCCGGCAACCTCGCCGAGCTGATCGACCAGCAGCACGTCGTGGGCGTCACCACCAACCCCTCGATCTTCCAGAAGGCGATCTCCGAGGGCGACGGCTACGACCAGCAGCTCTCCGACCTCGCCTTCCGCAAGGTCACGGTCGAAGAGGCCATCCGCATGATCACCACGGCGGACGTCCGGGACGCCGCCGACATCCTGCGGCCGGTCTTCGACGCCACCGGCGGCCAGGACGGCCGGGTGTCGATCGAGGTCGACCCGCGCCTGGCGCACAACGAGAAGGCGACCGTCGCCGAGGCCAAGCAGCTCGCCTGGCTCGTCGACCGCCCCAACACCCTCATCAAGATCCCGGCCACCCGCGCGGGCATCCCGGCGATCACCGACGTCATCGGTCTCGGGATCAGCGTCAACGTCACGCTGATCTTCTCGCTGGAGCGCTACCGCGAGGTCATGGACGCCTACCTGGCCGGCCTGGAGAAGGCCAAGGAGCGGGGCCTGGACCTGTCGCAGATCCACTCCGTGGCGTCCTTCTTCGTGTCCCGCGTGGACACCGAGATCGACAAGCGCCTCGACGCGCTGGGCACCGACGAGGCCAAGGCCGCCCGCGGCAAGGCCGGCGTGGCCAACGCGCGCCTCGCCTACCAGGCGTACGAGGAGATCTTCTCCGGCGAGCGCTGGGCGAAGCTGGAGAAGGCCGGCGCGAACAAGCAGCGTCCGCTGTGGGCCTCGACCGGCGTCAAGGACAAGGCCTACAAGGCCACCCTGTACGTCGACGAGCTGGTGGCGCCCAACACGGTGAACACCATGCCGGAGGCCACGCTCCAGGCGACCGAGGAGAGCGGCGAGATCCGCGGCAACGCGATCGCCGGCACGTACGAGCAGGCCCGTGCCGATCTCGACGCCGTCGAGAAGCTCGGGATCTCGTACGACGAGGTGGTCCAGCTCCTGGAGGAAGAGGGCGTCGAGAAGTTCGAGGCGTCCTGGAACGACCTGCTCAAGTCGACCGAGGCGGAGCTTCAGCGCCTCGCCCCCTCGGAGGGCTGAAACCTTGTCGAGCAGCAATCCGCTGCGTGACCCTGCCGACCGACGGCTCCCGCGTATCGCGGGGCCGTCGGGCCTGGTCATCTTCGGCGTCACGGGCGATTTGTCACGAAAGAAGCTCATGCCCGCCGTGTACGACCTCGCGAACCGGGGTCTGCTGCCGCCGGGCTTCTCGCTGGTCGGCTTCGCCCGGCGCGACTGGGAGAACGAGGACTTCGCCGAGGTCGTCCACGACGCCGTCAAGGAACACGCCCGGACGCCGTTCCGCGAGGAGGTCTGGCAGCAGCTCATCCAGGGGATGCGCTTCGTCCAGGGCACCTTCGACGACGACGACTCGTTCGAGCGGCTGCGCGACACCATCGACGAACTCGACAAGGCACAGGGCACCGGCGGCAACTTCGCCTTCTACCTGTCCGTGCCGCCGTCCGCCTTCCCCGTGGTCATCCAGCAGCTGAAGAAGCACCGGCTGGCCGACCAGTCGGGCGGCTCCTGGCGGCGTGCGGTCATCGAGAAGCCCTTCGGCCACGACCTCAAGTCGGCCGAGGAGCTCAACGCGACCGTCGAGGAGGTCTTCGCCCCGGACCAGGTCTTCCGCATCGACCACTACCTGGGCAAGGAGACCGTCCAGAACATCCTGGCGCTGCGCTTCGCCAACACGATGTTCGAGCCGATCTGGAACCGGTCCTTCGTGGACCACGTGCAGATCACCATGGCCGAGGACATCGGCATCGGCGGCCGGGCCGGCTACTACGACGGCATCGGCGCCGCCCGTGACGTCATCCAGAACCACCTGCTCCAGCTCATGGCCCTCACCGCCATGGAGGAGCCGGCCTCCTTCGACGCGGACGCGCTGGCCGCGGAGAAGACCAAGGTGCTCGGCGCGGTGAAGCTGCCGAAGGACCTGGGCCGGGACACCGTGCGCGGCCAGTACGCGGCGGGCTGGCAGGGCGGCGCGAAGGCGGTCGGCTACCTCGAAGAGGACGGCATCGACCCCCAGTCCAAGACCGACACGTACGCGGCCATCAAGGTGGAGATCGACAACCGCCGCTGGGCCGGCGTGCCGTTCTACCTGCGCACCGGCAAGCGGCTGGGCCGCCGGGTCACCGAGATCGCGGTGGTCTTCCAGCGGGCCCCGCACTCCCCCTTCGACACGACGGCCACCGAGGAGCTGGGCTCCAACGCGATCGTCATCCGGGTCCAGCCGGACGAGGGCGTCACCGTCCGCTTCGGCTCCAAGGTGCCGGGCACCTCGATGGAGATCCGGGACGTGTCCATGGACTTCGCCTACGGCGAGTCGTTCACGGAGTCCTCCCCCGAGGCGTACGAGCGCCTGATCCTCGACGTCCTGCTCGGCGACTCCAACCTCTTCCCCCGCACGGAGGAGGTCGAGCTGTCCTGGAAGATCCTCGACCCGATCGAGGAGTACTGGGACACGCACGGCAGGCCCGCCCAGTACCCCTCCGGTACGTGGGGCCCGGTCGAGGCGGACGAAATGCTCGCACGAGAGGGACGGAGCTGGCGCCGGCCATGAAGATAGACCTCACGGACACCACGGCCAGCAAGATCAACAAGGCCCTGGTCAAGGGGCGCCGCGCCATCGGCACACCGGCCGTCGGCATGGTGCTCACGCTGGTCATCGTCACGGACGAGGAGAACGCCTACGACGCCCTCAAGGCCGCCAACGACGCGTCCCGCGAGCACCCCTCGCGCACGCTGGTGGTCATCAAGCGGGTGTCGCGCAGTCCCCGTGACCGCACCCAGTCCCGTCTCGACGCCGAGGTGCGGGTGGGCGCGGACGCGGGCACCGGCGAGACGGTCGTGCTGCGGCTGTACGGCGAGGTCGTCGACCACGCCCAGTCGGTGGTCCTCCCGCTGCTGCTGCCGGACGCGCCGGTCGTCGTCTGGTGGCCGGTGGACGCGCCGCTCGACCCGGCCGGGGACCCGCTCGGGGCGCTCGGCCAGCGGAGGGTCACCGACACCTACTCCTCCGAGCAGCCGGTGCGCGAGCTGACCGCGCGCGCCGACACCTACACGCCGGGCGACACCGACCTGTCCTGGACCCGGATCACCCCGTGGCGCTCGATGCTGGCCGCCGCGCTCGACCAGGTCACCTGCAAGGTCGAGGCCGTCGAGGTGGAGGGCGAGGAGTTCAACCCGAGCTGCGAGCTGTTGGCGATGTGGCTGGCGGACCGGCTGGACGTGCCGGTGAAGCGGTCCCTGTCGAACGGCCCCGGCCTGACGGCGGTCCGCATGCACACGGACAGCGGTCCGATCGTCCTGGACCGCGCGGACGGCTCGCTCGCCACGCTCTCCATCCAGGGGCAGCCCGACCGTGCGGTGGCGCTCAAGCGCCGGGACACGGCCGAGCTGATCGCGGAGGAGCTGCGCAGGCTGGACCCGGACGACACGTACGCCTCCGCGCTGCGCTTCGGCGTGGACCGGCTGAACCCGTCGGCGCCCTTCCCGGAAGCGGGTGACGACGGTCCGGACGCCAAAGGGGGCGAGGGTTCGGACACCGAAGGCTCCGACGCCAAAGGAGAACCCGTCTCCGAAGCCCCTGTCGAGGGCGCTGCGGAAGCTCCCGGGGCGCAAGGGCCGCAAGAGTCGGCACCGGAATCGCTGAAGCCGGTCCCCTCCGGTCTGTCCGGCGGCGGGAAGGCGGCGAAGTGAGCACTCCGCAGCTCGTCGTGCACCACGACAAGGAACTGATGGCGCAGGCCGCCGCGGCCCGGCTGATCACCAAGATCGTGGACGCGCAGGCCTCCCGCGGCTCGGCGTCGGTGGTCCTCACCGGCGGCCGCAACGGCAACGGCCTGCTCGCCGCCCTGGCCGCGGCGCCCGCCCGGGACGCGATCGACTGGGGCCGCCTGGACCTGTGGTGGGGTGACGAACGCTTCCTGCCCGAGGGCGACCCGGAGCGCAATGTCACCCAGGCCCGCGAGGCCCTGCTCGACTCCGTTCCGCTGGACCCGAAGCGCGTGCACGCCATGCCCGCGTCGGACGGCCCGCACGGCGACGACGTGGAGGCCGCGGCGGCGGCCTACGCCGAGGAACTGGCCCGCGCGGCCGGCCCCGAGAACCACGGCGCCGTCCCGACCTTCGACGTCCTGATGCTGGGCGTCGGCCCGGACACCCACGTGGCCTCCCTGTTCCCGGAACTCCCCGCGGTACGGGAGACGGAGCGCACGGTGGTCGGCGTGCACGGCGCGCCGAAGCCGCCGCCGACCCGGGTGTCGTTGACGCTGCCCGCGATCCGCGCGGCCCGCGAGGTCTGGCTCCTGGCGGCCGGCGAGGACAAGGCACAGGCCGCGGCGATCGCCCTGTCCGGCGCGGGCGAGATCCAGGCCCCGGCGGCGGGAGCCCGAGGCCGGGCCCGCACCCTGTGGCTCCTGGACTCGGCGGCGGCCTCCCAGCTCCCCAGGTCGCTGTATCCGCCGGCTTCTCCGTAACGGCGGCATCGCACACGGCAGTCGACGCCGGGTCCCTCCGAGGAGGGGCCCGGCGTCGGTGTTGTCGGCGGGTGCGTCACGCCCGGCCGCGCAGCTCCCGGTACGTCGACACCAGGGCCTTGGTGGACGCGTCCAGACCCGGTACGTCGGCGCCCTCCGTGAGGGCGGGCTCGACGCGCTTGGCGAGGACCTTGCCGAGCTCGACGCCCCACTGGTCGAAGGAGTCGATGTTCCAGACCGCGCCCTGGACGAACACCTTGTGCTCGTAGAGCGCGATGAGCTGCCCGAGGACGGACGGCGTGAGCTCCTTCGCGAGGATCGTGGTCGTCGGGTGGTTGCCGCGGAACGTCTTGTGCGGGACGAGTTCCTCGGCCACCCCCTCCGCGCGCACCTCGTCCGGGGTCTTGCCGAAGGCCAGCGCCTGGGTCTGGGCGAAGAAGTTCGCCATGAGCAGGTCGTGCTGGGCCTTGAGTTCGTCGCTCAGTTCGCCGACCGGACGGGCGAAGCCGATGAAGTCCGCCGGGATGAGCTTGGTGCCCTGGTGGATCAACTGGTAGTAGGCGTGCTGCCCGTTGGTGCCGGGCGTGCCCCACACCACCGGCCCGGTCTGCCACTCCACGGGCCGTCCGGCACGGTCCACGGACTTGCCGTTGGACTCCATGTCGAGCTGCTGGAGGTAGGCGGTGAACCGGGACAGGTAGTGGCTGTACGGCAGCACGGCATGCGACTGGGCGCCGTGGAAGTTGCCGTACCAGATGCCCAACAGGCCCAGCAGCAAAGGCACGTTGGACTCGGCCGGGGCGGTGCGGAAGTGCTCGTCGACGAGGTGGAAGCCGTCGAGCATCTCGCGGAAGCGGTCGGGCCCGATGGCGATCATCAGGGAGAGGCCGATCGCGGAGTCGTAGGAGTAGCGGCCGCCGACCCAGTCCCAGAACCCGAACATGTTGGCCGTGTCGATGCCGAAGTCCGAGACCTTCCCGGCGTTGGTCGACAAAGCCACGAAGTGCCGGGCGACGGCTTCCTGGCCGGCCTTCAGCTCGCCGAGCAGCCACGCGCGGGCCGAGGTGGCGTTGGTGATCGTCTCGATCGTGGTAAACGTCTTGGAGGCGATGACGAACAGCGTCTCGGCGGCGTCCAGGTCGCGGGTGGCCTCGTGCAGGTCGGCGCCGTCGACGTTCGACACGAAACGGACGGTGAGGTCGCGGTCGGTGAAGCCGCGCAGCACCTCGTACGCCATCGCGGGTCCGAGGTCGGAGCCGCCGATGCCGATGTTGACGACGTTCTTGATCCGCTTGCCGGTGTGGCCGGTCCACTCTCCGGAGCGGACCCGGTTCGCGAAGTCGCTCATCCTGTCGAGGACGGCGTGCACCCGCGGGACGACGTTCTCCCCGTCGACCTCGATCACCGCGTCGCGCGGGGCGCGCAGGGCGGTGTGCAGCACGGCCCGGTCCTCGGTGAGGTTGATCCGCTCCCCGCGGAACATGGCGTCCCGCAGGCCGAAGACGTCGGTCGCGACGGCGAGTTCACGCAGCAGCCGCAGCGTCTCGTCGGTGACCAGGTGCTTGGAGTAGTCGACGTACAGGTCACCGACCCGCAGTGAGTACCCGGTGCCGCGCCCGGGGTCGGCGGCGAACAGCTCCCTGAGCCGCACCTCGCCGAGCTCCTCGCGGTGCTCGGCCAGCGCGGTCCACTCGGGCGTCCGGTTGAGCCTGGTACGGCCGTCTGCGTTCATGTCCGACTTCAGCCTTCTTTCGTGCCTGTCCCAGCGGTTCCAACGTAGTTGATCAACGCGGGACGCGAGCCGTGCGGGCCTCGGCGCCCCGCCCACCCACAGGTACGTGCGCACGGGGCACGGGTGTCAGTGGCACGGGGGACAGCACGGAGAAGGCGGCTGCGAACAGGGCAGCCCGGCACGGGCCGTGGAGGGCACGCAGGCCCTGTACGGCCGTGGAACGGCTCCGGCCAGGCACCCCTCGGTACCCGGCCGGTTCTCGACTTCTAGATCTCGCCCCGCAGCTTGGCGAGCGCCTCGGCGAGGATCGCCTCGCCGTCCGCGTCGCTGCGCCGCTCCCGTACGTACGCGAGGTGCGTCTTGTACGGCTCGGTGCGCGGCGGGTCCGGCGGGTTGTCCCGGTCCTGTCCGGCGGGGAAGCCGCAGCGCGGGCAGTCCCAGGTTTCGGGGACCTGCGCGTCGCTGGCGAAGCTGGGCTGCGTCTCGTGCCCGTTGGAGCACCAGAAGGAGATGCGCAGACGGGGCGCGGACTCGCCCCGCTCGGCCTCGCCCATCGGCCCCGCCCCGACCCGGCTACCTCGGATCGCGTTGCCACTTGCCACGGTCGTAACTCCCTGCGTGATGGTGCCGCGAAGCGAGTCGACGTGTCGCTTCGTTGCGAGCGCCTCAGTCTACGTAAGGCCCAACGCGCGTCCAGTGGTTGGAGTTACAGCCCCCACACCTAGACGCAAGCCCCATGATAGGCCGCGCTCAGGTGCGCGTACCGAACATGGGGCCTTACGTGCGGAATGGACGTGCTGTGTGGGGCGTCGCCGCTCAGTTGTTCGTCTTCATGAGAAGACCGAGTACGACAATGCACGCGAACCACAGCAGACCGATCACCACGGTGATGCGGTCGAGGTTGCGCTCGGCGACCGAGGAACCACCGACGGACGACTGCATGCCGCCACCGAACATGTCGGAGAGGCCGCCGCCCTTCCCCTTGTGCATCAGCACCAGCAGCATCAGCAGCCCGCTGAAGACGATCAGGGCGATCGAGAACCCCAAAACCACGGCTGGACCAACTCTCTCGGATTCGGATGAACGACGGGGGCACGGCCTTCAGGGCCATGCCCCCGCAAGGGTACGACGGATCGCCGCCAGGGCCTACTTACTGGTCCCGGAAGCGCACGATCTTGACGAACTCGTCGGCGTCCAGCGAGGCACCGCCGACCAGGGCGCCGTCGATGTCGGCCTGCGCCATGATCTCGGCCACGTTGCCGGCCTTGACGGAGCCGCCGTACTGGATGCGGACCTTGTCGGCCAGCTCCTGGGTGTACAGCTCGGCGACCTTGGCGCGGATGGCGGCGCAGACCTCCTGGGCGTCCTCGGCGCCGCAGACCTTGCCGGTGCCGATGGCCCAGACGGGCTCGTAGGCGATGACGACGGACTCGGCCTGCTCGGCGGGGACGTCCTTGAGGCCGCCCTCGACCTGGGCGAGGGTGTGGGAGA
Source organism: Streptomyces sp. NRRL B-24085 (assembly GCF_001282115.1). Classification (GTDB taxonomy): domain Bacteria; phylum Actinomycetota; class Actinomycetes; order Streptomycetales; family Streptomycetaceae; genus Streptomyces. The sequence continues at coordinate 29,774 of NZ_LJBR01000052.1, read as the reverse complement.
CGTGGTTGCCCGCGTCGCGGACCTCCAGCTCCTCGCCGACGCACAGGATCGGGGTCAGACCGTGCTTGTAGGCGGCCTTCACCTTGGCGTTGACGATCTCGTCGGTCTCGGCGTGGTACTGGCGGCGCTCGGAGTGGCCGATGGCCACGTACGTGCACTTCAGCTTGGCCAGCATCGAGCCGGAGATCTCACCGGTGTAGGCGCCCGAGTCGTGCGCCGAGAGGTCCTGGGCGCCGTACTTGATCCTGAGCTTGTCTCCGTCGACCAGGGTCTGCACGGAACGCAGGTCGGTGAAGGGCGGCAGGACGGCGACCTCGACGGCCTCGTAGTCCTTGTCGGCGAGGGCGAAGGCGAGCTTCTGGACGTGTGCGATGGCCTCGAGGTGGTTGAGGTTCATCTTCCAGTTACCCGCCATGATCGGCGTGCGAGTGGTCATGCGGGGTCAGTCCTCCAGTGCGGCGAGGCCGGGGAGCGTCTTGCCCTCGAGGTATTCGAGGGAGGCGCCGCCACCGGTCGAGATGTGTCCGAACGCGTTCTCGTCGAAGCCCAGGATGCGGACGGCCGCGGCGGAGTCGCCGCCGCCGACGACCGTGAAGGCCGAGGAGTCGAGGAGGGCCTGGGCGACCGCCTTGGTGCCCTCGGCGAACTCGGGGTGCTCGAAGACGCCCATCGGGCCGTTCCAGAAGACGGTGGCGGCGTCGGTGATCTTCGAGGCGTACAGCTTGCCGGACGCCGGGCCGATGTCCAGGCCCATCCGGTCGGACGGGATGGCGTCGGCGGCGACGGTGGTGGCGTCGGCCGGGGCCTTGGTCTTCAGGTCCGGGAACTCCGGGGCGACCACGGCGTCGACCGGCAGGACCAGCTCGACACCGGTCTTCTCGGCGCGCGCGATGTACTCCAGGACCGCCGGGATCTGGTCCTCCTGGAGCAGGGAGGCGCCGACCTCGTGGCCCTTGGCCTTGAGGAAGGTGAAGGCCATGCCGCCGCCGATGAGGATGCGGTCGGCCTTGCCGAGCAGCTCGTCGATGACGGCGAGCTTGTCGGAGACCTTGGCGCCGCCGAGCACGACCACGTAGGGCCGCTGGACGTCGTCGGTGAGCTTCTTCAGGACGCCGACCTCGGTGGCGATGAGGTAGCCGGCGTAGTGCGGCAGCCGGGCCGGGAGGTCGAAGACCGAGGCGTGCTTGCGGTGCACCGCGCCGAAGCCGTCGCCGACGTAGACGTCCGCGAGGGCTGCCAGCCGGTCCGCGAACTCGCCGCGCTCGGTGTCGTCCTTGGAGGTCTCGCCGGCGTTGAAGCGCAGGTTCTCGATCACGGCGACCTGGCCGGGCTGGAGGCCGTTCACGGCGTCGTGCGCGGCGGGGCCGACGGTGTCCTGGGCGAAGGCCACGGGGGCGTCCAGGAGTTCGCCGAGCCGCTCGGCGGCCGGGAGCAGGGAGAAGGCCGGGTCCGGGGCGCCCTTGGGGCGGCCCAGGTGCGAGGCCACGACCACCTTGGCGCCCGCGTCCGCGAGGGCCTTGACGGTGGGCAGGACGGCGCGGATGCGGCCGTCGTCGGTGATGCGGCCGTCGGCGAGCGGCACGTTGAGGTCGGCGCGGACGAAGACCCGCTTGCCGTCCACGCCTTCGGCGAGAAGTTCGTCGATCGTCTTCATGAGGGAACTCCTGGTGAGGGTGCTCTGATCGTACGAGGGCTGTTCAGCACGTGAGTCAGGGCCCGGGCGGCGCGTCCCTGCGCCGCCCGGGCCCTGCTCTCATGTCAAGGTGCCTGCTCTGGGATCAGAGCTGGTTGCCGACGAAGACCGTGAGGTCGACGAGGCGGTTGGAGTAGCCCCACTCGTTGTCGTACCAGCCGAGGATCTTCACCGTCGTGCCCTCCTGGACCATGGTCAGGGAGGAGTCGAAGGTGCAGGACGACGGGTCGCTGACGATGTCCGAGGAGACGATCTCGTCCTCGGTGTAGGTCAGGTAGCCCTGGAGCTCACCCTCGGAGGCCTTCTTGAACGCGGCGTTGACCTCGTCCTTGGTGACCTCGCGGGACAGCTCCACGACCAGGTCGGTGGCCGAACCGGTCGGGACCGGGACGCGCATCGCGATGCCGTCCAGCTTGCCCTTGAGCTGCGGCAGGACCAGCGCGGTGGCCTTGGCGGCACCCGTGGTGGTCGGGATGATGTTCTCGGCGGCGGCACGGGCGCGGCGCAGGTCCTTGTGCGGGAAGTCCAGGATGCGCTGGTCGTTCGTGTACGCGTGGACCGTGGTCATCAGGCCCTTGACGATGCCGAAGTTCTCGTCGAGGACCTTGGCCATCGGCGCCACGCAGTTGGTGGTGCAGGAGGCGTTGGAGATGACGTGGTGGTTGGCCGCGTCGTACTTGTTCTCGTTGACGCCCATCACGATGGTGATGTCCTCGTCCTTGGCCGGAGCCGAGATGAGGACCTTCTTGGCGCCGCCGGCGATGTGCTTCTCGGCGTCGGCCTTCTTCGTGAAGATGCCGGTCGACTCGACGACGATGTCGACGCCCAGCTCGCCCCACGGGATGTCGGCGGGGTTGCGCTCGGACAGCACCTTGATGGTGTGACCGTCGACGGTGATCGTGTCGGCGGTGTGCGACACCTCGGCCTTGAGGCGGCCCAGGATGGTGTCGTACTTCAGCAGGTGCGCGGTGGTCGCGGTGTCACCCAGGTCGTTGACAGCCACGATCTCGATGTCAGCACCCTGCTCCAGCAGCGCGCGGAAGTAGTTACGACCGATGCGGCCAAAGCCGTTGATGCCTACGCGGATCGTCACGAACCGATCTCCTCGTTGGTACGCCGGTTGTGAGACCGGCGAGCTGTATGGGATGTCCCCGACCACCCCCGACCCTACCTCCCTGAGGCTTTCGGAGTGACATCGAGATGCCGCATACACGGGCAGGCGGTCCGTACCCGCCAGTAGGGGTACGGACCGCCCCGGACCGAAAGCTCCGGTCACCCGGGATCACTACTCCGGGTCACCATGGGTTCACCCGCCGACGGCCGCCAGTGCCTTGCGGATCAGGGCCGTGCGGTCGGCCGCCGCGGTGACGTGCTCCAGGCCGAAGCCCAGCAGCACGGTGTCGTCCGTGGTGACCGCGCCGTACGTCTTGAACAGCTCTCCGGCGCGCCCCCAGTCCTTCACGACCGCGGGGCTGCCCGCGGGCGGCCCGGGCACGCTCCACGCGCCGAGCGAGGTCTCGAAGCCCTCGGTCTCGGTGGCCTGGCCGCCGACGACCACGGAGGCGTTGTCCGCGAGGACACCGCGCCCGCCGGAACCCGGGTCGGTGATGTAGCTGAGCGAGACCTCGACCTTCTTGCCGGCGTACGCGGACAGGTCGAAGGAGACGTCCTGCCAGCCGGCCGACGCCCCGGTGAGGCTGTTCCACTGGCCGCTGGTGCCGGTGGCCGTGCAGCCGTCGGTCCCCTGCGTCAGATACCGCTTGAGCGCGGGGTGGGCCGCGATGAAGAACCCGGCCCCGCACTCGGCGGGCACCGCGGTGCTGGTGGCGCCGTTCTTCTCGGGGAGCGTGGTCCAGTCGTCGGCCCCGGCGGTGTGCGCCTCCAGGACAGCGTGGTCGTAGCCCTCCTCGGTGTCCCACAGCAGCCGGGTGCGCAGCGTGGGCGCCTGCGCGGCGGTCACCTGGGTGAGGTCGATGGTGCGGGTGAGGCGGTTCCAGGCGTAGTCGCTGTGCGTGACGGCGGCCATGGAGGTGCCCTCGTACGGCCCGTACGGGTTGGGCGTGCCCGGGTACGTCCCCGCTCCCGCGCTCGCGAACTGCGGGAAGGTCGCCACGGGCAGGTTGTCCGAGGTGACGCTGAAGGAGCCTGCCGCGTCCAGCGGGTTGCCGGGGGCGGCACCGAGGGTGCCGGCGGTCCCGGTGAGCTTGCCGGTGCCCTGGAAGGCGGTGGCGCCCGGCAGGGTCGTGCGGGTGTAGGCGCCCAGGTAGTACTGGCTGAAGTCGTTGGACAGCGTGCCGCCGCCCAGGTCGACGCTGCCGCCGGCCCGCTCGCCCGCCTCGATCAGCTTGCCGCCCTCGTTGAGGAAGGCGCGCAGCTGGAGCTGGGTGGGATTGCCCGGGACGGTCGCGCCCGTGTAGTGGACGACCGACCTGAAGTGGTCCAGGACCCCGAGCGCGTCGGGTGCGCCCTGAGTGGCGACGTTCCAGACGATCGCCTTGCGGCCGGCTGCCTTCAGCGCGTCCACGTACGTCTGCGCCTGTGCGGCGGTCGCGCCCTCCTCGGCGACCACGAGCACGTCGGCGCGCGGCCGTTCGGCCACGGTGTACGTGAAGTGCGCGCTGGCGGTGGGCTTTCCGCTCTTCGCCCGGCCGGTGAACCAGACCTCGACCCTGTCGCCCGGGTCGGCGTCCTCGACCTCGGCCCGGTACTCGTCGAAGTAGAGGTTGTCCTCACCGCCGTAGGTCTCGCCGCCCTTCCAGGCCCTGAGGTCCCTCTCGTGCGTACGGCCGCCGTTGACGCGGTACTTGAGCTCCTTGTCGCGCACCGACCTGCGGGCGACGACGGAGACCTCCTGGTCGGCGCCGCGCGCGTAGGACGTGGTGAACGTCTTCGGGGTGAAGTCGGCGGCCTTCAGACCGAGCGAGGACTTCGGCTGGTCGGGCCGGGCCGCGGACTCGGCGACGGAGAGCGCGAAGGGGATGTTCTTCTCGAACTCCTGCTGGATCAGCTTCTCGTCGTCCGGGAAGTTGAAGACCGACTGGCAGTCGGCCGCGTTCCACTGGTCGTTCGGGTCGAGGTCCGAGGCCGTCTGGCAGGTCGACATCTCGGGGGTGAACATCGCCAGGCCGTTGACGTTCGACGCGTGGCCGTCCGCCTCGCCGTTGGTGGTGTACAGCTCCGAGGAGACCTGCGGGCGGTAGCCGGGGATCGCGGAGTTCTCCGGGGTGCCGGCGAGCGCCCTGTAGAGGACGTCGTCGGGTGTGTCGGTGGCCACCTGCCAGCCGACGCCGTAGAGGAGGAGTTCGGCCGCGGAGTGGTAGTTGATGCCGTAGGTGAAGCCGATCCGCTTCTCGAAGGCGTCCAGGGCCTTGGTCTCGGGTTCCGAGGACGGGGCCGGGCCGCGATAGGTCTCGCTGGTGGGGTTGGGGGACGAACCCTCGTTGTCGTAGCCCCACTTGTAGGAGAAGTTGCGGTTGAGGTCGACGCCGTCGCCCACGCGGATCGTGCCGTCGCCGTTGTTGTCGCGCAGGTTCTTGCGCCACAGGCGGTTGTCTTCGCTCTGGAAGGTGTAGTCGTAGCCGTCGGGGTTGGCCGACAGGACGAACCACAGTTCGGTGGAGTCGACGATCTTCCTGATGCGCTTGTCGCGCTGGTAGTTGTCGACGTAGTGGTGGAGCAGCCGCCGTGTCATCTCCGGCGTGATCCACTCGCGCGCGTGCTGGTTGGACATGTAGAGGACGGAGGGTTTGGCGCCGTCCTTGGACTTCTTCGCGTTCTTGGTGAGCTTGAGGGCGAGGATGTCCTTGCCGTTGACCGTCTTGCCGATGGAGACGACCTTGGTGAGACCGGGGTTGGCGCGGGCGGTGGCGAGGAGTTCCTCCCTGAGCCCGCCGCTTCCGCTGTACGGCCGGAACACACCTTCGGCCGCCTTCTCCACGCGGGCCTCGGCCTTGGCGGTCAGGGTGTGCTCGGTGAGCTCGACGCCCTTCGCCTCGAGCTTCTCCGCTTCCTGGTCGGTGAGGTAGACCTCGACGGTCGCGGTGCCCTTCGCGGGCACCTGCTCGCTCAGTTCGTGGCCGTCCTGCCCGGCCGCCAGCAGCAGGGGTACCTGCCCGCTGGTGACCTCGGCGCGGAAGACCTTGACTTCGTTCGGATCAGGAGAACCGGCGCTCTGCGCGGCATGGGCGACGGGTGCGATGCCCGCGCCGCCGAGCAGGAGCGCGCCAACAGCGAGGATCGGTCTCGCTCTTCGTCTCATGAGCCCCCCTTGCGGTGGTCCGCCACAGCAGCGAACAGATGCCAGGCTCATGACAGTTCATGATCCAGTCAAGGGTGCCTCACGGATACGCAAACGCCGGTGCCGACGGCCCGAGGGGGCGTCGGCACCGGCGTGGTGAGGAGCGGTCAGGTGAGGGGCCGTCAGCCGACGAGGTTGTCGGCCATCTCCTCGGTGATGCTGGACTCCGTGCCCGGGATGCCGAGGTCGGAGGCGCGCTTGTCGGCCATCGCGAGCAGCCGGCGGATACGGCCGGCGACGGCGTCCTTGGTCAGCGGCGGGTCGGCGAGCGCGCCCAGCTCCTCCAGCGAGGCCTGCTTGTGCTCCATTCGCAGCCGTCCGGCGGCCGCGAGGTGCTCGGGCACGTCGTCGGCGAGGATCTCCAGGGCCCGCTGGACCCGCGCCCCGGCGGCGACGGCCGCGCGCGCGGAGCGGCGGAGGTTGGCGTCGTCGAAGTTGGCGAGCCGGTTCGCCGTGGCCCGCACCTCGCGGCGCATCCGGCGCTCCTCCCAGGCGAGCACCGACTCGTGGGCACCCAGACGGGTGAGCAGGGCGCCGATGGCGTCACCGTCGCGGACGACCACGCGGTCCACGCCGCGCACCTCGCGGGCCTTGGCGGCGATCGACAGGCGGCGGGCGGCGCCGACCAGCGCGAGCGCGGCCTCCGGGCCCGGGCAGGTCACCTCCAGGGAGGAGGAGCGGCCGGGCTCGGTGAGCGAGCCGTGCGCCAGGAAGGCCCCGCGCCAGGCGGCCTCGGCGTCACAGGTGGCACCCGAGACGACCTGCGGGGGCAGGCCCCGGATCGGTCGGCCCCGGCCGTCGACCAGGCCGGTCTGGCGGGCGAGCTGGTCACCGCCGGCGACGACCCGGACGACGTAGCGCGAGCCGCGGCGCAGCCCGCCCGGAGCCATCACGATCAGTTCGGAGCTGTGGCCGAAGATCTCCAGGATGTCCCGCTTGAGGCGGCGGGCCGCCATCGCGGTGTCCAGCTCCGCCTCGATCACAATGCGCCCGCTCACCAGGTGGAGGCCGCCGGCGAACCGCAGAATGGCGGAGACCTCCGCCTTTCTGCAGCAGGTCCGGGTGACGGGGAGCCGGGAGATCTCGTCCTTCACCGCTGCCGTCATCGCCATGGGCCGATCCTTCCATGCATCCGAAAAATACGGTCGTACGCGGCGGCCAACAGCTCCGGGTCGTGCCTCGGGGTTCCGTCGGGCCGGGCCACCGGCGCCAGCTCGACCGCGGCGCCGAACCGCTTGGCGGCATCGGTCAGTGAGTCGCGGTCGGGCACGGCGGCCTGGTCGGCCAGCACCACGTCCAGGGCGAGTTTAGGGGCGTGTCGTCCCAAAACCTCCAAATGACGCTGCGGGGAGAAGCCATCGGTTTCTCCCGGCTGCGGTGCGAGGTTCAGGGAGAGTACCCGGCGCGCCTTCGTCTGCGTGAGCGCGTCCAGCAGTTCCGGCACGAGCAGGTGCGGGATGACCGAGGAGAACCACGAGCCGGGGCCGAGGACCACCCAGTCCGCGTCCCGGACCGCCTCGACCGCCTCGGGGACCGCGGGCGGGTCGTGCGGCACCAGGTGCACCGACTGCACCTCGCCCGGGGTCAGCGCCACGGTCGCCTGTCCCCGTACGGTGTCCACGTCCTCGGGCCGCTCCGGGTCGTGTCCCTTGACCAGGGCCTGGAGCTCCAGGGGTACCGCGGACATGGGCAGCACCCGGCCATGGGCGCCCAGGAGCCTGCCGACCAGGTCGAGGGCCTGGACGTGGTCGCCGAGCTGCTCCCACAGGGCGACGATCAGCAGATTGCCGACCGCGTGTTCGTGCAGGTCGCCCTTGGACTGGAAGCGGTGCTGGATGACCCGGGCCCAGGTCTGGCCCCAGTCGTCGTCGCCGCACAGCGCGGCCAGCGCCTTGCGCAGGTCGCCGGGCGGCAGGACGCCCAGCTCGTCGCGCAGGCGCCCGCTGGAGCCGCCGTCGTCGGCCACGGTGACGACGGCGGTGAGGTCGCCGGTGATCCGGCGCAGGGCGGCGAGCGAGGCGGACAGGCCCATGCCGCCGCCGAGCGCGACCACCTTGGGCTGGGCACCGCGCCGGCGGGGCCGGGCCCCGCGGGCCTCGGCGGGGCGGGCCGCCCGCCCTTCGGGGACGGCCCTGCGCAGCCTGCTCAGCCGCGGACTACGTGCGGTCATTCCCGTCCCATGTCCCGGTGTACGACCACCGTCTCCACACCCTCGGCCGCGAGGCGCGCGGCGAGCTTCTCCGACGTGGCGACCGAGCGGTGCTTGCCGCCGGTGCAGCCGATGGCGATGGTCACGTACCGCTTGCCCTCGCGGCGGTAGCCGGCCGCGATGAGGCGCAGCAGCTCGGCGTAGCGGTCGAGGAACTCCTTGGCGCCGGGCTGGTTGAAGACGTACGCCGACACCTCCTCGTTGAGACCGGTGAAGGGCCGCAGCTCCGGCACCCAGTGCGGGTTGGGCAGGAACCGCATGTCCGCGACCAGGTCGGCGTCGACGGGCAGGCCGTACTTGAAGCCGAAGGACATCACGGTGGCGCGGAGTTCGGGCTCCTCCTCACCGGCGAACTGGGCGTCCATCTTGGCGCGCAGCTCGTGCACGTTGAGGCTGGAGGTGTCGATGACCAGGTCGGCGTCGCCGCGCAGCTCGCGCAGGAGTTCGCGCTCGGCGTCGATGCCGTCGACGATCCGGCCGTCGCCCTGGAGGGGGTGCGGGCGGCGCACGGACTCGAAGCGGCGCACCAGGGCCTCGTCGGAGGACTCCAGGAAGACGATCCGCCGGGTGACGTGCTTGGCCTCCAGGTCGGCGAGGGACTCGCGGAGGTTGTCGAAGAAGCGCCGGCCGCGGACGTCCACGACCACCGCGATCCGGGCGACATTGCCCTGGGAGCGGGCGCCGAGCTCCACCATGGTGGGGATCAGGGCGGGCGGGAGGTTGTCCACGACGAACCAGCCGAGGTCCTCCAGGCACTTGGCGGCGGTGGAGCGGCCGGCGCCGGACATCCCGGAGATGATCACCAGCTCGGGGATGGCGGCCTCCGGGACTCCCGCCGCGTCGAGGGTCGCGCCCGGGCTCACCTGTGCTTCTTCTCCACTCTGGTCCTGTCGTTCTTCGTGCTCGTTCACATTCATGTCTCCTGCCCCCGTCGTTCGTCCGGGGCGCCCGCCGTCACGGGGCCCCCACCGGAACCCGTGGTGACGGGTTCCTCGTTATCCATGATCTCTCCAGTCGCCGTGTTGACGGCGGGCGCGGCCGGGGCCGCCTGGGCGAGGGCCACGGCGATCGTCTCGGCCGTCTTGCGGCCTATGCCGGGGACCTCGCAGATCTGGTCGATGGTGGCGGATCGTAGTTTCTTCAGGGAACCGAAGTGTTTCAGCAGGGCCTGCTTGCGCGTGTCCCCGAGGCCAGGGACGTCGTCGAGCGGGCTCGACCGGAAACGCTGGGACCGCTTGGTGCGCTGGTAGGTGATCGCGAAGCGGTGGGCCTCGTCACGGACCCGCTGGAGAAGGTACAGGCCTTCGCTGGTGCGGGGCAGCACGACCGGGTCGTCCTCCTCCGGCAGCCAGACCTCCTCCAGGCGCTTGGCGAGGCCGCAGACGGCGATGTCGTCGATGCCGAGCTCGTCCAGGGCCCTCTTGGCGGCGGCCACCTGGGGCTGTCCGCCGTCGACGACGACGAGCTGGGGCGGGTAGGCGAACTTCTTGGGGCGGCCGTTGTCCTCCTTGAGGCCGTTGCCGGGGGCGCCGTCGGCGCCGGTCCCGGAGACGGCCGGGAGGTCGTTGCCGGAGGCGTCCTTGAGGCCGGTCTGGGAGGCGTCGTCCACCCACTCGCCGGTCTTCTCCTTCTCGGACAGGTACCGCCGGAAGCGGCGGGAGATCACCTCGTGCATGGACCGGACGTCGTCCTGGCCCGCGAAGCCCTTGATCTGGAAGCGGCGGTACTCGCTCTTGCGCTGGAGCCCGTCCTCGAAGACGACCATGGACGCGACCACGTCGTCGCCCTGGAGGTGGGAGATGTCGTAGCACTCGATCCTGAGCGGGGCGCTGTCCAGGTCGAGGGCCTCGGCGATCTCCTCCAGGGCACGCGAGCGCGTGGTCAGGTCGGAGGCGCGCTTGGTCTTGTGGAGGACGAGAGCCTGCTGGGCGTTGCGCTGCACGGTCTCCATCAGGGCCTTCTTGTCGCCGCGCTGCGGGATGCGCAGCGAGACGCCCGCCCCGCGGCGCCCGGCGAGCCACTCCTGGACCGGCTCGACCGGCTCGGGCAGGGCCGGGACGAGGACCTCCTTGGGGACCGCGTCGCCCTTCTCCTCGCCGTAGAGCTGCTGGAGGGCGTGCTCGACGAGGGCGCCGGTGGTGATCTCCTCGACCTTGTCGGTGACCCAGCCGCGCTGGCCGCGGACGCGTCCGCCGCGGACGTGGAAGATCTGGACGGCGGCCTCCAGCTCGTCCTCGGCGACCGCGATCAGGTCGGCGTCGGTCGCGTCGGCGAGCACGACGGCGCTCTTCTCCATGGCCTTCTTCAGGGCCCCGATGTCGTCACGCAGGCGGGCCGCCCGCTCGTACTCCATCTCCTCGGCCGCGTCCGCCATCTGCTGTTCCAGACGGCGGATGTAGGTCCCGGTGCGGCCGGCCATGAAGTCGCAGAAGTCCTCGGCCAGGTCGCGGTGTTCCTCGGCGGAGACGCGGTCGACGCAGGGCGCCGAGCACTTGCCGATGTAGCCGAGGAGGCAGGGGCGGCCGGTGCGGGCGGCGTTCTTGAAGACGCCGGCGGAGCAGGTGCGGACGGGGAAGACGCGCAGCAGGAGGTCGACGGTGTCGCGGATCGCCCACGCGTGCCCGTACGGCCCGAAGTACCGCACGCCCTTGCGTTTGTGGCCGCGCATCACCTGCACGCGCGGGAACTCCTCGTTCATCGTCACGGCGAGGTACGGGTAGCTCTTGTCGTCGCGGTACTTGACGTTGAACCGGGGGTCGAACTCCTTGATCCAGGAGTACTCCAGTTGCAGGGCCTCGACCTCCGTGGACACCACCGTCCACTCCACGGACGCAGCCGTGGTCACCATCGTGCGGGTGCGGGGGTGCAGGCTCGCCAGGTCCTGGAAGTAGTTCGCCAGGCGCTGACGCAGGCTCTTCGCCTTTCCGACGTAGATCACCCGGCGGTGCTCGTCGCGGAACCTGTACACCCCGGGAGTGTCAGGGATCTCCCCTGGTTTGGGGCGGTAGCTGGAGGGGTCGGCCATGTCTCACACCCTACTGGCGTGGGCTGACACTCCGGTGAGCCTGTGGACGACGACCGGCCGGTGCCAGGGGCCGCTGATCTCACGGTGTGATGTGTCACTCCGGGAACGTCAGCACCGCACGTGTTCCCCTGCGGTGCCCTCGGTGGCCCGAAGACGGTTCCGACGTCGACGTCGAGCGACCCTCGGGGCGGCCGGCGCCACGTGCGCGGGCGGGCCGCCGAGCGGCCGGGAGTGCACCACCGTTCGGCGGCAGGTGTTGTCGGGAATTGGTCAACACGCTTCAATGCGGGGGAACTCGGGGCCGGGAACGACGGCGTACGGATGTGAAGCCTCCCCCCGGCCTGCCACGGACGGCCCCGACACACCTCCGCGAACGGCCTGACCAGCCGGCCGCACCCGTACAGAAAGGCCCCTGCATGCCGCACGCCACACAGCACGCGGACGACGTGAGCGTCGCCGGCGCGGAACTGGACTCGGCCCTGCGGGGCGGCCCCTTCCACGTCGCGCTGCGCGCGGCGATCGCCGCGCGGGGGCTGCCGCTCCAGCGCGTCCAGCACCATCTGTCGCGTTACGGGGTCAAGGTCGGGGTCACCAGCCTGAGCTACTGGCAGCAGGGCGCCCGGCGCCCGCAGCGCCCGGAGTCGCTGCGGGCCGTACGCGCGCTGGAGGAGATCCTGCAACTGCCGGAGGAGTCGTTGATCCGGCTGCTCGCCGAGGACGACGACCGGTCGGCCGCCGAGCGGCCCGCGGCCCGCTCCTACCGCTCCTTCCTGGCGGCCTCGGACGTCCTCGGACAGCTGCTGGGAGAGCTGGACTCGCCGCCCGACGCGGGGCTGCACACCCTCGGCCACCACGAGCGCATAGACATCGGCGCGCGCCGCGAGCTGCGCGGCCTGGAGTCGCACCACATCGTGCGCGCCCACCGCGAGGGCGTCGACCGCTTCCTCGCCGTCCACCACGGCGACCCGGGGTGCGTGCCGGAGCTCATGACCGTCCACGCCCTGGAGAACTGCCGTACGGGGCGCGTCCGTTCGCACCACGACACCGGGGTGCTGGTGGCCGAGCTGCTCCTCGACGCCCGGCTGCGGGCCGGGGACACCTTCCTGTTCCGCTACGCCGTCGAGGACGGCACGGGCGGGGTCTCCCGCGAGTACGTCCGCGGCTTCGGTGCGCCCGGCGGGCAGTACGCGCTCCAGGTCCGCTTCGACGGGAACGCCCTGCCGCTGCGCTGCCACCGCTTCGCCCAGCACTCCCCCGCCGCGCCCCGCAGCGGCCGCCGGGACCTGTCCCTCACCGGCCACCACCACTCGGTGCACCTGGTCGAGCCACGGGTGCGGTCGGGGGTCGTGGGGATCGGGTGGGAGTGGGAGTGAGCGGGACGCCGTGTCGGGTCCGCCGCGGCACGTAAACGTTTGCGCAAGCGTTTACGCGGGCCGCCGGATGGGATACCTTCCCGGCCGTGGGCCCTCGACGTCCGGGTGCCCCGCACGCCGTTCCGGAAGGGGAGCCCATGCCGACCATGGCCGACGTGGCCCGCAGTGCGGGAGTGTCCGTGGCGACCGTCTCGCACGTCCTCAACGGCACCCGGCCGGTCCTGCCCCACACCCGCCAGGCGGTGCTGGACGCCGTCGACGAGCTCGGTTACACGCCCAACACCCTGGCCCGTTCGCTGGTGACCTCCCGCACCCGTTCCATCGGGCTCGCGGTGTCGGCGATCAGCAACCCGTACTTCACCGAGATCCTCCAGGGCGTCGAGGCGGGCGCGCTGGAACACGGCTACAGCCTGCTCATCGCCGATCCCCACGACGATCCCGACCACGAACACAAGGTCGTCCAGCTCCTGCACGAGAGGCGGGTGGACGGCATGATCGTCGCGCCCTCGCCGGACCCGCGCGAGCTGGTCTCCTACCTCGGCCGCCACCGGGTACCGACGGTGTTCCTGGACCGGGTGATCGACGGTTCGGGCGGCCGGGTGGGCGGTGGGGCGGGCGGTGTCAAGGAGAACGGCCTCCGGCGCTTCGACCAGGTCTGTGCCGAGAGCACCGAGCCGATGGCGCGGCTCGTCACCCATCTCGCCGGACTCGGCCACCGGCGCATCGGCCTGGTGGCCGGCCTGCCCGGGCTGAGCACCACCGCCGAACGGATCGCCGGATACCGGCAGGGCCTCACCGCCGCCCGCCTCCCCCACGACGACGACCTGCTCGTCCACGGCGACTCCGCGTCGGCCGGGGCCGAACGGGCCACGGCCGCCCTGCTCGCCCTGGACACCCCACCCACCGCCCTCGTCACCGCCAACAACGCGATGACCATCGGCACCCTACGGGCTCTTCGCGCGCACGGTCTCTCCGTACCGGACGACCTCGCCCTGTGCTGCTTCGACGACTTCGCCTGGGCCGATCTGTTCTCGCCCCGGCTCACCGCGATCGCCCAGCCCAGCAGGGAGATCGGCGCCCAGGCGGTCCGGGTCCTCCTGGAGCGCCTCGACGAGCCGGACCGGCCCGCCCGGACCGTGCGCCTCGACTGCACGTTCGTGCACCGCTCGTCGTGCGGCTGCCCCGACTCCGGGGAGGGGGCGGCGGGTTCCTCGCGGTCCCGTCGGGCTGCCCCGCTCGCCGATTCCTCCCGACGCCCTTGACCCTCTCAGCCCACGCACGCTCAGCCCTCCCTGCCCTCGCAGTTCCAGAAAGGACCCGTTTCGTGATCGTCGTCGCCGGTGAGGCCCTGATCGATCTGGTCCCGCAGGGCACCGGTGCCCTCGCGGCTCTCAAGCCGGCGCTCGGCGGCGGCCCCTACAACACCGCCGTGGCCCTCGGCCGGCTCGGCTCCCCCACCGCCTTCTGCTCCCGTACCTCCCTCGACGCCTTCGGCGAGGCCCTGCTCGACGGTCTCCGGGAGGCGGGGGTGGACGTGTCCGCCGTACAGCGCGGCAGCGAACCCACCACCCTGGCCGTCGCCACGATCGACACCGCCGGCTCGGCCGCCTACTCCTTCTACGTCGACGGCACCGCCGACCGCCTGTTCGCCGCCCCCGCCCAACTCCCCGCCGGCACGCGGGCGGTGTCCTTCGGCACCTGTTCGCTCGTCCTGGAACCGGGCGCGAGCGCCTACGAGGAGCTGATGCGGACCGCGGCCGCTCAGGGCGTGTTCACCGCGCTCGACCCGAACATCCGGGCCGGGCTGATCGCCGACGCGGACGCCTACCGGGCCCGGTTCAAGAACTGGCTGCCGTCGGTGTCGCTGCTCAAGCTCTCCGAGGAGGACGCCCTGTGGCTGGGCGGCACCCCGCAGGAATGGCTGGCCGCGGGGCCCGGGGCCGTCGTGGTCACCCACGGCGGCGACGGGCTGACGGTGTTCACCCGGGGCGGGACGGTGCTGCCGGTTCCGGGCGAGAAGGTCGACGTCGTGGACACGATCGGCGCGGGCGACACGGTGAACGCGGCCCTGCTGCACGGCCTGGCCGGCCTCGACGCGCTGTCCCCGGAGGCGCTCGCGGATCTGGGCGCCGAGGACTGGACCCGGCTGCTGCGGTTCGCGGCGCGCGCGGCGGCGATCACCTGCTCACGCGCCGGGGCGCAGCCGCCGTACGCGTCCGAACTGGGTGAGCTGTAGGAGCGGGGCCGGTGACGGAGCGAGCGGTGCCCCGCGGGACGTCCCGCGGGGCACCGCTCGCTCCGTCTGTCCGGCTCAGGCCTTGCGGGCCCGGGCCGTCTTCTTGGCGGGAGCGGCCTTCTCGGTGGCTCCGGCGGCCTTCTTCGCCGCCGTCGTCCTGGCTGTTGCCGTCTTCCTCGCCGTCGACTTGGCCGCGACCGTCTTCTTCGCCGCGGCCGTCTTCCTGGCCGGTGCCTTGCGCGGGGCCTTCACCGAGGTCCCGTCGCTGATCCGGTCGGCACCGAGGATCTCCCTGAGGAACTTGCCGGTGTGGCTCGCCGGGACTCCGGCGACCTCCTCCGGGGTGCCCTCGGCGACGACGAGTCCGCCGCCCGCGCCGCCCTCGGGGCCCATGTCGACGATCCAGTCGGCCGTCTTGATCACGTCGAGGTTGTGCTCGATGACGATGACGGTGTTGCCCTTGTCGACCAGGCCGGACAGGACCTTCAGCAGCTTGCTGATGTCCTCGAAGTGCAGACCGGTGGTCGGCTCGTCGAGGACGTAGACCGTACGGCCGGTGGAGCGCTTCTGGAGCTCGCTGGCGAGCTTCACGCGCTGGGCCTCACCGCCGGACAGCGTGGTGGCGGCCTGGCCGAGACGGACGTAGCCGAGGCCGACGTCCTTGAGGGTGTTGAGGTGGCGGGCGATCGCGGGGACGGCGTCGAAGAACTCCGTCGCCTCCTCGATCGGCATGTTCAGGACGTCGGCGATGGACTTGCCCTTGTAGTGGACCTCCAGGGTCTCCCGGTTGTACCGGGCGCCGTGGCAGACCTCGCACGGGACGTAGACGTCCGGGAGGAAGTTCATCTCGATCTTGATGGTGCCGTCGCCCGCGCAGTTCTCGCAGCGGCCGCCCTTGACGTTGAAGGAGAAGCGGCCGGGCATGTAGCCGCGGACCTTCGCCTCGGTGGTCTCGGCGAACAGCTTGCGGACGTGGTCGAAGACGCCGGTGTAGGTCGCCGGGTTCGACCGCGGGGTGCGGCCGATGGGCGACTGGTCGACGTGCACGACCTTGTCGACGAGGTCGTCGCCGTCCACGCGCGTGTGCCGGCCCGGGACGCTCCTCGCGCCGTTGAGCTCGCGCGCCAGGTGCGTGTACAGGATGTCGTTGACCAGGGTCGACTTGCCGGAGCCGGAGACACCGGTGACCGCGGTGAACACACCCAGCGGGAAGGACACGTCGATGTCCTGGAGGTTGTTCTCGCGGGCCCCGTGCACCGTGAGCTGCCGGGACGGGTCGAGGGGCCGGCGGATGTCGGGCAGCGGGATGGCCTTCTTGCCCGACAGGTACTGGCCCGTCTCCGACTCGGCGTTGGCGAGCAGCTCCTTCAGGGAGCCGCTGTGCACGACCTTGCCGCCGTGCTCGCCCGCGCCGGGGCCGATGTCGACGATCCAGTCGGCGACCTTGATGGTGTCCTCGTCGTGCTCGACGACGATGAGCGTGTTGCCCATGTCGCGCAGCCGGACCAGGGTCTCGATCAGCCGGTGGTTGTCGCGCTGGTGCAGGCCGATGGACGGCTCGTCGAGGACGTACAGGACGCCGACGAGTCCGGAGCCGATCTGGGTGGCCAGGCGGATGCGCTGGGCCTCGCCGCCGGACAGGGTGCCGGCCGCGCGGTTCAGCGAGAGGTAGTCCAGGCCGACGTCGACCAGGAACTTCAGCCGCTCGTTGACCTCCTTGAGGACCCGCTCGGCGATCTTCTTGTCGCGGGCGCTGAGCTTCAGCTCGCCCAGGAAGTCCGCGCAGTCGCTGATGGACATGCCGGAGACCTCGGCGATCGACTTGCCCATGACCGTGACCGCGAGGACGAGCGGCTTGAGCCGGGTGCCCTCACAGGTGGGACAGGGCACCTCGCGCATGTAGCCCTCGAAGCGCTCGCGGCTGGCGTCGCTCTCGGACTCGCTGTGCCGGCGCTTGACGAAGGGGACGGCCCCTTCGAACGGGGTGGTGTAGACCCGCTCGCGGCCGTACCGGTTGCGGTAGCGGACCTCGATCTGCGTCTTGTGGCCGTAGAGCAGGGCCTTCTTGGCGCGCTGCGGCAGTCCCGCGAAGGGGATGTCCGTGCGGAACCCGAGCGCGTCCGCGAGGGCGCCGATCAGCCGGCCGAAGTAGTCCTTGGTGTGCCCGTGCGACCAGGGGTGGATGGCGCCCTCGTCGAGGGACTTGTCCTCGTCGGGGACGATCAGCTCCGGGTCGACCTCCATGCGGGTGCCGATGCCGGTGCACTCGGGGCAGGCGCCGAAGGGCGAGTTGAAGGAGAAGGAGCGGGGCTCCAGCTCCTCGAAGGACAGGTCGTCGTACGGGCAGTACAGGTGCTCCGAGAACATCCGCTCGCGCTCGGGGTCGTCCTCGGGCAGGTCGACGAAGTCGAGCACGACCATGCCGCCGGACAGCCCGAGGGCGGTCTCGACGGAGTCGGTGAGCCGGCGCTTGGCGGAGTCCTTCACCGTGAGGCGGTCGATGACCACCTCGATGGTGTGCTTCTCCTGCTTCTTCAGCGTGGGCGGGTTGGAGAGCTGGACGGTCTCGCCGTCCACGCGCGCGCGGCTGTAGCCCTTGGTCTGGAGGTCCGCGAAGAGGTCGACGAACTCTCCCTTGCGCTCCCGCACCAGCGGCGACAGCACCTGGAAGCGGCTCCCCTCCGGCAGCTCCAGGACCCGGTCGACGATGGCCTGCGGCGACTGGCGCGAGATCGGGCGGCCACACTCGGGGCAGTGCGGCTTGCCGATGCGCGCGAAGAGCAGACGCAGGTAGTCGTAGACCTCGGTGATGGTGCCGACCGTCGAGCGCGGGTTGCGCGAGGTCGACTTCTGGTCGATGGAGACCGCGGGCGACAGGCCCTCGATGAAGTCGACGTCGGGCTTGTCCATCTGGCCGAGGAACTGGCGGGCGTACGAGGAGAGCGACTCCACGTAGCGCCGCTGGCCCTCGGCGAAGATGGTGTCGAAGGCCAGGGAGGACTTGCCCGACCCGGACAGGCCCGTGAAGACGATGAGCGAGTCGCGAGGCAGGTCGAGCGAGACGTTCTTCAGGTTGTGCTCGCGCGCGCCACGGACGATGAGACGGTCGGCCACGCCGGTCCGCACCTTTCTTGGCTTGAGAGGAGTGACAGGGGCGGGGCCCCCGTGCTTTCTCAGACTAGGGGGAGCCACTGACAACGCCGGTCGGATTCCCGGATGCGTAACAATCCCCGGCCTTCCAGCATGCCCGACGCCGCACCCGACCATATAGCACGCGCATTCGATTTACGGCACTCCTTCACCACCTTCACCCGAAGGTGTGGCGGCACTAGGGTCAGCAGCATGATTGATCACGCTCATGACCTGGAGTCTGTACGGGGTGCGACCGAGCGGCTGCTGACCGCAGCCGCCAGGATGGACAACGCGGACGTGACCGAGTCGTCACGGCTGCCGGGCTGGAGCCGCGGCCACGTCCTCGCGCATCTCTCCCGCAACGCCGACGCCCTGGTGAACG
The DNA here is from genome assembly GCF_001282115.1 of Streptomyces sp. NRRL B-24085. Lineage (GTDB taxonomy): Bacteria > Actinomycetota > Actinomycetes > Streptomycetales > Streptomycetaceae > Streptomyces. Next base: position 11,427 of record NZ_LJBR01000052.1, on the reverse strand, counting down.
TCCTGGAGGGCCGGCCCATGTACCCCTCCGCGGAAGCGCGCGACGCCGACATCGAGCGCGACGCCCCCCGCCCCCTCGACGTCCAGCTCGCCGACCTCCGCGAGAGCGCCGCCCGCTTCCAGAAGGCCGGGGCCGAACCGGCCGACTGGTCGCGCACGGTCGAGCTGCGCAACGGAGTCACCGACTCGGCGTCCCGGGTGCCGTTCCGGCGGTGGGTCGAGGTGGAGCTGCACCATGTGGATCTCGGGATCGGGTACGAGCTGGAGGACCTTCCCGAGGACTTCACGCAGCGCGAGATCGACTTCCTGACGGAGCGGTTCCGGGGCCTTCCCGACGTGCCCGCGCTCGTGATCGAGCAGGACGACGGCCGCCGGACCCCGACGGGCGGCGCCGGGGACCCCGTGCTCGTCGTCACCGGCCGCACGGCCGACCTGCTCGGCTGGCTCGCGGGCCGCCGCGACGGCTCGGCACTGACGGTCCACGGCGGCACCCTCCCCTCGCTGCCCCCGCTATAGGCTGCCGCCATGACGTACAGCGGACAGGTGACGGTCGGCGGCGCCGCCGACGTGCACGAGCTCAAGGACCTGATGATCACCAAGATCGCGGTCGGCCCGATGGACAACAACGCCTATCTGCTGCGCTGCCGGGCCACCGACGAGCAACTGCTGATCGACGCCGCCAACGAGGCGGACACCCTGCTGGGCATGATCGGTGACGACGGCATCGCGTCCGTCGTCACCACGCACCGGCACGGCGACCACTGGCAGGCCCTTGAGGCGGTCGTCGCGGCCACGCGCGCGCGTACGTACGCCGGCCGGGACGACGCCGAGGGAATCCCCGTGCCCACCGACGTCCTGGTCGACGACGGCGACGTCATCCGCGTGGGCCAGGTCGAGTTGACCGCACGCCACCTCGTCGGCCACACGCCGGGCTCGATCGCCCTCGTCTACGACGACCCGCACGGGCATCCCCATGTGTTCACCGGGGACTGCCTGTTCCCGGGAGGTCCTGGCCGGACGACACAGCCGGCGGACTTCCAGAGCCTCATGGGCGGGCTCGAGGAGAAGGTGTTCTGCCTGCCGGACGAGACGTGGGTGTACCCGGGGCACGGCAACGACACCACCCTCGGAGCGGAGCGCCCGCAGCTCCAGGAATGGTGGGCGCGCGGCTGGTAGTCCCTCGACGCGGGAAGGGGGTGCCGATCCCTCGGCCAGCGGCGGTGCCGGCAGCCCCTCGGCCCGGATCGGGACCGGTGGCGGCCCCTCGGCTAGGGTCGCCGCTTCTCGGCCGCCAGCAGCGCGGCGACCAGCGCTTCGAAGATGCCCAGGTTCGCGGGGGACTTGATGCCGAGCTCCAGTGCGGCGGCTCGTGGGGTGATCGGAGAAGGCTTCTTGCCGGGTTCGAGGATCCCGGCTTCCCTGAGCAGCGCCTTCTGCGTGGTGTGCAGCGCCTTGGCGAGAGGCTTGAGCAGGTCGGCCGGAGGCTCGTACGTGGCGTCGGCGATCGCGGCTATGTCCGCCTCCGGCAGCTTTCCGGTGCTGTTGACTGACCATCATCCTGACACGGGGGCGGCGGACTCGGCCCGGTGTGCGCCGGTGATACCGGTCCGGCGCACGCGCCCCGTGTGAACTCTTCGCACGCGCCGGTGTCACGCACGCGCTCCCGGCGCACTTGGTCGCGCAGTCAACTGGGAGCAGCCCCGCACAGGATGACGGCTCCTGCGCGGTACGGGCCGCCGGTCTTTCATCCCCGCCCTCGACCGGCGGCCCCGGCAACCTGTCCGAAAACTGTTCACAGAAACGCAACACCCGTTCCCAATATGCGGACGATTGCCGTCGTGACCTCGACAAACGGGACAGTGGACTGTCACTCTCCCGCCATGCACCCTGCCCCTCGCGCACTGCGCCGCGCCGTCGCCGCGGCATCGATAGCCCTGCTCGCCACCGCTGTCGGCTGTGCTCCGCAGTCCGACGACGACGCGAACGCCAAGGCCTCGGGGTCCACCGGAACCACCTGCGCCAAGGGCGAGTTGGCCACCAAGACCTCCGGCAAGCTGACGATCGCGACCGACGAACCGGCCTACGAGCCCTGGTTCAAGGACGACAAGCCCGCGAACGGCAAGGGGTTCGAGTCGGCCGTCGCGTACGCCGTGGCGAAGCAGCTCGGCTACGACAAGAGCGCCGTGGTCTGGCAGAGCGTCCCCTTCAACAAGGCTTTCGCCCCCGGGGAGAAGACCTTCGACTTCGACATCAACCAGGTGTCGATCAGCGCCGAGCGCAAGAAGGCCGTGGACTTCTCGTCCGGCTACTACGACGTGCGCCAGGCCGTCATCGCGCTCAAGGGCACCAAGGCCGCCGAGGCGACGAGCATCGCGGACCTGAAGGGCCTCAAGCTGGGCGCCCAGGTCGGCACGACGAGCCTGAACTACATCCAGGACGTGGTGAAGCCGACGCGGGAGGCCGCCGCGTACGCCAAGAACGACCAGGCCAAGTCCGCTCTGGAGAACAAGCAGGTGGACGCGATCGTCGTCGATCTGCCCACCGCCTTCTACATCACCGCTGCCGAGGTCACGGACGGCACGATCGTCGGGCAGTTCGAGAACCAGGGCGGCACACCGGAGCAGTTCGGGCTCGTGCTCGACAAGGGCAGCGCGCTCACGTCCTGCGTGACGGCCGCCGTGGACGCCCTGCGCAAGGACGGCACGCTCGGCAAGCTGGAGCAGCAGTGGCTGTCGGACGCCGTCGACGCCCCGGTCCTCAAGTGACGCTCACCAAGGACGAGGCCGGCCCGGAGGACGCGGGCGACTCGTACGCGCCGTCGCGGCGGCGGATCGAGCGGGAGGCTCTCAAGCGGGCCCGCTCCCGCCGCGCCACGGCGATCGCCGCCGTCTCGACCCTGGTCACCGCCGTCGTCCTCTACCTGGTCGTCGTCAACGCGCCCGGCTGGCCGCGCACCAAGGAGACGTTCTTCAGCGGGCAGTACGCGCGCGAGGCGTTCCCGAAGGTCCTCGAAGGGCTCTGGCTGAACGTCCGGCTGCTGTTCGTCTGCGGCGCCGCCGTCCTGGTCCTCGGGATGCTCATCGCCATCGCCCGCACACTGCGCGGCCCGGTGTTCTTCCCGCTGCGCGTCCTGGCCGCCGCCTACACGGACTTCTTCCGCGGCCTTCCGCTCATCATCAACCTCATGATCGTCGTCCTGGGCGTGCCGGCGCTGCGGCTCCAGGGCGTGACGGTCGACCCGGTGTGGCTGGGCGGCACGGCGCTCACGCTGACGTACTCGGCGTACGTGGCCGAGGTGTTCCGCGCCGGCATCGAGTCCGTGCACCCCTCGCAGCGCGCCGCGGCCCGCTCGCTCGGCCTCTCCAACCGGCAGGCGCTGCGGTACGTGGTGCTGCCGCAGGCGGTGCGCCGCCAGGTGCCGCCCCTGCTGAACGACCTGGTGTCCCTCCAGAAGGACACCGGTCTGGTGTCGATCGGGGGCGCGATCGACGCCGTACGAGCCGCCGACATCATCGTCGGCCGGAGCCTCAACTACACGCCGTACATCGTCGCGGGCCTGGTGTTCGTGGCGCTGACCATCCCGATGACCCGCTTCACGGACTGGGTGACGGCACGGATGGACCGCCGGCGGGCCCAGGGAGGAATCGCATGAGCGACGCAGACGGACCGGTGCTGCGGATGGAGTCCGTCCGCAAGACCTTCGGCGGCTCGGTCGTGCTGCGGGACGTCGACCTGGAGGTCGCCCCGCACACGGTGACCGCGCTGATCGGCGCCTCGGGGTCCGGCAAGTCGACGCTGCTGCGCTGCGCCAACCTCCTGGAGGAGATCGACGACGGCGCCATCTGGCTGGACGGCGAGGAGATCACCGACCCGCGCGTCGACCAGGACGCGGTACGGCGCCGTATCGGCGTGGTCTTCCAGGCGTACAACCTCTTCCCGCACATGACCGTGCTGGAGAACATCACGCTGGCCCCGCGCCGGGTGCACGGCGTGGCCCGCGCGGAGGCCGAGGAGCACGCCCGTGAGCTCCTTGAGCGGCTCGGGCTCGGCGGGAAGGCCGGCGAGTACCCGGACCGGCTCAGCGGCGGTCAGCAGCAGCGGGTGGCGATCGTGCGGGCCCTCGCCGTACGTCCCCGTCTGCTGCTGCTCGACGAGATCACCGCGGCCCTCGATCCGGAGCTGGTGGGCGAGGTGCTGAACGTCGTGCGGGACCTGAAGGGCGACAGCATGACCATGGTGCTCGCCACGCACGAGATGGGCTTCGCGCGGGAGGTCGCCGACCAGGTCTGTTTCCTGGACGGAGGTGTGGTGCTGGAGCGCGGGACCGCCGAGCAGATCTTCGGCGACCCGCGGCGGGAGCGGACCCGGCGCTTCCTGCGGCGGATCGTGGAGGCGGGCCGGCTGTAGAAGGGTGTAAGGGGCGCCCGCCATTGCGGGCGCCTGTTACCGCCCTACGCCTCCGCCCGGGCCGGTCCCGCCAGCGCCGCGACGCGCTCCACACCGAACACGTACCCCTGCACGCCGCAGCCCGCGATGACCCCGTCCGCGCGCAGCGAGACGTAGGAGTGGTGCCGGAAGGACTCGCGCCGGTGGATGTTGGAGATGTGCACCTCCAGCACCGGCAGCCCGTCACAGGTGTTGAGGGCGTCCAGGATCGCGACCGAGGTGTGCGAGTAGGCGCCGGGGTTGATGACGATCCCGCAGTGGTTCAGCCGCGCCTCGTGGATCCAGTCAACCAGTTCGCCCTCGTGATTGGACTGCCGGAAGTCCACTGTGCCGCCGTGCGCGGCGGCCGCCTTGACGCACAGCGCCTCGACGTCGGCGAGGGTGTCCTTGCCGTAGATCTCCGGCTGCCGCTGCCCGAGCAGGTTCAGGTTGGGGCCGTTGAGGATCATGATCGGGGCGTTGGCCAGGGTGCGGGGCACGGTTCCTCCGGTCGGTGAAGACGGGCTGCTCGGACCCGGTTTATCACGGTGCGCCGCGCACGGTGCGGCCCGTACCCTCCGGGCATGACGACGATCTCCTACCCGCCCAAGCCCGTACCCGGCGACCGCATAGCCGTCATCTCCCCCGGTGCCGGTCTGCCGGGGCTCTTCCCGCGCCCCTACGAGTTGGGACTCGAGCGGCTGCGCAAGGAGTACGGCCTGGAGCCGGTCGAGTATCCGACGACCCGCAGGATGGGCTCGTCGCCCCGGGAGCGCGCCGACGACATCCACGCCGCGTTCGCCGACCCGAGCGTCAGGGCGGTCATGGCGACCGTCGGCGGCGACGACCAGATCACCGTGCTGCCGTACCTGGACCGGGAGTTGATCCGGGCGAACCCCAAGCCGTTCTTCGGGATGAGCGACAACACGAACCTGCTCGCCTACCTGTACAACACCGGGATCGTGGGCTACCACGGCGCGACCGTGATGACCGCGCTGGGACGGCCGGTGGCCATGAGCGCGCTGACCGCCGACTCCCTGCGGGCGGCCCTGTTCACCTCCGGCGCCTACGACCTCGCGCCCGCCGCCCGCTGGCGGGATGTCGACCGCGACTGGGCGGACCCCGCCACCTTCGACGCCGAACCGGAGACACGCCCCGGCAACGGCTGGACCTGGGTGAACGCCGACCGGGTGGTGGAGGGCCGCAGTTGGGGCGGCTGCCTGGAGATCCTGGGCTGGCTGCTGATGGCCGACCGCGAGATCGCGCGCGACCTGAGCGTGTACGACGGCGGGGTGCTGCTCCTGGAGACCTCGGAGGAGATGCCGAGCGACGTCGAGGTCTTCCGCACCCTGCGGAACATGGGCGAGCGCGGACTGCTCCAGCGCTTCTCCGCACTGCTGTGGGGCCGCCCCAAGACGTGGTCCTTCGAGCGCCCCCAGAGCCCCGAGGAGGCGGATCGTTACTCCGCCGACCAGCGCGAGGCCGTCCTGCGCGCCATGAGCGTGTACGCCCCCAACACCACCATCGTCTTCGATGTGGACTTCGGACACACCGATCCCCAACTCGTCATCCCCTACGGCGGTCTCGTCCGTGTCGACGGTCCCGCCCGGCGCATCACCGTCACGTACTGATCACTCCCGTGCGCGCCCGTACGCCCCCGTAACCCGTGATCACTGTGGGTAGTTGACGCGACATGCACGACGTACGCACCGTGAGGACGCCCTCCATGCCGCGGCTCGCGGCCGCCTCGCTCGCCGGGACGGCCATCGAGTTCTACGACTTCTTCGTCTACGGGACGGCCGCGGCGCTGATCCTGGGGCCGCTGTTCTTCCCGACCTTCTCGTCGGTCGCGGGGACGCTGGCCGCGTTCGGGACCTTCGGGGTGGGGTTCGTCGCACGGCCGCTCGGCTCGGTGCTGTTCGGGCACATCGGTGACCGGCACGGGCGACGGCCGGTCCTCGTGGCCTCGCTGCTGCTGACCGGCGCCGCCACGGTCGCGGTCGGGTGCGTGCCGACGTACGACACGATCGGTGTGGCCGCCCCGCTGCTGCTCCTGGTGCTGCGCTTCCTGCAGGGACTCGGGCTGGGCGGGGAGTGGGGCGGGGCCGTGCTGCTGACCGCGGAGCACGCGCCCCCCGAACGGCGCGGGCTGTGGACGAGCTTCCCGCAGGTGGGGCCCGCGCTGGGCTTCCTGCTCGCCAACGGGGTGGTGCTGGCGCTGTCGGCCGCGCTGTCCGAGGCGCAGTTCGCCGCGTGGGGCTGGCGGGTGCCGTTCTGGGCGGCCGGGGTGCTGGCGGCGGTCGGGCTGTGGCTGCGCTCCGCGCTCCCGGAGAGCCCCGGGTTCCTGGAGATCGACGACCACGCGCGTGTGCCGCTCGCCGTGGTGGTGCGCGAGCACGGACGGCTCGTCCTGCTGACGGCGGGCGCCCTCGCGGTCGGGTACGCGATCTTCTACGCCGTGACCACGTGGTCCCTCGCCTACGGGACCGAGCGGCTCGGGGTGAGCCGTACCGTCATGCTGACCTGCATCATGGCCGCGGTGCTGGTGAAGGGCGCCCTCACACCGGTGGCCGCACTGCTCGGGGACCGGTACGGGCGGCGGCCGCTGTGTCTCGCGGGATGTGCGGGGGCCGCGCTGTGGATGTTCCCGATGGTGGCGTTGCTCGCGACCGGGGAGCCGCTGTGGATGTTCCTCGGCTTCCTGGGCGCGATGACCTCGTTCATCACCATGTTCGCCGTGATCGCCGCCTACTTGCCCGAGCTGTACGAGCCGCGGGTGCGCTGCACGGGAGCCGCGGTCGGCTACAACCTCGGCGGGGTGGTCGGGGGCGCGCTCACGCCGATCGTGGCGACGGCTCTGGTGGAGCACGGCGGGCGGGTGCCGTGGGGTGTGGGCGCGTATCTGACCGGGATCGCGTTGCTCAGCCTGGGGTGTTTCGCGTTGCTGCCGGAGACGCGGCCGGTGGCGATGGCCGGAGCGGAGCCGGCTCTGGACCGGTCTGTCACGGGTTGATCGCCAGTTCCAGGTAGGCGGCGAACACCACCAGGTGGACACCGCCCTGGAGCGGTGTGGCCCGGCCGGGAACCACCGTCAGGGAGCTCACCACCACCGTCAGGGCCAGCAGCACCATATGGGTGGCGCCGAGGCCGAGGACGAGCGGGCCGGAGAGCCAGACGGAGGCGAGGGCGACCGCGGGGATGGTCAGGCCGATGCTCGCCATGGCGGAGCCGAGGGCGAGGTTGAGGCTGGTCTGCACACGGTCGCGGCGTGCGGAGCGCAGTGCGGCGATGGTCTCCGGGAGCAGCACCAGCAGGGCGATGATCACGCCGACGACGGCATGGGGCAGGCCGGCCTTGGCCACCCCGGACTCGATGGTGGGCGAGACGCCCTTGGCCAGTCCGACCACCCCGATCAGGGCCAGGCCCAGCAGGCCCAGGCTGATCAGCGCGGCACGGGCGGTGGGCGCGTGCGCGTGGTCGTCGACGGTGATCACCTCGCCCTGGCGGGTGATCGGGAGGAAGTAGTCGCGGTGCCGTACGGTCTGGGTCGCCACGAACAGCCCGTACAGGACCAGCGAGGACAGCGCGGCGAAGGTGAGCTGGGTGGCGGAGAACTCCGGGCCCGGTTTGCTCGTCGTGAACGTCGGCAGCACCAGGCTCAGCGTGGCCAGGGTGGCGACCGTGGCGAGGGCGGCGCCGGTGCCCTCGGGGTTGAAGACGGCGGTGCCGTGCCGCAGTGAGGCCACGAGCAGGCAGACGCCGACGATGCCGTTGCAGGTGATCATCACGGCCGCGAAGACCGTGTCCCTGGCCAGGGTCGCACTCTTGTCGCCGCCGTCCACCATCAGGGTGACGATCAGGGCCACCTCGATGACCGTGACGGCGACGGCGAGGACGAGCGAGCCGAACGGTTCGCCGACCCGGTGGGCGACCACCTCGGCATGGTGCACCGCGGCCAGCACGGCCCCGGCGAGCACCAGGGTCACCAGCACGACGACCGCCCCGGGCAGGTCGCGGCCCCAGGTGAACACCAGCAGGACGACCGCGAGCACCGGCACGACGGACGTCCAGCTCGTGGTGAGCGACCTGAGCCGAGCGATCATGGGGCGATCGTCGCAGAGGCGCGCGGGCCGCGCACTGCGCCGGGACTATTGGATCGCACCGGATTCCAGGACGTCGCAGTTGGTGTAGACGCGGTCGCCGATGGTCAGCGCACCCAACTGCTCCGCGAGTCTGCCGGTCTCGGGGGCGTCGCTGTTGCGCATGGCCTCGTCGTACGAGTCGAACTCGATCAGGGCCAGATAGTGGTTGGGCCTGTCCCGGTCCTTCAGGAGCATGCGGTGGGTCGGGCCGCCCGTCCCGCCCGCGCTGCGCTGCCCGGCCTCCTCCATCAACTGCCGCATCTCGTCGAGGCGTTCGGTCTCGAAGCCGATGATCTGCACGAACTTCACGGTTGTCTCCAGCCGGCCGCGGCGCCCCCGGGCCGGGGAACGCGCTCTGGAACAAAACAAGCACCGGGAGCGGTACCCGGCAATTCGCCGCACGCCGCTCCCGGTGGTGGTTCTCCCTACGTCGGCCGCGGTCAGGCCTCGATGCTGTCCTTCGGAGCGCCTTCGCTCTTCGCCTGCGCCGCCTCGGCCTCCGCCTGCTTCCTGGAGGCCATCAGGCTGGTGACGGTGGTGACGATCAGGACCGAGCAGATCACGCCGAGCGAGACCGGGATGCTGATCTCGGGGACGTGCACCCCGGACTCGTGCAGGGCGTGGAGCACGAGCTTGACGCCGATGAAGCCCAGGATGATCGACAGGCCGTAGCTCAGGTGGACCAGCTTCTTCAGCAGGCCTCCGATGAGGAAGTAGAGCTGGCGCAGACCCATCAGGGCGAACGCGTTGGCGGTGAAGACGATGTACGGGTCCTGGGTCAGACCGAAGATCGCGGGGATCGAGTCGAGGGCGAACAGCACGTCGGTGGAGCCGATCGCGAGCATCACGACGAGCATCGGCGTCATGACCCGCTTGCCGTTCTCCACGATCCACAGCTTGGTGCCGTGGTAGCGGTCGGCCACGCCGAACCTGCGCTCGGCGGCCTTGAGGAGCTTGTTCTCCTCGAACTCCTCGTCCTCCTCGTCCGCCCGGGCCTCCTGGATGAGCTTCCAGGCGGTCCAGATCAGGAAGGCGCCGAAGATGTAGAACACCCAGGAGAAGCTGGCGATGATCGCGGCACCGGCCGCGATGAAGATCGCGCGCAGCACCAGGGCTATGAGGACACCGACGAGAAGCACCCGCTGCTGGTACTGCGAGGGCACCGCGAACTTCGCCATGATCAGGACGAAGACGAAGAGGTTGTCCACGCTCAGGGACTTCTCGGTGATGAAGCCCGCGAAGAACTCACCGGCGGGCTGACCGCCGGCGAAGAGCATCAGACCGAGGCCGAAGAGACCGGCCAGGGCGATCCAGACGACCGTCCAGATACCGGCTTCCTTGATCGACACGTCGTGCGGCTTGCGGCCGATGAAGAAGTCGACCGCGATGAGGGCGGCGAGGCCCACGATCGTCAGGACCCACAGGGTCACGGAAACATCCACAGTTCCTCCGGCAATACGTAACGGCAAGTAACCAGCGTCGTCGCGCTGCCGGAGGTCTCTTCCACCCACGGTGGGCCGACGCCCCGGGATCAGGCCTGATCCGTATTGACGGGTACGCCGCAGTCGACAGGGAGTACTCCCCTCCGTGCCACCAACCGTACCCCAATCACCAAGGGAAGGTAAAGCGATTGGCAAAAGAAAGGTCAAAATCCCTGATGGGACTGGCTTTACGTGTACTTGGTGCGAGCCTCAGCGACCTGGTTCAGGACCTGTTGGAGCACCTGGCTGCCGGCGGGCGGGAGCGGCGGTTCGTAGGTCCAGGCATGGCCGACCCAGGGGTCGGCGAGGTGGTCGTCGGGCACCGGCGTCAGCCGCATGAGCGAGCGCCACAGGGGGTCGAGGAGCGGGCCGTACCCGAAGGCCTGCTCACGGTCCGCGACCATCATCAGGTGGACGCCGACGGACGGGCCTTCGTCCGCGAGGTAGCGGAGCTGGGTCACGGCACGGTCGTCGAAACCGTGCGGGAAGTCGTTGACGATCAGGAGCTGTTCGGCGGTGTCGAGGCCGGGCGGAAGGGCGTCGGCCGCGCCGCCGCGCACCGCCATCTGCACGAGGTCGACGCGCTCGGTGAGCCGGGCCAGGACGTCCGTCACGCCGGCGGCGCCGACGGCGGGCGGGGCGGCGAGCACGCCGGACCACACCAGCGGGGCGAGCGCCTGCGCCCCCGAGCCGGCCGGGTCGATGACGTGCAGGGTGTAGTCCCCGGCTGGGTGGACGGCGAGGAGCCGGGCCGCGAGCGCCACGGCCGTGTCCATGGCGAGGCGGTGCAGTTCGTGGGAGTCGAGGAACGAGCCGTCGAGGGATCCGGCGGCCCCGCTGTCGATCCACAGGCCGCGCTCCAGGGGCAGCCGGACGAGCATCGGGATGCGCAGCTCGGCGCACTCGGGCAGATGCAGGTCGCCCAGACGCACGGCCATGGGCACCTCGAACGGCACCCGGTAGCCGTGCCAGACGGGGTTGTCCCAGCGGGCGTACGCCGGCGGCAGGGCGGGTTCGACCACGTCCGACTCGGCGGTGAGCTGACCGAGATCCCGGTCGTAGGCCGCGCGGGCCTGTTCGACGAGCTGGGCGTGTTTGGCGCGGGCCGCCTCCCGTGCGGCGTCCCCCTGCCCGCCGATCCGGCTGCGCGGGTCGGCGAGGGCCGCGTCCAGCTCCTTCTCCATGCGCGAGTCCGCGAAGTCCACGGCACTGCGGTAGGCGGCCGTGGAGCGGGCCAGGTCCTCGAACATGCCCCACACCTGGTTGTAGAGCCGCTCCTCCATGGACCAGCCGGTGGCGTCCCCGGCGACGGGCTGCGCGGGCTGCCCCGGCTGCGCAGGAGGCGCGACGGGCGGGGGCGGCGGCGGGGCGGTGGTCTGC
>NZ_LJBR01000519.1 GCF_001282115.1 Streptomyces sp. NRRL B-24085 | reverse complement strand
GGCCGGAGGGTTCCGTGAAGTCGTCTACGTGGGGGGCGGAGGGCTGCTCGGTGGGCTGGTCGGTGGGCTGCTCGCTGGGCTCCTCGGGAGTTTCCACGGCCTCCTGCGCCGCGACGGCTCCCGGGGCCTCGGCGGTCTCCGGGACCTCTGGAGTCTCCGCAGCCTCGGCCGTCTCCGGGGCCGCCGCCGTCCCGGACGCCTCCTCCGGCGTCTCAGGCGTCTCGCCCAGCGCCTCCGCGAAACGGTTCAGCAGGCGTACGACCGCGGAGCCCACCGCGTCCTGGGGGAGTTCCGTGACTCGGCCGTCCGCCGTGGCCGTGCCGTCGAAGACCAGGGTCGTGCCGCCGTCCGTGTCGCGCAGGCGGACGGTGAGGGCGAGCTTGACCGAGCCGGTGCCGCGGGTCTCGGCCGCCTCGCCCTCGACGGCGTAGGAACCGTCGTCCCGTGGAGAGACGCGGACCGCGCCCCGGTAGGTGATGGAGTGGCTGCCGACCCGCACCTTCAGGCGCCCGGCGACGGGCTCGGCGCCGGCGTCCTGCTGGAGCCCGGGAACCGCCCGGGCCACCCTGCCGGGATCCCCCAGGGTCTCCCGCAGCCGCTCGACCGGAACCGGAACGAACACCTCATGCTCCATGGTTGCCGAGCCTACCCAGGGGCGCCGCTCCCGCACCCCCGTTGGTCGAAAGTGACAGCGCCCTTACGCCCCGCCGGCGCGGATCAGTAGCGCGGATGCACCAATGTGGACGCCGCGAGGCCGCCGACCCGGGTCGCCTGTGCCGCTCGGCGCGCCGCCCGCAGGGACTCCGCCGTCAGGGTCGCCGGCCGGGGCCCGCGGGGGTCCAGGGCCAGTGCCGGCCGCCGTCCCCGCGAGGCCAGCACGAAGCCCCAGTCGCGGGGGGCGCGGGACACCCCGGGCGTGCGGCCGGAGCCGGAGTCGGGGCCACGGACGCGGTAGGGGGTGGTGCGCAGGCCCGCCGCGCGCAGGGTCGCGTCCACCGTCCAGAAGACCCGGGGGCGGGAGGAGACCGGGCCCGCGTGCACGACGAACCGGCCGTCGGGGGCCAGGGCGCGGCGGACGAGGCCGTAGAACTCCTGCGAGTACAGCTTGGTGCTCGCGGTGACGCCGGGGTCGGGCAGGTCGGCGATCACCACGTCGTACGACGGCCCCGGCGCCTGCGTCCGCAGCCGGCGGAACGCGTCCGCGGTGCTGACGTGGACGCGCGCGTCGCCGTAGACATGGCCGTTGAGCCGGGAGAGCGCGGGGTCGCGGCGGGCCAGGTCGACCACCGCGGGGTCGAGCGCCACCAGGTCGACCCGCCGGACACCGGAGTGGCTGAGCACCTCGCGGGCGGCGAGGCCGTCTCCGCCGCCGAGGACCAGCACACGCGCGTGGGGGCCGTTCATCGCGGGGTGGACGAGGGCCTCGTGGTAGCGGTCCTCGTCGCGGCCGCCGACCCTGAGCCGGCCGTCGACGTAGAGGTCGAGGGGGCGGCCGTCGGTGCCGCCGGTGAGCGCGACCTCCCGGACGCCGGCATCCAGGGCGACCCGCACGTCCTGGCCGTAGACCGCCTCACGCGCGGCTCGCTCGAAGTCGTCGACGAGGACGGTGGCGGTGGCGAGGACGCCGAGCACGGCGAGGTTGGCGGCCAGCAGCAGCCTGCGGGCCCGGCGGGTCAGGTCGCCGCGGAACAGGCCGAGGACCAGGGCGCCGCCCGCGACCGCGTTGACCGCGCCGGTGAGCATCGCGCCGGTCAACTGGCCCAGCAGGGGCAGCAGGAGGAACGGGAAGGCCAGGCCGCCGACCAGGGCGCCGACGTAGTCCGCCGCGAACAGGTCGGCCACCGCGCCGCCCGCGTCCTGGCGGCGGATGCGCTGGATCAGCTCCATCAGCAGGGGCACCTCGGCCCCGATGAGCAGGCCGATGGCGAGGGAGAAGGCGACCAGGAGCCAGCGCGGACCGCTCGCCCACAGCCCGCCCCAGTCACCGGTCCACGCGAACACGGCGTACAGGGTCATCGCGCTGCACCCGCCGACCAGCGCGAGCAGTGCCTCGAGGGCGCCGAAGGCCGCGGCCGCGAGCCGGCGCAGCCGCTTGGCGGCCAGCGAGCCGATGCCCATCGCGAAGACCATGACGGACAGCACCACGGAGGCCTGGGTGACCGAGTCACCGGTCAGGTACGAGGCCAGGGCGACCAGTTCGAGCTCGTACACCAGTCCGCAGGCCGCGCAGACGAAGACGCAGGCCAGGACGAGGAACCGGCCGACGCCGGGGCGGACCGGCAGCGGCGCGGGCCCGGCCCAGGGCGGCGGAGCGCCGGGCGGGGCGGGGGCGTGCGGCTCGATCACGGTGCGACGTTACGTCACGGCCACGGCACGCTTCGTCACCCACACGTGTGGAAGTGGGAGTGAACCCGGGGGCAGGGGTTTGCGCGGCTCAACCCGACGTCCCCACCGGGACCCTGACCCCGACGCGGGTCCGGGTGGCCACCAACTGCCCGTCCTGCGGGTACGCGTGCCAGGTCCGCCAGTGCACCTGGCCCTCGTGGCGCTGGGCCAGCAGGGCCGTGAACGCGTGCGGGCTGCCGGGGAAGACGCCGGCGAGGCCGTGCGGGTGGTCGGACACCAGCGCGAGCAACTCCTGTGCCCGGCCCGCGAACTGACCCGGCGACAGGGCCTCGACGCGGGCGGCGAACTCGTACTCCCAGTCCCCCACCCGCTTGGCCACGCCCAGCGGCAGCGGCGTGCTGCTGCCGGGGATGCACGCCACCGTCTCCGAACAGGTGCCCCGGTCCTCCTCGAGGAGCACTTGGTGGGACGCGCCGAGGAGTCTCAACTGAAGCTTCGCCCCGGCGATGTCGACGTCGAGCTCGGCGAGGGCGGGAAGCGGCTCACGCCCCAGGGCCCAGGCGAGGTCGGCCGCGCGCGTGTCGGTGTACGAGGTGTTCAGGGTCGTGAGCATGGATCGGCTCCGCTAGCACGCAAAGAAAGGGTGGTGTGGGGTTCCGGCGCACCCGGGCGACTGTGGGGGGATCGGCCCGGTCAGCCCAGTGGGAGGTCAGGACGTGTCCGGAGGACGTCCGAGGGGCTGCGTTGGCGAGTTAGAGGGAATCATGAACGGTGGCGCCGTCACAGCGTTTTTACCCAACTTCGTGGGGTTTCCATCCCTGCGTGGGCTCCCCAGCTCATCTGTTCAACCACGGCGTACGCCACGGCGGCCGGAGCGTGCGCCGGAGCACCGGAGTGAAAAAGCGACAAGCGGGGGCGCGCGGCCCGGCCCAGGTCCGGACCCCACGCCCCCGCTTTCCCC
>NZ_LJBR01000518.1 GCF_001282115.1 Streptomyces sp. NRRL B-24085 | reverse complement strand
TCGCTGACCCGTGGTGGGCCGCCGGGGGTTCGAGCGGGTGCAGCGAAAGTGGGCGGGGCTTCTGGGAGAGCCGGGGTTTCGGGGACAGGGCGGAGGCTGGAGCCGGGGGCGGCAGGGTGTGGCGCACATCTTCTCCTTCTGGGAGAGCCGTTCCTTCTACGACTCCTTCATGGCGCGTTCCCACGACCGGCTCGCGGCGGCCCAGTCAGGCACGTTCAAGGACATCCAGGTCAAGCTGTTCGACTACCGCTTCGACGTGAAGACGGGCTTCGAACCCCGCTTCACCGACGCCGACCTGGTGCGGTTCGCCCACTGCCGCGTCCATGAGGAGCGGGCGGAGCACTTCACCCTGATGCAGGAGAAGGTCTGGAACCCGGCGATGGCCGGCTCGCCCGGCATGATCCGGGGCCTGTTCGGAGAGGCCCCGGGTAACGAGTTCCTCGTCCTCTCGATGTGGCGGTCGGCCGCCGAGCACGGCAAGTACCGCACCGAACGCGTGGAACGGCTCGCGCTGCGGGCCCAGACCGAGGCCGACGTCGCCGCCCTCACGGGCGACATCGTGGACCTCGAACCGGCCTGGACGGTTTGAGATCCCGACTCACCAGAAGTGCGCCTCCGGGTGGACGATGGTGCGGGAAATGTGTGACCTACGCCGTATGGAGCCCGTACGAGTGCTCGATACGCCCTCTCCCGATCTAGGGTCTTGGCATGGCACGACCACGGCGAATCGTCCTTGTCCGGCACGGGGAGTCAACGGGCAATGTTGATGACACCGTGTACGAACGCGAGCCCGACCACGCCCTGGCCCTGACGGAACGGGGCTGGCGGCAGGCGGAGGAGACCGGTAAACGGCTGCGAGAGGTGCTGGGCCGCGAACGCGTCAGCGTGTACGTCTCTCCCTATCGCCGCACCCACGAGACCCTGCGCGCCTTCCATCTGGACCCCGAGCTCATACGGGTGCGCGAGGAACCCCGGCTCCGGGAGCAGGACTGGGGGAACTGGCAGGACCGTGACGACGTACGTCTGCAGAAGGCGTACCGCGACGCCTATGGGCACTTCTTCTACCGCTTCGCCCAGGGTGAGTCCGGGGCCGACGTGTACGACCGGGTCGGCGGCTTCCTGGAGAGCCTGTTCCGCAGCTTCGAGGCGCCCGACCATCCGCCGAACGTCCTGATCGTGACGCACGGGCTGGCCATGCGGCTGTTCTGTATGCGCTGGTTCCACTGGACCGTCGCCGAGTTCGAGTCGCTGTCGAATCCGGGGAACGCGGAGATGCGGATGCTCGTTCTCGGGGACGACGGCAAATACGCACTTGACCGGCCCTTCCAGCGCTGGCGGGAGCCGGAGCCGTACGGGATCACCGATTAGAGTGGCAGACCGATGACCGCTGACTCCGCCACCGACGACCGTCTGCACCGCGCCCTGGCCAGCTTGCGTGGCCTGGCCGTGGGAGACGCGCTGGGCTCGCAGTACTTCGTGCCGGTGAACTACCCCCTGCTGAAGAACCGCGAGCTGCCGCCCGGCCACTGGCAGTGGACGGACGACACCGAGATGGCCTGCTCGGTCGTCGCCGTGCTGGCCGCCCACCACCGCGTCGACCAGGACGCCCTGGCCCGCTCCTTCGCCGAGCACCACGACTTCGACCGGGGTTACGGGCCCGCCGTCAACCGGCTGCTGCGGCTGGTCCGCGAGGGCGGCGACTGGCGTGAGCTCGCCGCGGCCCTCTTCAACGGGCAGGGGTCCTGGGGCAACGGCGCCGCGATGCGCATCGCGCCGCTGGGAGCCTTCTACGCCGACGATCCGGAGCAGGCGACCCACCAGGCCGAGATCTCGGCGTACCCCACGCACCAGCACCGGGAGGCCGTCGTCGGCGCCATGGCCGTCGCCGCGGCCGCCGCGCTGGCCGCCGGCCCCGGTGGTCCGCCCAGCCCCGGTGCGCTGCTGGACGGTGTCATCGCGCTCGTCCCGAAGAGTGCCGTCGGTGCGGGGCTGCGGCGGGCCCGCGACATGCTGGACTACGGCGACGCCTCCACCGTGGCGGCCGTCCTGGGCTGCGGGCGCCGTACGACGGCCCATGACACCGTGCCGTTCGCCCTGTGGTCAGCCGCCCGGTCCCTGGGCGACTACGAGGAGGCGTTCTGGACGACCGCCCAGGTGGGCGGCGACGTGGACACGACCTGCGCCATCGTGGGCGGTGTGATCGCCGGGGGCGAGGCCGGAACGCCTCCCGCCGAGTGGGTGCAGCGGACCGAGGCGTTTCCGGAATGGTTGCGGGTGTCGGAGTAGGAGTCGCCCCTGCCCTGCATCGACCGACCCCGATCACATCATTGAAACTCTCCGTGTATGTCGGGAACTCTGCGTAACCGGGCGCTCGTTGTCATGACAGTTGCCGTGCGACGAACGGGTCGGTACGCGGTATGCACGAGAGGGGCGGGGGTGTGGTGGTGGGTCGGTCGACGCTGTTCTCTCTGCTGTACCTGGTCCTTTTGATGCGGATGGCCGGACCGTCGTCCTCGCCGTCAATTCCCCGGATCTGGTCCGGCCATCCGCGGCTCATCGGGAAACCGGTCCCGTCAGCCGATACCCGGGCCCGCCGTGCCGGCGAGGGCCTCCAGATCGCTCTTGCGGACCTTGATCACCAACCAGGCGCTGACGAGGGCGAGTACGGCCATCGAGGCGGCCGCCACGAAGCCCGAGGAGATGCCCTGGGCGAGCACCTCGTGTCCCCACGGGGCGGGGAGCTGGTGCGTCTTGGCGAACTCCGCCTTCTGCTCCGGCGAACCGTCGGCCATGAAGTGCGGCAGTTGCTTCTCCGCCTCGTCCTTGCTGGCCGACCCGAACACCGTCGTCAGGATGGACAGGCCGAGCGAACCACCCACCTGCTGCGTGGTGTTGAGCAGCCCGGAGGCCGCGCCGGCCTCGTGCTGGGCCACACCGGAGACCGCGGTGATCGTCAGCGTCACGAAGTTCAGGCCCATGCCGAAACCGAAGATCAGCATGGGGCCGAGCACCCCGCCGACGTAGGAGCTGTCGGAGCTGATGAGGGCCTGCCAGGCGAGTCCGGTCACGGCGAGCGCCGAGCCCGTGAGCATGAACGGCTTGGGGCCGAGCACCGGCAGGAACCGCTGCGACAGGCCCGCGCCCAGCGCGATGACGACCGTCACCGGAAGGAAGGCCAGACCGGCCTCGATCGGGGTGTAGTCCAGGACGTTCTGGACGAAGAGCACGATGTAGAAGAACATGCCGAACATCGCGGCGGCGAGACTCAGCATGATCACGTACGTGCCCGAGCGATTGCGGTCGGCGAACATCCGCAGGGGAGTGATCGGCTCCTTGGCGCGCGACTCGATGAAGGCGAAGGCGAGCAGGAGCACCACGGCTGCACCGAAGGACCCGAGGGTCAGGTTGTCACGCCAGCCCTCGTCCGCGGCCCGGATGAAGCCGTAGACCAGCAGGGCCATGCCTCCCGTGGAGGTCAGGGCGCCCGCGATGTCGAAGCGGCCGCTGTGCCGTTCGGACTCGCTGATGTACAGCGGAGTGAGGACGGCGATCACCACACCGATCGGCACGTTGACGAAGAGCACCCACCGCCAGTCGAGCCACTCGGTGAGCATGCCTCCCGCGAGGAGGCCTATGGCGCCGCCGCCCGCGGAGACCGCGGCGAAGACTCCGAACGCCCTGTTCCGCTCGGGCCCTTCGGGGAAGGTGGTCGTGATCAGCGCCAACGAGGTCGGCGAGGCTATCGCGCCGCCCACGCCCTGCAGCACACGGGCGGCCAGCAGTTGCCAGGGCTCCTGGGCCAGACCGCCGAGCAGCGAGGCGAAGGTGAACAGCAGGATGCCGGTCATGAAGACCCGGCGGCGCCCGAGGATGTCACCGGCGCGGCCGCCGAGAAGCAGCAGGCCGCCGAAGGTGAGCGTGTAGGCGCTGACCACCCACGTGAGGTCGGTGGTGCTGAACTGGAGAGCGTCTTGAATGTGCGGCAGCGCGATGTTCACAATCGTCGCGTCGAGGACCACCATGAGTTGGCAGGCCGCGATGACGGCGAGCGCGATTCCGGGGCGTCCTTCCCGGCGGGCCGCACCTGGTTTCTGATCTTTGATCAACGGAGAGGTTGTCACTATGGGTCCCCCACGAGCGCATTAGTGAACGGTGGCGTTCACTGTTGCGTCAACGGTAGTGAGTCCCCGGTAGTGAACGCAAGCGTTCACTTAAGTTTGTTGGCGCGCGGCGTGTCCCCCCTTGTCGCCGCGCGGTGTTTCGTCCCTCCCCGCAATCACCGCTTCCCTGTTCGCTGGAGACATTCAGATGGTTACCTCGCGCTGGACGGCCGCCCCCGCTCAGCCGGCCTCCCCCCGTCGGCGCGGCGCCGTGCTGGAGCGTGCGATTCTCGACGCCGCGCTGGAGCAGCTCAGCACGGTCGGCTGGAACGGCCTCACGATGGAAGGGGTCGCCGCCGGCGCCCAGACCGGCAAGGCCGCGGTCTACCGCCGCTGGCCGTCCAAGGAGGACCTCGTCGCGGACGCCCTCCGGGCCGGGCTGCCACGTTTCGAGGAGGTCCCCGACTTCGGCGGTGTGCGCGAGGACCTGCTCGAGCTGTGTCGCCTGGCGCGCGAGGCGATGTTCTCGCGACCTGGCTTCGCCCTGCGTTCCGTCATTCACGAATGCGATCAAGCTCAGGCGGAGCGCTTCCATGCCGTGATCTTCAACGGCGTCGTGGAACCGAGCACCAAGTTGCTTCGCGAGATCATCACCCGTGGAATGCAGCGGGGCGAGGTGCGTCCTGACGCGGCGAACGACTATGTCTTCGATGCCATCCCCGCCATGATGATGTATCGCTCCAAGATGCGCGGTAGCGAATGGGGCGATCAGGATCTCGAGGAGATGATCGACCAGTTCGTGCTGCCGCTGCTGCGGTCGAACGGACGGTGAGCGCCCCTCGTGGACGTCTCGGCGCCTTCCGGGGAAACCGGGGTGTCGCCGGGTGATCCGAGCGGCGTACGCTAAGGGCGCCATGCCGTACGAACCGCCTACTCACACCGTCGAGCGCTCTCTTCGTGCCACCACCGGAGCGAAGATCATCGCCGGTGTCGACGAGGTGGGGCGAGGTGCCTGGGCCGGCCCGGTCACCGTCTGTGCGGCGGTCACCGGACTGCGCCGACCGCCCCAAGGCCTCACCGACTCCAAGCTGCTGAGCGTCAAGCGCCGCACCGAACTCGCCGAGGAACTGCGGACATGGGTGACGTCGTACGCCCTGGGACACGCGACTCCGGAGGAGATCGACGACCTGGGTATGACGGCCGCCCTGAGGACCGCCGCCGTGCGCGCCCTGGAGGCACTCCCGGTCCGGCCGGACGCGGTGATCCTCGACGGGAAGCACGACTATCTCGGTACGCCCTGGAAGGTCCGGACCGTCATCAAGGGTGACCAGTCCTGCGTGGCCGTCGCTGCGGCCTCGGTGATCGCCAAGGTTCAGCGCGACAAAATGATGGCCGAACTGGGTATCGACCATGCAGACTTCGGTTTCGCGGCCAACGCCGGGTATCCCTCACCCGTGCACAAGGCCGCGCTGGAGGTTCGGGGCCCCACCCCTTACCACCGCTTGTCGTGGGCGTATCTTGATGCGCTGCCCCAGTGGCGGCACCTCAAGAAGGCCCGTAGCTGGGCGGACGGAAGCGTTCCGAAAATCGAGGGCCAGCTCGGCTTCGATTTCTGACGATTCCGCTCGCACTGATGTGCCACCCGCTGACGCGAGCCGCACCAACGTTTGATAAAAATCAGCCCATGCCTCTCATTCCCGAGGAGCCTCAGATTCACGAGAGTGCCCAGGGTCCCCGCGCCACTCCGGCCAGCGGCCGCACCGCGCCGACCCCCCGTCCCGTACCCGGTCCACGCCCCGTGGCTCCGCCACGCCCCGCTCGTCCCGGCCGCCCTGCGGGGGGTGCCGCCGAAGCCGGGACCGGAGCAGGGGAAGAGGTGGCTGCGGGG
>NZ_LJBR01000517.1 GCF_001282115.1 Streptomyces sp. NRRL B-24085 | reverse complement strand
GTCCAGCCACGCCCGCGACACCCTCCCCGGACCAGGCCCACCGACGCAGCCGCTGACCACCAAGCCCCCGGCCCTCACCCGGAGCAGCACCATTCACCAGATCGACCTGCAAGCCGAGATCGCCCACCTGCGGCAACTCGGCAGCGCCTTCGAGGACTTGCACAGCGAAGGCCGCTCACTCACCCTCACACCCGGCACCGACGCCCGGCAGCAGCTCACGTCGAAGATCCTGGCCACGAACGAGCTGGTCCAACAGGCCATGGAACGCCTGGCCGCCCTCGACGGCAGCCAGTACGCCGCCGTACCCGGCAGCCGCCCGTCCCTGGATGCGCTCGCCTCCGTCGTCTTCGCCGCCAGCATCGCCGCGTCCGACTTGGCCGGCGCGCTGCAGGCCAACCCTCTGGAGGGCGCCGCGTTCCCCGGCCCGCCGGCCGATGAAGCAGCCGTGCGCACGGCACGGCACGCGGAGGCCGTCCCCGCCATGGCGGAGCGCCTCGCGGACGCCGCCCACGGGCTCGACCTGGCATGCACCGGCTGCTACTACCTCGCCAGTGGTATCTCCCGGGACCTGAAGCAGTACTCCGAACAGCAGCAGGAGACACCGGTGCCGGAGATCACGGCCAGCCAGTACGCCGTCCTCGCCCGGCTGTCCGCAGGAGGCGGCACTCGTTACGTAATCAGCCGGCACGGCGTGCTCAAGGCCATCGACAAGGACCGGGCCACCGTGAACGTCGCCAGCCTCAACGCCCTGATCAAGCGAGAACTCGTCGACGTGGACACCACGACACCCCTGCACCAGGGTCAGCGCCTCCACGTCACCGCCGAAGGCCGGCGTGCCCTCGCCCAGCACAAGCCCCCCGGCTAGCGCCCGAGCAGCGGCCGTGATCCCTCATGCAACGAAGCAGGGGGCGGGTCGCAGACGATGAGCTTCGCCCCGGCGGACCGCGTCCTGGTCGCCCGCGCCACCTGGCCGGCGGCGGACTGGACCGGCTGGGGCAGCCCCTGCCATCGCCGCCACCCGCACCGCTGCGCCGCCCTCGCTAACCCTCGCGGCGCCCCCAACAGCGGTACGGCGCTGAACGTCCGGGGCCCTCGGAGTCGCGGGTCCTCGGTATCGCCACGCCCCACTCGCAGCGACAAGCGCAGTGCGGTGTCCAACAGCTGGCTCCGCCCCCGGCTCACGCAGCGCACGGCTGCCCCTCCAGCGATCCACCTTCCGGAGTCCCCTCCCATGCCCAATCCGCCTTCTGTCACTGAGGTGTTGTCCGTCTCCGCCGCGGACGGCACACCCCTGGCCGTCTACCGCGATACGCCTGTGCGCCCGCGTCGCGACGACGCGACGGTCGTCCTCGTGCACGGCGCGTCCGTCACCGCCGACCTGTGGCGTCTGCACACCCGGCACCTGACCGGTCTGGGCCTGGGCGTCCTGCGCTACGACCAGCGCGCGCACGGCCACACCTCCCGAGGCCGGGCACCGCTGACGGTCGAACAGCTCGCCGACGACCTGCACCAGATCCTGACCCGCCTCGTCCCCACCGGACCGCTCGTGCTCGCTGGCCACTCCCTGGGCGCCCTCGTCCTGCAGGAACTCACCGCCCTGCACCCCCAATACCTGACCCGGGTACGGGGCATGGTGCTGCTGTCTCCCACCGCACGCGGTGCGACGGTGCTGCCCGGCCGCGGCCCGCGCGCCTGGCTGCTGGCCGCCGGGCGCAGCCTCGCTGCTCTGACCTGCGCCCACGCACCGCGCGCAGTGGATCTCCTGCGCCGACGGCTTCCCGGCACGCACCCCCACAGCCTCACCCCACGCCCCAACCGGTCGGCCGACGGGCCACCACGGTGCCGCCACGGCGTCATCCACACCGCGACCGGTGATCTCGCCGCCCTGTGGCAGTCCCTGTGCGACTACAAGCCGCGCGACCTCACCGTCCTGAGCCAACTCGGCGACCGGCTGATGCTCATGGCGGGAGCCGACGACCGGCACATCCCCGCCGCCCACACCAAGCATCTGGCCGTCCAACTCCCGGCCGCCGCGCTGGACGTCCTCCCTCACACCACACACGCCCTGCCCATCCGCCACGCAGCCCTCATCAGCGCCCGCATCGCCCGCCTCGCCGCTGAACTGGGCCGACCCCATCACCCCAAGGACCAGTCATTTCCGAACTCCCCGCTTTCCACGCGATTTCACTAGGCGCCGGAATTCAATCCAGTACCATGCTTGCCCTGTCCGCCGAAGGCATCCTTCCCAAGGTCGACTACGCCATCTTCGCCGACACTGGCTGGGAACCCAAAGCCGTCTATTCCCACCTCGACCGCCTCGAACAAGAAATAGCCGCGCCTGCAGGCATACCCGTTCTGCGCGTCACCGCGGGAAACATCCGTAACGATGCCCTAGATCCCGAGCACCGCTTCGCGTCCATGCCTCTATACATCCTCAACCAGGACGGGAAGCAGGGCATGACCAGGCGCCAGTGCACCGGGGAATACAAGATCAAACCGATCAAGAAGAAGGTCCGGGAACTCCTCGGCTACCCCTACCCCCAGCGCATCCCCAAGGATATATTCGTCGAACAGTGGGTCGGCATCTCGACGGAT
This sequence comes from Streptomyces sp. NRRL B-24085, assembly GCF_001282115.1. Classification (GTDB taxonomy): domain Bacteria; phylum Actinomycetota; class Actinomycetes; order Streptomycetales; family Streptomycetaceae; genus Streptomyces. Next base: position 2,993 of record NZ_LJBR01000517.1, on the reverse strand, counting down.
GAATTTCACCGGGCCAAGGACGCCGACGTCAAGTACATGCGCAACCGGCATCCACTCATAGACCTCGGCTGGTCACGCGCAGACTGCATCCGCTATTTGACCTCTATAGGCCTGGCAGACACGCCGAAATCGAGCTGCCTCGGTTGCCCATTTCACGGAAACGCGCAGTGGAGGAATATCCGGGAAAGCAGTCCGGAGGAATGGGCGGACGTGGTCGCGTTCGACGCGGCCATCCGCCAGGGCAACGCCCGCGCGAACGCGGCCGGGAACCGGCTGCTGGGCCAGGCGTTCCTGCACCGCTCCCGCGTCCCGCTCGACCAGGCCCCCATCGACCACGTCACCGCCGCGGAGTGGGCTGCGCGCCAGCAGGAACTCGACGACGGTGCCGCTGCGGTGGAGGAGATGGAGAACGGCGTGATCGACGGCTGTTCTCCCTGGGCCTGCCGCGGTGAAGCCCAACCGGTGCAGGGCGACTTCGGACTGGCCTGGTGAGGCGGATCATCCTCGATCTGTTCGCCGGGCCCGGCGGCTGGAGCCACGCGCTCACCGTCCTCGGCGCGCGGGACCTCGGCCTGGAGTGGGATGCATGGGCCTGTAAGACCCGAGCCATGGCGGGGCAGTTGACGATCCGGACCGACGTCGCCCGCTATCCGACGTGGATCTTCTCCGGCCGCATCCTCGGACTCATCGCCTCCCCGCCGTGCCAGGCATGGAGCATGGCCGGCAAGCGGCTCGGCCTGGTCGACCAGCCGCTCGTCCACCAGGCCGTCGCCGACCTCGCGGCCGGACGCGACACCCGCGAGCAGTTGCTCGCCGCGTGCGCGGACGAGCGCTCTCTCCTGGCGGCCGAGCCCATGCGCTACCTGCACGCCCTGAACACCGTGGGCGAGCCCGAGTGGGTGGCCATGGAAGAGGTCCCCGACGTTCTGCCGTTGTGGAAGCAGTACGCGGCCATCCTGCGCACCTGGGGCTTCTCGGTGTGGGTCGGCATTCTCAACGCCGCCGACTACGGTGTCCCGCAGACTCGGCGGAGGGCGATCCTGCTCGCCTCCCGGGTACGAACCGCCGAGCCCCCACCCCCCACACATGCACAACTCGCCGAGCCAGAAAGCCTGTTCGGGCCCGGCCGCACCCGCTGGGTGTCCATGGCGGAGGCCCTCGGCTGGGGCGCCACCGACCGGCCCGTGCCCACTGTGTGCGCGGGCGGCGGACCAGGCGGAGGCCCAGAGCCCTTCCCCTCCGGCGCCCGCAAGACCCTCACCGACGCCCGCGCCCGCGGCACCTGGGCACCCCGCCCCGACTCCGAGATCGTCCTGCCCTTCCGGCGAGAGGGCTCCGGCTGGGCCGCCCCGCACGGCGCCCGCGAGAACCGCCCCGCAGACGCAGCCCCCACGTTCACTGCCGAGGCGCACCGCTGGTCGTGGTCACTGCGCAGCAACAACCAGACCAACGCCACCATCCGCCGGTCCGACGAACCCGCCGGCACGCTCTTCTTCGGCCACCGGGCCAACGAGTGCACCTGGGTCGCCGAGCCCGCCGTCGAGGCAGCGGGGTCGGCACCGGAGCCGATCAAGATCACCGCCCGGGAAGCGGGTGTGCTGCAGAGCTTCCCCACCGACTATCCCTGGCAGGGCAACAAGGGCCAGATGTTCTCGCAGATCGGCAACGCCGTCCCCCCTCGCCTGGCCGCACACCTGCTCGCCACGCACCTCAACAAGCCCTTCAACCCTGCTGACTTCACTCTCGCCGCCTGATGCCTCACGCCATCGATCCCCATGACGACGACGGCCTCGACCGCGTCCCGGTGCCGAAGCCCGTGCACTACGCCGAGCAGGCTCTGCTCGGCGCCCTCCTCCTCGAACCTTCGCGTCTGGCCGACACCGAGCCGCTGATCGCCCACCACTTCGACAGCCACACCCACGCCGCACTGTTCACCGCGATCCGCACCCTCCCACCACCCGACCCCGCCAACCATGCCAAGGACACGGCCTGGCTCAACGCCGTGCTGGACCACGCCCGTCCTCACGCTCGCGGCCTGAGCGCCTCCTACCTCCACGCCCTCATCCAGTTCTGCCCGCAGCCCAAGCACACTGCGGCGTACGCCAGGATGATCCGCGCCGACAACGCTCGCCGGATCCTGCGCGCGCACGCCGAGCGCCTCGCTTCCACCGCAACCGACCCGGGCCTGCCCAACCCGACAGCCACGACGCTCGGCATGGCCGACGACATCGGCCGCGTCCTGGACGCCCTCGCCGAACAGTTCGCCCCGCACCCCGGCTCCTTCCCCCGCACGACACCCCCCGTGGATGATCCACGGCAGGCCGGCGAGGAGGACCTCGACGAAGAACGCCTCCTCCTGGCGACGGCCACCGCCTATCCGGCGGAGGTCCAGCAGATGCGGTGGCTCGTCGCCGAGGACTTCCTGCTGCCGCTGCACGCCGCGCTCTGGCAGTCCATCACGGCGCTGGTCCACCGCGGCGACATGGTCGACCCGGTCACCGTCCTCGGCGAGGCCCAGCACCGCAGACTGATCACCGACTCCCTCACTCCCAAAGACCTGATGGCCCTGGTCTCCACACCCGCCGGCTCCCCCGAGTACTGGGGCGAGAAAATCCTGAAACGCGCCCTCCTCACCCGCGCCCACACTGTCGCCGCGCGGATCACCGCCTACACCGACGACCCCGCCAACACCCCCCACCAGCTCATCACCGGCAGCCGCCGCGCCCTGGCCGACCTCAACGCCCTGCGCACCCGCTGGAACCGCGCCACCGCGCCCACCCCCGCGTCCGCCACCAGTGCCCCCGCGCGGTCCGCGCCGCGTCCCCGGGCCGGGCCGCCCCGGCCAGCCGTCACCGCAACTCGCGCCCACCGATGACCTCAACCACCGGGTCAGGCCGGCCTCCACGGCCAGGCCGGCCTCGAATCGAGCCCGCCTCCATGCCCCATAGCCCTCTCGACGCCCACGTCCAGTTCGACACCCCCCCCGCCCACGC